>DCVM01000112.1 GCA_002327985.1 Syntrophaceae bacterium UBA2188 | reverse complement strand
ATGTTGTTCACATGATGATGCATATCAATATCGCTGTAACGAACCGCGTAAGACTTTTCTATCTCAGACGGAACAGAGGGAGGAAGCTTCTCAGGCTCTTCAGCGGATGGCATTTCATCGAACAGGTGCAGAAGATGTTTAAAGATGGGTTCAATCTTTTGAGGTTTGCGATGCTTCAGGTCAAGGACCAGCCAGGCGCTTTGTGCTGTCCCAAGGATGTTTCCTGTTGAGGCAGCCACTGAAAAATGACGGAGGGCGAAGAGGCGTCCTATTCCTGTAAGCCAGGTCTTGATTTTTATTTGATCTCCCCACTGTGGATATCCTTTCATTTGAATGGACAGACGGGATAAAACCCAAAAATACTGACGTTCCCCCAAATCAGAATAACCCACCCGCAGATGATCGGCATGATGCCACGCCGTCTCCTGCATCAAACTCCAGAGGACCGGCAAGAACACTTCATTCTTTGTATCCACCTCATAAAATGAGATGGAATATTCTTCCTCCCAACTCTTTTTCATTAAACCATTATGACATCCTATGATCTGTTTGAAAAGGCAAATTCGGTCAGCTGAGTTTTGAGAAGTCGGCGATTCTCAGGAAGAGTTTTCCGATCTCATCCAAGAGGGCAAGGCGATTATTCCGGACCTCCTCATCTTCAACCATCACCATGACTCCATCAAAGAAATCATCGATCGGCTTCTTCATGTGAGTCATTTCAAGAAGGACAGCCTCATAATCTCTTTGATTAAGAAGAGGAGCAATTTTCTCCTTGGCCTCGAGGAAGGATTGGTAGAGGTGCTTCTCCACAGGTTCGGAAAAGAGCGGAGGGTTGATCTTCCCCCTCGAAACTAATCCCTTTAGAATGTTCATCGCTCTCTTAAATCCAATGACGATAGACTCGAAATCCTTCCATTCCCTTGCTGCCCTCAAGGCATCGATGCGGTGCTGTATATCCAGTAATTCATCAAAAGTCTTTGAGATCACGGCTTCAATCACGTCAAAGGGATATCCTTTATCCAAAAGGAAGTTTTGATAACGGACTCGAAAGAAATCTAAAACCTCCTCTTTCACTTGTTCAATAGGACGTTCCATCTTTTCTTTCAACTGCTTTTCGCTCTCCTCAATCAATCCCCTCAAGGAAATGGAATATTTTTTCTCAAGGATGATCCGAAGAATTCCCAATGCCTGTCGCCTCAATCCGAAAGGATCGGCTGTCCCAGTGGGTACGAGACCCACCCCAAAACAACCCACGATGGTATCCATTTTATCAGCGATGCTGACGATATCTCCAACCGGAGTAGAAGGTAATCGGTCTCCCGCGAAATTAGGAAGATAGTGTTCATAAATGGCCTCTGCCACCTCTGGCTTTTCTTGGGATAAACGCGCATACTCCCTTCCAACAATCCCCTGAAGTTTCGGAAACTCGCCAACCATTCCGGTCACCAGATCGGCTTTGCACAAGAGAGTGGTTCTTTCAACGGCTTCTCGCCATTTTGGATCGATTCGCTCTGCCATCCATAAAGCCAGTTCCCTAAACCGCATCACTTTCTCATAAGACGTCCCCAGTTTTGCCTGGAAAACCACCTTCTTTAATTGTTCGACTCTTTTCTCCAGAGAGATTTTGAGATCATCCTCAAAGAAGAAAGCTGCATCCGAGAGCCTGGCCCTGAGGACCTTTTCGTTTCCCTTCACCACCAGGTCCCGGTTCTTGGGTTGGATATTGCTGATGCAGACAAAATGGGGAAGCAAACTCCCATGGTCATCCAGCACGGGAAAATATCTCTGGTGCTCCTTCATGGAATGGATGAGGATCTCCCGGGGGAGCGAGAGAAAATGATGGTCAAAAGTTCCGCAGAAGGCCACAGGGTACTCCACCAAAAAATTGACCTCGTTGAGGATTTCTTCATCTTTTACGACTCTTCCCGAAACCTTAGCCCCTTCTCGAATCATCTCATCTTCAATTCTTTTCTTTCGCTCCAAAGGATCAACGATGACCAAGGCCTCTCTTGTTTTTTGAAGATAGGATTTGAAATCCTTCACTGGAATAGGACCGGAATGCATGAAGCGATGGCCATAGGTCACATTCCCGCTTCGAATATTTCCCACTTCAAAAGGAACCACTTCTTCTCCGAAGAGAGCCAATATCCAGTGAATGGGTCTGACAAAACGAATGGGGACATCTGCCCATCTCATTGACTTCTGAAAGGGAATGGAAAGGATCCATTTGGGAAGAAGAGAGGAAAGGAGTTCAGAGGTCAACCTCCCTGGTTCTTTTTTCACCGCGCAGACATATTCTCCCTTTTCTGTTTGAATCAGCGTCAGGGATTCGACAGGAACAGACTGACCCTTGGCAAAACCAATGGCTGCTTTAGTAGGATTCCCTTTTTCATCAAAGGCAGCTTGTTTCGAAGGGCCTATCTTTCTTGTTTCCTCATCCCTCTGTTTTTCTAAGACGGATTCTATGACCAAGACAAGACGTCTGGGAGTCCCATGAGTTTTTATACCGTTGAAATCGATCCGGCTCGCCTCCAGCTCTTTTTGGGCAAGGGATTCCAAATCTATCATGGCCTGCGGAATAAACCCGGCCGGAATCTCCTCTGTCCCAATTTCCAATAAGAGTTCTTTCATGCCTGGTCCTTTGTAAGCAGTCAGTAGTCCTTTGTCAGTTGCCAGTGGTTATAGATTACTGACCATTGATAATTGGTCATTGGTCAGCGTTAAATGGTCACTTGTCCTTAGTCCTTGTTCATTAGTTATCAGTCATTGATCATTGCTAATTGCTAATTGACCATTGATCATTGATTTTTTAACAATGGGAATCCCATCTCTTCTCTCTGTTTGAGATAACCCTCTGCGCAGAGCCTTGCCAACGTTCTCACTCTCAGGATGTACCCAACCCTCTCGGTCACGCTGATCGCGCCCCGGGCATCCAGAAGATTAAAGATATGGGAAGTCTTTAAACAATAGTCGTAAGCCGGAAGAATTAACCCCTTCTCCACTAATTTTTTTGATTCTTTTTCATACATATCAAAAAGCCGAAAGAGCATCTCTACATCAGCTTCTTCAAAATTATACTGTGAAAATTCGACTTCTCCCCGATGATGGACATCACCATATTTCACCCCTGTTGCCCATTGCAGATCATAAACATTATCCACACCCTGTAGATACATGGCAATTCTTTCGATCCCATAGGTGATCTCAACGGGGATAGGATTCAATTCAATGCCACCCGCTTGCTGAAAATAGGTGAACTGGGTAATCTCCATTCCGTCCAACCAGACCTCCCAACCTAATCCCCATGCGCCCAGCGTGGGAGACTCCCAATCATCTTCCACAAATCGAATATCATGCTCCAGGGGATCGATTCCAAAGGAATTTAAACTATTCAGATAAATCTTTTGAATCTCCAGGGGCGACGGTTTCATGATGACCTGATATTGATAATAGTGCTGAAGCCGGTTGGGATTCTCACCATATCGCCCATCGGTAGGACGGCGAGAAGGCTCCACGTAGGCCACCTTCCATGGTTCAGGACCTAAGGACCGGAGAAAGGTGGCTGGATGAAATGTCCCAGCCCCCACCTCTGTATCGTAGGGTTGCTGAATCACACACCCTTGATCCGCCCAGAATCGCTCCAGTGAGAAAATCAATTCCTGGAAATTCATTGTTTCTCCTTGACGCTACCGTGTAATGGGAAAGGGTTTAGCACTTTTAGCTCTTGCATGTCAACCTACAAAAAAATTTCTCTCCCCCTTGATGGGGGAGGGTACGGGTGGGGGTGTTTTAATTGTCGCCCCCTCACCCTGTCCCTCTCCCGCCAGGAGAGAGGGGAAGGTGGCTACTAAGGTTCGCCTCAATCCCCCTCAGCGCTTTCAACGACTTCATCTCCTTCCCCAACTGGTAATTAATAAACTTAGGGAGAATCTCTCGGCTCTCGGATAAGGCTTGAAGGGTGAATCTCAGTCTTTGAATCTTGGGCAATTCCAACTGAGAAACTTTCTCTATTAATCTGGCTGTTCCCAAGGAGAAAGGGACGAGATGATTCCACGCCTTCGAACACCTTTCACAGACCATCGTTCCTTTTTCAAACGAGAAAAAGACGGTGGGACACTCTTTCAGATCCTCCCAGTCCCTTTTACACAATTCACACCTTTTCATATTGGGGTGATAACCGAAAAGGGATAGCATCCTGATTTCAAAGAGCCTCAATTGCTCCTCTTGTGGCTCCGTGCTTTCAAGGTTGGATAAGAAGGAAAGAAGAAGCTCGAAGGCCTCCCGATTTTCCTCCCGCTCTCCGGCCATTTCGTTGACCAATTCAAGATAATAGTTTCCATAAAGAATCTTTTTTAGGTCTTCTTTGATCTTGGGAAACGAGTGGAGGATATCGCAACTCTCGGCCCTCACCAACCCCATTCCTTCCTTATCGAAAAAGATGAGCCGAAGATGAGAAAAAAGGCCCAGGGCATTCTGAAATCGCTTCCGGCTCCTTCTCGCCCCCTTGGCGATCCCTTTGAGTCTTCCAAAATCTGTTGTGAAGAAGGTAATGATCTTGTCGGATTCACCATAGTTCAGAGAACGAATCACAATGGCATTGGTCTTGAACAGAGGCATAGCGGAACCAAGTTAAATCCGAAATCTGAATATCGCGCGAAGCATTCCGCAGGAATCGATCCGAAACAAATCCTATCAGAAATGTCATCCTGAACTTGGTTCAGAATCTCATGAGATGCTGAAAGGAATTCAGCATGACAACCAATTCAACCATACCAGCCCCTTCGGATTCCGCCCTTCCGGTATTAAACCTGCCCCACGGTATGTTGGCCAAATTATTTGGTCTCCTTTTTACCTGGGGGTGACGAGGATTCTTGCATCTTGATGACTTCTGTCCCAGGGGGAATAGTAAATTGAAAAAAGCTGTTGGGGAGTCCGGTATTGATTTTGATATTGATGAAACGGGTTCGAGTCATATTTCCCATTCCATCGAAGACATCGACTTGAAGGATAGTATAACTCTTTTTATCAACCGTCAAAATCAACTTTGACAAATTGGCGAGGGGTTCCTTCGGGGCCACCTCCATGACATAGTGATCCTCTTTGGCAGAGACGGATTCATTCAGATTAAGGACGTTAAAGTCTCGACTAATATTTCCTTCTCCGGCCAAGAACGCCAGGGGCGTTTTTTCTTTGAGGACTTTTGAGACCTCTGAAACGAAAACCTGCTTCTCTTCAGGATGATAGTACCAGAAGTGGCGACCATCCGAAAGGAGCTTCTGGTTTGGAACCGTATAATCCCACCGCATCATCCCTTTCTTTTTGAAATAGACCTTTCCCTCTCCCTTATTAGGTTGCCTCATCACCTTTCCAATATACTCCTGAATGAAATTCGCTTCGAAGTCGTTTGTTTTTTCATATTGTTTCTGGACTTCATTCAACACCTCTTGACCGGTTATGCATAAAGCCACCGGATTGAAAATCAGTTGAAATAGCATCAAAGCAGAAAAGATCAATAAAGATAATGTTCTCATCCTCGTCACCCTCTCGTTTTCAAAAGTTATGGTTCCTCGTTTATGTTGAGAACTCTGAAAAAATTATTAGAGCTCTCTGATCTTAATCGGTGTCATCATAATTTTAATCACTGGAATCAAAGATTTCTGTGCTTTTTCAGAAATCTTATGGTTCAATCTTCTTTACCAAAACCTCTCTGGGTTTGACCCCATCCGAGGGACCCACCACCCCCTCCTCTTCCATCTTTTCGATGATGCGGGCGGCCCGATTGTAACCGATTCGAAATCGTCTCTGGATAAGGGAAATAGATGCCTGTCCAGTATCGGAGACAAAAGCCACCGCTTCGTCATATTTCTCGTCGTATTCATCCTCCTCTCCACCTCCCCCCTCTTTTTCTTTCTTTCCCTCAGTGAGAATGGAGGGGTCCAAATAACAAGGTTTCCCCTGCCTTTTCCAGAATTCGACAATCCGCTTAATTTCCTGACTGGAGACGAAAGCCCCATGAAGGCGAATCAGTTTCGAGCTGCCAGGAGGGAGAAAGAGCATATCACCCGACCCAAGAAGGTGTTCGGCACCGATGGTGTCAAGGATAGTTCGGGAGTCTACCTTAGAGGTAACTTGAAAAGATATCCGTGCTGGAAAGTTTGCTTTAATAATTCCGGTGAGCACATCCACAGAAGGCCGTTGGGTAGCCAGGACGAGATGGATGCCCACCGCCCGCGCCATCTGAGCCAGTCGGGTGATGGCCTCTTCCACCTCTCTCGATGAAATCATCATCAGGTCTGCCAATTCATCAATGACCACCAAAATATAGGGGAGCCTTTCCATGGGTTCGGTTGGTCTTTCTTCGTCTCCCTCTAAGACATCTCCCTTCCGTTTATAGACCTTCCCCTTCTCCTTCAGTTCCTTCTCCATCCTCTGATGATAATGTTCAATGTTTCTTACCCCTTTTTCAGCTAAAACCGTATACCTACGCTCCATCTCATCCACCAACCATTTGAGGGCTATGGCGGCCTTTTTCGGGTGGGTCACCACAGGAAGAAGCAGGTGCGGAATACCCTCATAATCCGAAAGCTCCAGCATCTTTGGATCGATCATGAGGAACCGGACTTCTTCTGGGGTAGCCTTGAAAAGAATGCTGCAGATCATGGCATTGATGGAAACGCTTTTCCCTGAGCCGGTTGATCCGGCAACCAGGAGATGGGGCATTCTTGCAAGATCCACCACAAAGGGTTCTCCTGCGATATTCTTTCCGAGTCCAAAGGAGAGTTTCGATTTAAAGGCTCGAAAAGAATCGGAGTCGATGGTTTCTTTGAGATAGACGGTCTCCCGATTGATGTTTGGAACTTCAATCCCCACAACCGCCTTACCAGGAATGGGAGCGACGATACGGATCGAAAGAGCACTCAAAGCCAGGGCTAGATCATCCGCTAAGTTGACAATCCGGCTGACTTTGACCCCAGGAGCTGGCTCGAACTCATAAACCGTGATCACAGGACCGGGTCTGACTTCAACCACCTTTCCCTCTACTCCGTAATCCAAAAGTTTTTTCTCCAAAATGCGAGAGTTCATGATCAAACTCTCCCGGTCAATCTTCTGTCTCTTCTCCACCTCGGCTTCGAGTAAAGAAATGGGGGGAAGCTGGAAAGTTTTAGAGGACTCTAAAAATTCAAAGGCCTCTTGTTTGGCCACCTCCTCTTTCTTGGGAGGAGCCGATGGCTTTTCTACGACCACCGTGGGGGTGATTTCTTTCTCCTCCTTTTTCTCCTGTTTTTTCTTCCCCAGCTTCTTTTCTCTCTCCGCACCTTCCTTTCTGACCATTTTGAACGTACCGATTTTTTCAATCAGTTTTTGAACGACCTCCCCTAAATATTTGACGAGGGAGATGAAGGAAATGCCTGTCCCCAGAACGAAGGCAAGGATTAAGACCAGCGATAAAAGGATGGTTGCCCCTGGACGATTAAAATAACGGACAAGGTTTTTCGAACATATTTCTCCGATAAACCCTCCCATCAATAAATCCTGCTTATAAATTCGAAAAGGGCTTAGCCATAAACCAAAAAAGGAGGAGGTGGTAAGCAGGATGACCGCCCAACCGGTTATTTTCAAAGACAGGTATTTCCACTCCCAGCGAAAAATGAAACTGAAGGCAAAAACAATCAGGACAAAGGAAATCAGAAAAGAAGGAAAACCGAATCCCAGGAAGAGAAAGCCAGAAATATAAGCCCCAACGATCCCCATCCAATTATGAATTTCCTTGACCTTCGAGGAGGTGTAGGAAAAGAAAGAAGGGTCCATGGGATCATAAGAAACCAAACTCAGAAAGAGAAAAACACCCACGGCGATTAGAAGAATCCCGACGATCTCATGCTTCAATTTTTCTTTGATGGAATCCTCGATCACACTTTCTCCTCGCTTTAAAACTCCCCTCTCCCTTGACGGGAGAGGGTTGGGGTGAGGGGAGATTAAGGAGTTATCATTTTTGAGAGATCAACTTAAAATTTTTGGAAATCGTCTCCCTGACTTTCTTCATCAAAAGTTCCCTGTCCTTTGAAGAACAATGCTGGGTTTCGATCGGATGATCCAAAAACATTCGAATCTCCCCAGGTACGGCAGTCAGTTTATCCTTGGGCATGATGTCTCGGCTTCCACTGATCGAAATGGGGACGATAGGAACCTTTGACTTAATCGCCAGGGTGAATCCCCCTTTTTTAAAGGGCTGGATGGAGCCATCCGGACTTCTTGACCCCTCAGGGAAGATGACTACTGACATCCCATCTCGAATTTTTTGGACCGCCACATTCATGGCCTCTACTGTTTCACGAGTTCCTTCACGATCAATGCTGATATAACCTGCTGCACCCATCGTCCAACCGAAAAAAGGAATGGAAAAAAGCTCCTTCTTGGCCAACCACTTAAACTGGTAGGGAAGACGACCTAACAAGGCAAAGATATCATAACTTCCCTGATGGTTGGACATAAAGATATATGGGCCTTTTCCATTCAGATGATCCATCCCCTCTATCTTGACCTTGACTCGGTTCGCCAGAAGGGCAACCCCCCCCCAAAGCCTTGCATAACGATGGACTACTTTCCCCTTCCGATCGAAGGGATAGGTGACCAAGGCCAAAAAACCTAACACCAATGTGGCAACGACAATACAGGACCAGACAAAAATGGTTCGAATCATCAGCTTCGCTTCGCTCAGAAGAGGAACATTGGAATACTGGAATATTGGAATATTGCATGACAGAACAAAAGACCTTTTCTGTTTAATCTTATGCCCATTATTCCATCATTCCATCATTCCATTATTCCATTATTCCGGGGATTAGATTTTCCTCTCTAACTCTTTAATGATGGCTTCCACTTCCCCTTTAATTTTTTCATCAAGGTCATAGGGTGATTTCCCTTCTCTATCTGCTTGAAGAACTTTAGGATTAAAGCTCATATGACCTAAAATGGGAAACTCTGAAAGTTGTTCTTCGATGAGTCGCTTATCCTCCTCGGAGTTGATCTTGTTTCCAACAATCATCGTCTTTTTAATATTTAAATCCTCACCCAATTTTTTAATCTGTTTTGCCGTATTCATGGCCCTCTGCCCTGGTTCCACAACAATGATGAGGGCATCCACATATCCTGTGCTCCCTCTACCGAGATGTTCCAACCCTGCCTCCATATCAATGATCAGGGCCTCCTCCCGCTGGACCAGAAGATGACGTACAAGATTTTTCAGGAGGACATTCTCAGGACAGAAGCAGCCTCCTCCTCCTTGAGGAATACAGCCTAATAGAAGGAGTCTGACTCCTTGATAAGTCACTCCCATTTCATCGGGAATGTCATCCACTTTGGGATTGAGTTTAAACATGGCACCGAAAGATCCCTTTTTAGCTCCGGTCCTTTCCTCAATCATGGAAGTCATGGAGGCAATGGGTGAAAGTTTGACGAGAATATCCTTAGGAAGTCCGATCGCCGAAGCTAAGTTGGAATCGGGATCTGCATCAATGGCTAGTACCTTCCGACCTCGATGTGCTAAAATTCTGGCCATGACTCCTGCAAGCGTTGTCTTCCCAACCCCACCCTTCCCTGAAATAGCGATCTTCATAAAATTTTTTTCTCCTTAAAATTTCAATTTCCCACTGCATGCCAGCAGATAATCCCGCGCCTTTTGAACCCAATTTCATTTTGCTAATCATATCCAAAAATTGATTAAATGTCTATGGTTGTGAATGTTTTTAACCCCTTGGCCCGTTCGATTTTATCTAAGCAAGGATTGACAAAGAGTTGCTGAAGAATGATAATTCTTAACAGAGTGAACAATGGAATTAAATAAAAAGGCGCTGGCCATTCTCAGCGCTGCTCATTTTATGACAGATATAAATCAGGGGGCCCTCCCTGCTTTGCTTCCCTATTTCAAGGAGGCGTTAACCCTTTCCTATACGACGTCAGGGGTTATTCTTCTGTCCGCAAATCTCACCTCTTCCATTATTCAGCCTGTCTTTGGGCACCTCTCCGACCGACGCCCCATCGGATGGTTTCTTCCCCTGGCTCCTTTCATCGCCTGCCTCGGATTATCTCTCACCGGCCTCATTTCAAATTATTCACTCCTCCTCATTTGTGTTATCGTGAGTGGCATCGGGGTTGCCATTTTCCATCCGGAAGGATTCAAGACAGCTTACTTTTTCACCGGCGATAAAAAGGCAACCGGCATGTCGATCTTTGCGGTGGGAGGAAACCTGGGAATTGCCGTTGGTCCAATAGTGGCTCTTACGCTCGTGACTTCCTTCGGCCTCAAGGGAACCCTTGGCATCATCATCCCAGGAATCCTCATTGCTATTATTTTGCTCTTCAACATGTCAATGCTGACGACTCCTGTGGAGTCTTTTCACAGAGAAAAAGAGAAGGAGGTCAAGACACCCCTTTCCAGGGACCAAAAGATATCGTTCTCACTGCTCGTCAGCATTGCCACGATTCGGGCATGGGTCCAATTTGGGTTGGTGACTTATATCCCTTTCTATTACATTAATTATCTTAAAGGAAATCCGCTCTACGCAGGAAAACTTGTCTCAACCTTCCTCATGGCAGGGGTTGTAGGGACACTTCTTGGCGCTCCGCTCGCTGATCGTTGGGGTCATAAAAAATTCCTATTATCCAGCTTAATCCTATCATTTCCTCTCCTTCTCCTCTTTTACTATAGCAGTGGTTTCATGTCGTTCATCTTTTTGGGGATTGCAGGGATGGTGTTAATTTCCACTTTCGCCCTCACGACGGTAATGGGCCAAGCACTTCTCCCTCAAAATTTAGGGATGGCCTCGGGAATGATGGTCGGCTTTACCATCAGTGCAGGAGGAATCGGAGTGACCCTGCTCGGGGTAATCGCAGATACCTGGGGGGTGCCGATGGCGATAAAAACCATCTTTGCATTCCCTCTCATTGCATTCGGTCTTGGTCTGTTGATAAAATATCCTCTCAACAAAAAAACAGGTGGGGTATGAGCACCATTCTCGTAACAGGTGGAGCAGGATTTATTGGTTCCCATCTTTGTGAACACCTTTTAAGCGATGGGATCAAAGTGATCTGTCTTGACAACTTTGACAGCTTTTATGATCCCAATATTAAAATCAAAAATACAGAGTCGATTGCAAACAAATTTCCAGACCTGTTTGAACTTGTCACAGGGGATATTCGAAACCCTGAACATCTTAACGAGGTATTCCAAAAAAAACCCATTGATGTTGTTGTCCACCTGGCTGCCAGGGCTGGAGTGAGACCCTCGATCTCCAACCCTCTCCTCTACCAGGATGTAAATATCCGTGGGACGATCGTCCTGTTGGAAGCCTGTAAAGCCTATGGGATCAAAAACTTCATCTTTGCGTCTTCTTCTTCGGTCTATGGAGAGAATCAGAGGGTCCCTTTCTCTGAAATGGATCTTGATATTCAACCGATTTCACCGTATGGAGCCACCAAGCGAGCAGGGGAACTTCTCTGTTATTCGTATCACTATCTTTATGGAATAAATATTGCTTGTCTTCGGATCTTCACGGCCTATGGTCCAAGACAGAGGCCGGAAATGGCGATCCATAAATTCACTCGTTTAATCGATCAGGGTGAAAAAATACCTATCTATGGTGATGGTTCCACCCGCAGAGACTACACTTATATCGATGACTTGATTGAAGGAATTCTCGGTGCGATTCATCACCATCAGGGATTCGAAGTCTATAATCTCGGAGAATCCCAAACCACTTCTCTCAAAGAATTGATCCGACTGATTGAGACTGCTTTTGGCACAAAAGCAAACATCGAACTGTTAGAGCTCCAACCGGGTGATGTCTCTGTCACCTATGCGGATATCACCAAGGCAAAGCAAATGTTAAAATATCAACCCAAGGTGAAGATGGAGGAAGGGATTCAGCGGTTTGTGGAATGGTATCAAGATGAAAACAGATGAGAGAAGAGTGGAATGGAGGCGGCAACCGGATTTGAACCGGTGAATAACGGTTTTGCAGACCGTCGCCTTACCACTTGGCTATGCCGCCCTCTGGAGCGGGAAACGGGATTTGAACCCGCGACTTCAACCTTGGCAAGGTTGCACTCTACCGCTGAGTTATTCCCGCTTTAATTGTTTTATAATATAAACATCATCATGATGTCAATGGTAAGTTATCCTGGGTATTAGTTTTTAATAAGCACACATTGATTAGTGCATGCACGGGTTCTCCTGCCCGGACATTTAGCGTCTATTCCTACCCTGTGGCAGAGAAAAAAGTCAAATTTGAGTGGATCTTCAGGGGAAAAGGTCTTCAA
>DCVM01000113.1:46867-47388 GCA_002327985.1 Syntrophaceae bacterium UBA2188 | reverse complement strand
CAGCTTACTATAAGGAGGTAGAGAGGGACATGGTAATCTCCATCTGTTAAAGTTGAATTATCCAAAAACAACACAACAGAAAGGAGAGATCGCCATGTCCGAAAGGGATTATAACAAGCAGGTAGCGAAGCGTCAAAGGATCAGGAACACCACCTTGGTGGTAGGGGTGGATGTAGGCAAGGCTTACCATGCGGTGGGGTTTATGAACAAAGAGGGCAAGGTATTGGGCAGTTGCGCCAAGGTATACAACAGTCGTGAGGGGTTTGAGCAGTTCATGAAGATGGTCGAGGATTTGAAAGTACGGTATGGGTTGAAAGATGTTCTCATTGGGATAGAACCGACAGGGCATTACTGGAGGAAGCTTGCTTACTTTGCAAAAGAGCATGGCTATGAGGTTCGGTTTGTGAGGACGACGGCCCTGAAGCACCACCGGGAGCTTGATGAGAGCGCCTCAGCCAAAAGCGATCAAAGAGATGCATTAACCATAACGAACATAACCCGAGAGGGCAAGTACATCGACA
>DCVM01000113.1:0-46730 GCA_002327985.1 Syntrophaceae bacterium UBA2188 | reverse complement strand
CACAAAGAGCATTGGACTCAGGCCGATTGGCAGTGCTGACAGATATCGGGTACAGATGTGTCTGGAAGAAGTGAAACGGACCGTTCTGGCTCTCAAGGGCATGGATCAGCAGATGAAAAGCATGCTCAAAGAGATCCCTGCAGCCCCGTATCTGCTTAGCATACCCGGCATAGGGGCTCTTTCTGCTGCAGTCTTCTTGGGGGAACTGGGAGACCCTGCACATTTCCATAATGCCCGCCAGATCGTCAAGTACGCAGGGTACGATCCTCAGGAGAGCGATTCAGGCTCCTGGGTAAGCCGCAAGTTCATCTCCAAAAAAGGGCGTTGGCTCATGAGGAAGTATCTCTTCTTTATGAGCATGAGAGTCGTGGTACTGACTCACTACTTCAAAACATATTATGGAAGAAAATTAGGGACAAAGAACAGGGTTGGGCAGCTGCCCAGAAGGAAAGAGATCCTCTGTGCAGTAGCGATCAAGTTGATCAAAGTGATTTTTGCTCTCTTAAGAGATAAACGGCGGTTTGATGATACAGGCGGCCCTGTCACGGTACTCTCTCAGGGGGCATGATCGCAAAAATGGTTGTGGTGGAAGAAGGACCGTATAACTTCGTAGGCAAGAAGGCTTGCATGATTCAGCTTGGTCAACTTCCACCATCCTTTCGACCTGTATAAAGTAAGTTGAGCATAAAAGGCTCGTAGAACAAAAGAGGTTAGGTGAAAAGGGAAAAGGGTTGAAGTAACACCACAACCATTACAGCTTTAACAGGGCATTACCAATAAAAGTATTGACAACTTCCTTAGAAGAGGAAGCTAGTTTCAACCAAAACAAAAAGGCAGGATCGAATATTGACCCTGCCTTTTCCCTCCTCAAATTTCATTTCGACACATTTCTTAAATTTTAAAATGATTCATATCTCAACATTCAAATTTTGTCTGTTACCTCCTTTGTATTTAATTTTTGAATGTTTAGTTTTGAATTTTAAGTTAACTCAAACCTTAAAACTCAATACTCATTACCCCATTCATTTATTTCCGAACCTTTTCCTCCCATATCCTGCAAGACAGATCAATCCTGAACCAAGAAGCAACATAGTAGCTGGCTCTGGTACTGTGGTATGACCATGTGGGTCAAAGAAAGTGATGTGGCTGATGCCATTTGGTAAACTGCCAATAGTCAATAACCCATCCCCATCATCCTCGTAAGCTGCCCAGTAGCCATCATACTTAACAACAGCATAATCCCAAGTAAAACCGGGATCGAAGTTAGTGAGGATTTTATCATCCATCCCTAAACCACCTTCTCCCGCCAAAATCCTATTGACATACCATACGTTTGGGTCATCGTAGACTTTACCCAAAAGAGCTTCAAGCCATGCTTCTTCTGTCGTTTCGTTTGAGTTTAGTAATTGATTGCCTAAATCCTTGTGTGCTGGATTACTATCCGAGCCTTCCCAGTACAGAACATTCACATCCGTTAAATCCCCAGGAGCAACATCAATATCTACTACAAGTGAATCAGCCAGCGCCCAACCTGTTAACCCTAATACCATCATTAAAACTAATAGACACCTTCTCATTTTTAATCTCCTTCTGTTTTTTGTAATTAGTGCTACGCCACCTCTGCCTGCATTACATCAACACCTTTCATACTTCTAACTTTTTCCCACCACAATGGGGGCAATAAGAACACCCAAAGCTACTGCAATAATGAAACCCACAATAATCAAACCCAGCATCTTTCACAAACCAAACAAACCCGCAATCCTTACATTTATGCAATACCATCCCACAATAGTCTTCCACCTTCTCTCCTCCTTTCTTTGCTGAATACTTGTATTAGCCTTCCTGTTTATACAAGTCCCATGCCATAAAAATGACTCAGTAATTTTTTTATGTCCCTTTACAACACCATTAAATCAGTTCACATCTCTTAACAAAAGAGTTAAGGAAATGCTGGAGCGATTTAGAAGAAATGTGCCATTTGGGCAAATGATTGAGCCAAAAGGTAAAGGAGGCTTGATAAGCACCAATAATTACAATTTCTTTTTTTAAGACCGAAAAGGTCAGTTCTTCATGAAAGATGTTTTTAATGTAACTATTTAATTCTTATATAAGAAATATGGGATCGATCGAAGGTTGTGAAACTGACTTCTTTTAGGCTTTGTCTTTGCAGCGAGTGGGAATGTTTTGAAATGGTTTGAGGTCCTCCAGGATAGAGTCTAATTATTAATAGTCGAAATCTTCAAACTTATATCAAAATCTAACCTTGGTGAGGAAGCAGTCTACAAGAAAGGGGGGTGCGAATGTCACCTACCAATCTTCGAAGTAACCTAACCTATAACCTTGATCATTACGGAAAGAAAGCAAGCATGAACAGAGCTTGCAACAAAAGAGGCAGGGCCATCTCTAACCCTGCCTCGCCTCCAATCACCTATTCATTGATTCTTCATTACTTCACTTTCTCTTTGAGCTCCTTTAATTCTTCAGACAGGGATAAGATAATCTTCTCCTGCCTTTCTGCAACCTTCTGTTGCTCCTGAACCACCTTGGCCAGCACAGCCACAATGTCCATTGAGCTTAACCCTTTTCTGTTCTTTGTTGAAACAAGATCAGGCACCTCCTCAGCGATGAAACCTACGTGCTTCTCAGTCATATCTTTCTTATAGGCAAACTTCACGGGATTAAGCTCCTTCAATGTATCAAGAGCCTCCTCCGTGGCAAGAGCTTCGATGTTATCCTTATACTCCCTGCTCGAAGCATTGGTCCAGACCCCTCCTGTGGTCACATGAGCACCACTGGACATCTCCAAGGGATAAAAAGGGCTCTGGGTTCCAATCCCCACATACCCATTGCCAATAATGGTCAATCGTGGTGTCCCCACGGGTGTGGTTGTATTCTCAGCCGTAAAGAGGTCAAGCTGGGTCGCTGCATTACCGATGGGGTTTCCACCCCCAAAAGCAACAAAGTTGTCAGTGTCTGTCGAGGCTGCCCCAAACAGGTAGACAGGCAATTGGGCATTGTTATAGTGGCGCAAGACCATCCGTGAACCCTTGGTCGTGTTGTCCGCTATCGTGTTCGAGAGGAGAAGAAGCCCATTATCAGGCGCTACAACCTCAAGGTCCCGTGCAGGAGTAGATGTCCCAACACCTACCTTACCATCCTGGGTTATGATAAACTTTATCTGACCCACGCCATCTTTCACCACTAACCTGTCTTCCCCGGAAGCCCAGGTAGATACGAAAAGAACTAAAATGGCGACCCAAAAGCCGACAGGCCTAAAGCTCCCCACAAGATTCAATCGTTTTACCCTTGCTATTCTTTTCATCTTTGACCTCCTTATAGCCATATAACCATAATTTGGGTTCTATTTGACACTATTGCAAAAGGATATTTTCAATAATCATCGTTCCATTGGTAATCGTGATGGAGCCGTTAATAGAGGTATAAGATGAATTCGATGTAAAATCCGCATCCCATCCACCCTGTAACGTAATCTCTTCGTCAAAATCCAGAATGATATTTTCATTATAAGTTTCTTGAGTGATCTTAATTATGGAGGGGGCAGAGGCCATGGCAATTCCGTTCTGGATGTTGGGGAAACAAGGAGTATGACCACTGCATAAACCGTCTTTAGAAACATAAATAGCAGACAGACCGGGGACTAAAGAGTTCATTAGCTTATAAGGGGTATTGGCTTCAGCTTGGAAGGTGATTCTGCCATTGGTAACTTGAAACGGGACGCTTGGGTTGATCCCATTTTCAGTCAATTTTAGAAGAATCATTTCGTTTCCCCATTGGTCAGGCAGGGGCTCTGAGATCGTTTTTGCCCCTCGTGAAAAGATCAGGAATGTGTTTTCATTCTTCGGGAAAAAGGTGGTATAGTTGCGACCGATCACCCGGCCATCAACCTGGACAGTGTAGGTCTTGCTATCATAGTCGATTTCTACAAATGTATCGTCGTCATACGTAATTTTCCGGTAGCTTCCATCTACAATATAGTCCTCCATGAACCGCTGGTTCAGGGCCAGCCAGGGGAGGTCAATTAAGTAAAACTGATCGATCTCGAGATCATCCGGTGGTATCCACGCAACATGAGCGCCGGAACTGGCTCCAAGAAGCAACGGTTCCAGATAAGCATAGATATCGAACTGCTCGGGTGGAAGTACTTCTACGTCGCCTCCATATATGCGGCCATCACAATAACCGTAGAGCGTTTTGCCGTGGTATATAAATTCAAGCAGTGGGATAACCTCTTTTCCGGAAAACGGAAGATTATCTTCAAGTGCTCTTGGGATGTGCAAAAACCAACCCACCCCAGGCCCGACAAACCACCCCGTGAGACTTTCTCCGGTCACATTAACGCCGTATTTATTGAATTCATCTACTATCAGTTTTAACCCGCGTCTGTTCTTTTCACTATTCGAGGGGCTCTCCAGTGAGTGGTCATGTACCGGCCAGTAGTTAAAAGCATCTATGTGATGGGATTGCTTTATCGGGTACAGTGACAATGTATCTCGGACTCGCCGAAGGCCGACTTGCACCGCATACTCATACGGATCTGCTGCATATGCCTCAGGTAAGCCTCCCTTCCTAAAAGCTCCATCTGGGTCTACAACGCGAAGGGCTGGGTCATAGCGCGGTGTGCCGGGGAAATAGTCTAAGTAGTTATCGTGAAAGCCCAGGATGGTGTTGAATTTTTTTTCCGCCGTTTCGAAAGCGTACTTCAGATCCTCAGGAGAGGCCCATCGAGGGTCAAGTTCCCCTTCAACTCCAAAGATAGAGGGAATTGCCACATTATAATTACACAGGTAGCTATAGATTTTATTATGATCGGTTAAATGGTAGAGCTTCTCGATCGTCTTCAATTGGTTAAAAATATTGTCCAATTCAGTATTTCTCCAAAGTTTCGTGATCCAACTCGATACATATCTCGGTTCAGGGACCGCTTGAACCTGGTCCCTCAGGAATTTGGCTCCATCCATCCAGTCGATGTCCCCATCTTTATCATAGTCTCCAAGGAAACTCAGTTTGGCCTTTAATGAAGTTGTGTGCTCATCGAAGATATCGATAAAGCCCGCCAATTCAAAATTAATTGGAGGTGTTCGGTAATAAAAAAATGTACCGATCGCGCCCAACCGGCCTTTGTCCGGATCGTCGGAGACAATCTCCTCCAACATCATGTCCACGTTATCATATGAACAGATGGCAAGCGCGCCTTGGTGGTATAACATGCCCAGGAGCATGGCATGATACCACCCACCGCTCATGGCATCGTTGGAATACCCGGGGGTTGTCGTGGCGACATCAATCAGGCGCCCCTCAGCCCAAGGGAAAACCAGTTTGGCGCCTCCCTGGTCGGCCCGGACGGTCAACAGCCCTGGCGGCCGAAAAAAAGCCAGTTTGTAACCAGGACTTTCCTGAACATTGCCGAAACTCCATTCGACAGAATTCCCTGAGAGCATATAGCAAAGATCAAACGTCACGACTTGTTGTGAATTAAACTCGCCTCGATTATGGTAGCAAATGCAGTCGCTTCCCTTAGTGATGCTATCGACATTCATAGCGAGACCGTAAAAACCGCCATCGTGAAAGATCTCTGCCCCATACCCGGGGTATCCTAAATACCCGTAGATAACCTGATTGTTGCTTTTTAAGACATAATAATCGACCGCAGGGAGGGACTGCTGGAATTCAATATACAGGTATTCATTTTCCAGTGTTAGGGTTTGAGCCCCTAACGGATCTGAGCCGGTCAACAAAAATAAATTTAAGAAACACACGAAGAAAAGGATTTTTATAATCATAATAGTACCGGACTCTCCACAATGTTGAAAAGTTACTTTTTTCGGAAAAAGGACTAACGTTTAAACGATAAATAGATTTCTGGTTATTATCTACTATCTTTGATAAAAACTGTCAATGCGGATTTCAGGAAGAACTCACGATGACACTTGACAATGTTTGTATAGTCAAATCCTGACTTTCACACCTAATTTGTCTTGATTGCGTTGATCTCAGTTTTGTCCGTTGCCAAGGGCCGCCCCCAGTCCTGATAAGTTCTCTTCCATTATTTACCCTGCTCAACGATTTGGATTTCCTTGTCTGTAAGCCCGTATAACTCATACGCCAGGCAGTCGATTTGGTGGTCGGTGGCGTCGATCTGGCGTTTCGACCCTGATAGATTTCTCTCAGAGCAGAGCTAAAGCCCTGCGCTACATTTCCCTTTTTTGAGTGGTGCATGAGATACCAATTCAGGTGATAATCAAGGAAATACTGATAAGCCCCCAGAAGAAAAGAACCTGAACCACAGGCCGGATCAAGAATGCGAAGAGACCCGATCTGTCTTGGGGTTTTACCATCACATAATTTTCCGACCGTATTCTTAACAATATAGTCAACAATATAGGTTGGGGTGTAATAGACGCCCCCGGCTTTTCTCACTTCAGGTTTTTCTTCAACCTTTGCCCTATGACCCTCTGTCAGCCTGATTACTTTTCCCAGAAACTGTTCATAGACGTGGCCTAAGATATCCACACCCAGAACAGAGAACTCATAAGGAGATTCCGGGTAGTAGAGATTCTTAAAGATGTCTTTAAGCGGTTTGTCCTCTAAGTGAAGTTCAGGGGTGAGCCGGTCTGCTTTAAAGTTAAAGAGACCGGAGTTATATTTATCATCGGCATTGTAGAAGATTTCTCGGAGACGGTGGTAGGTGTTAGTGCCATTGAGGAGAGATTGGATTTGGCCATATTTTTCGATTCCCCGATCTTCACACATCCGAAGAAAAATGATGCGATCAATGGTGAGTTGGACAGCGAAATTGAGTTCTGGAACTGTGAGGCTGGGGTTTTTCAATGCGATGTTTTTGGCGAGAGCCTCACGCCAGGATTCTATCTCTTTTAAGAACTCTGCATCTACCTCTGTCGTGCCCCGTTTCTGCCTTTCTGATTCTGCAAATTTATCGAAGGAACCTGTCAGGACAGATTCCTTCGAAAGAAGATCATAGATCTCTTTAAAGGAATCGATGTATCGGTCATATGTATAAAACCGGATCCGCCCGATACTTGATTTGTCGTTAGGCTTTGGTCGAAGTCGACAGTCATAAATTGCCAACTCTTCGAAATCAGTCAGAACAGAAATGGGTAGCTTGGCGCTCCATGCATATCGCCTAAGCTGGTAGGCAGGGCTGGTTTGAGCCTTAATATCAATGGATGGTTTCTTGGTTTCGAGAAAGAACTTCCTGGCACCACCAATGCGAAAGCAATAATCCGGCGCTTTAGTGGCGCCAGCAATCTTAATCACATCCTCATGAATAACATCCTTATACTGTTCCGCATATCCAGCTTTATTGGTTACATCCCAGCCGAGGGTTTCAAAAAAGGGATCGACGAATTCTCTTCGGAGTTGGGTTTCATTGTAGGCGGTACTATGGTAGGCTTCGATATTTCGTTCGAAGCGTTCAACGAGATTAGATATTTGCTTAAGGGCTCCTGTCATACTCCTAAAACCTTCAGGCCAGCTCTTTTGGCGGCTGAAAGTTGCTGGATGTCAGAAGAGACGAAAGCTTCTGCTTCAAATTCCAGGGCACAGGCAATATGTAACGCATCAAGAGACCGCACCTTGCTTGATTCGAGAATTTGGATGGATTGTTTGATTACCGAAGGAGTAATATTGCAGATTAGAGCATCTTGGAGGTCCCTCAATAATGCCTGTTTCGCAATCTCATATTGATCTTCTGTGATAACAGATTGTCTTCTAAGTCGACACAACGCAGAGATAATCTCTGGTAGACAGATTGAGCTCACTCCTAACATGGCCGATTGTGAGCAAATCTTTTCTACTTTGTCGCTTCCAGGCTCCACAATATATCGCTTTGCAAATGCCGAGGAGTCAAAAAAGACTTTCATCTCTTAGATTGTTTCCTCTCCTTAAGTATTTCTCTGCTTAATGAAGCCCCTCTCACTGATAATTTCAAGCCTGGTTGCTTCCATGAGGCCATTCCCTCTTCCACGGAAGCAGGAACGACTTCTGCAATAGGCTTTCCATGGCGAAGCACCCTCACCGTTTCACCTTTCTCAACGACATCAAAATAGGTTGCGGCATTTTGGCGGAATTCAGTGAATGTAACTACTTTCATTTTTATTAACCTCCATGTTCATCGATGTACATCAATGTACAATATTTTGTTTGAACAGTCAAGGTATAAATGATTGGATGAAGCGGTGGAAGAGGGGATTTGACAAACTTAGCTAAAAGGGGATAATTTGGGGGCGATGAAAGAAATTGTTGAGGTGGCCGTCGGCCTTCCTGTCTTTAAGACCTTCCACTATCGCATTCCAGAAAAGATGAGAGATTCTCTTCAAGTTGGGATGCGGGTTCTCGTCCCCTTCAAAGGGAGAAAGGTCACTGGTTTTTCAATCGATCTTCTGGATCAACCGCCAAAAGGGGTAGAAGAGAAATTGCTGGAGGTGGAGAATCTCCTTGACGAAGCTCCCCTGATTGACTCCCCGTTGCTTCATTTATATCGCTGGATCTCCGAATACTACCTTTATCCGCTGGGAGAGGTGATCAAGACCGGCCTTCCGCCAGGGCTTCAACTTAAGAGCGAGCTCATCCTGAACCTCACCCCAGAAGGGATGGTGTCTCTGACTCAGGGAGGGTTAGGATCGATTCAAGAAAAAGTCTTTAAGGAAATTGGAAGATGTGGGAAGGTCTCCTTGAAAAAAATGTTAAAACGCTTTCCCGGCGAAGTGTCCAGGCCTCTTCTTTTTTCCTGGAAGAGAAAAGGGCTTCTCCATATTGAGGCGGGAATAGAAGGAAAAGAGGTCAAACCGAAATTTGAGAAAATGATCCAATGTCAGGGGGGTGAGCCTCGTCAACCTATTTCGAAAAAGCAGGCAGAGATTCTCGAGTATGTCAAAGAGAAGGGAGAGATTCCTTATTCTGAACTGAGGAAAAGATTTAAATCTCCCTCAAGGCCTATTGAGTTCCTTCAAGAAAGAGGACTCCTTTCGCTCTTCAAGAGAGAGGTGTGCCGTGATCTCTCGGGTCGATCGGAATTCAAACCTTATCCAAAGCCAGAACCCACTTCTGATCAGGAAGGGGTGCTCAGGGAGATCCTGAAAGGGATCCATTCGAGACACTTTTCTCCATTTTTGATTTACGGTGTCACAGCCAGTGGGAAGACGGAGATTTACCTCCGAGCCATCGAAGAGGTGTTGACCCAAGGCCGGGAGTCCATTATCCTGGTCCCTGAGATATCTTTGACCCCGCAACTCCTCTCACGATTTAAGGATCGGTTTGGAGAGAACCTCGCACTGCTTCACAGCGGATTGGGAAGAGGAGAGCGTTATGATCAATGGAGGAAAATCTGGAAGGGAGAGGTGAAGATTGCCATGGGGGCCCGCTCTGCCATTTTTGCTCCTTTTAAAAATGTGGGGATCATTATTGTGGATGAAGAACACGATCCCTCTTATAAGCAGGAGGAGAAGTTAAAATATCATGCCCGGGATGTTGCTGTGGTCCGTGCAAAACAGGCAGAAGCAACCCTTCTTTTAGGATCTGCCACGCCCTCTCTGGAATCATTTTATAACGCTGAGAAAGGTAAGTTTCGTCTCCTCAAGCTTCCGGAGCGAATCGAAGGGAAACCCCTTCCGCGGGTGGAGGTCATCGATGTGAAGAAGGAAGGGGGCCTTCTCTCAGAAAAAATAAGGATAGCACTTCAGAAAAACATTAGTGAAAAAAAGCAGAGCCTCCTCTTCCTCAACCGTAGAGGGTTTGCCAATTTTATCCTCTGTCCGGATTGCGGCCACACCTTCAAGTGCCCGAACTGCAGTGTCACACTCACCTATCACTTACGAGACCGCTCTCTCCAATGCCATTATTGTGATTATCGAATCCAAGCGCCTGGAGACTGTCCGAAATGCCAATGCCATCGACTTCAAGGAATGGGGATCGGAACAGAACGTCTGGAGCAGGAGATTCAATCCTTATTCCCGGAGATTCGGGTAGGCAGGATGGATCGCGACACCACGTTGCGACGAAGTGCCCATCTGCAGATTCTGAAAAGACTCGAATCCGGAAATATTGACATTCTGATTGGGACTCAGATGATCGTCAAAGGCCACGACTTTCCTAATGTGACGTTTGTAGGGGTGGTCTCTGCGGATCTCTCCCTTCACTTTCCAGACTTTCGCTCCAGTGAGCGAACCTTTCAACTTCTCACACAGGTAGCGGGAAGAGCAGGAAGAGGAGAAGTTTTTGGGGAGGTGGTCATTCAGACCTTTAACCCCGACCATTACAGCATTCTCAGAGCTAAAGATCACGACTACCTTGGATTCTATCAGGAAGAGATTCAATTCAGGAAAGCTTTGGAGTATCCTCCCTTCTCGCGACTCATCAATTTTAGGTTGGTGGGAAACAGTGAAAAAAAGACCAAGGCGATGGCAGAAGAGATAGGGAAGATCGGACAATCCCTGTTGAAAAAGGGATATGGAAAAGGAATAGCCATCTTAGGCCCAAGCCCAGCGCCCTTTTCCAAGATGAGAGGAAAATTTCGGTGGCAGATGCTGGCAAAAGGAAAGAGCGCTCCATGGCTTCATCAATTTGCCAAGGCCTTGGCGTCGAGCATGGAGGTTCCGTTGAAAGGGAAAGGAGTCAATCTGGATATTGATGTGGACCCCGTGTTTATCCTATAATGGGTTTTCAAAAAGATCATTGCATAATGAAAAGTTAACAATACAAAGTTAACAATTAAAAGGAAGAACTGATCATTGCTAACTTTGCACTGCTAATTTTGCAATGAGGGTTATGAAACCCAACATTCCATCACTCCAATTCATTTAGGAGATTACTATGATCGATCGTGGGCATGGATACTTTCAGAAGGAAAAGGAAACGATGTCGAGAAGAAGAAGGGAGGCTTATTTGAAGGAAAGGCTTTCCGAGATTCTTCGTTATGGATATCGTCATTCAAAGGCCATTCGATCAAGATTTGACGCCATGGGGATTAAGCCCCAGAAAATAAAGGATCTCAAAGACCTGGAGAACTTGCCCATCATTAAAAAAACAGATTTGGTTGCCGCTCAGAAGCAGGTTCTTCCTTTTGGAGGATTTGAGGTGGTACCGAAACAGGGGATGAGAAGAATTTATATCTCACCCGGACCAGTGTTTGAACCCGGAGAATGGCCTTATAGAGATACACGTTGGGCTCAAGCCCTTTACGCTTGCGGGATTCGAAAAGGAGATATTGTTCTGAATACCTTTAACTATCATCTGACACCTCTGGCCCTCATGCTCGATGATTCGCTCCGGATCCTGGGAGCCACCGTCATCCCTGTCGGTCCGGGAAACATTTCTATGCAGATCAACTTGATGCGACAACTTAAAGTGACGGGATACTTGGGAACTCCCAGTTTCCTCATGTCCATGATAGAAGCGGCAGAGGGCATGCACCTTGATCCAAAAGGAGATCTCCATCTTAAGGCTGCCTTTGTCGGCGCCGAGATGTTTCCTGAATCGCTTCGACAAAAGCTGGAAGCTAAACTGGATATACCGATCCGACAGGCTTATGGCACCGTGGATGTAGGGTGTCTCGGATACGAGTGCCCGGAGAAGAAGGGGATGCACATCCCCGAAGACGTGATGGTTGAGATCGTTGACACAGAGACAGGAAAGCAATTAGAGACTGGTGCTACAGGAGAGATCGTTGCCACCAACTTCAACAAAGTGTTTCCGATGGTTCGCTTTGCCACAGGAGACCTTTCCTATCTGATCGAAGAGCCCTGCCCGTGTGGCCGGACGTCAATCCGTCTCGGAAGGATTCTGGGCCGGACGGATCAGGTGACAAAGGTTTGGGGGATCTTCATCCATCCCTGGCAAGTAGACGATGTGATGGCTAAATTTCCAGAGGTGGCAAATTATCAGATCGTTGTCACCCGAAGAGAGTATCGTGATCAGATGACGATGTATGTTGAATTGAAAGAAGCCATCGCGGATCAAACCGTCCTAAAAAGGAAGATCGAGAGAGAAATAGAAGAAGTTCTTAAGGTAAGGGCTCAGATGGAGTTTGTCCAGCGGGGGGGCATTCCGGACCGAGCCAAAAAGATTGATGATAGGAGGATATGGGAGTAGACCCCGTTAGAAGCACTTCACCCTTTTAACAGGGGGCTATGCAGGGCATCAAGCCCTTTAAAAAATATTATCTTCATCTTCGCTGCAAACAGGGAGGCTTTCTAACGGGGTAAACAGGATGGGAGACGAAGGAAAGGTCAAAGTGGGTGGAATCATGGCGCATGGCGGCTTGGCGATCGTAAGCATCCTTTCATTTCCGGATCGACCGGATATACCGGGGATGATTCTCCATGCCATGGGAAGGGAGAATATCAATATCGAATTTGTTGTTCACGATATTGATATCGAAGGAAATGGAAATATGACCTTTTGTATCGATCAGAAATATTTAGAAGCAGCCTTGGGAGTGTTAGAGGGTGTCAAATCCTTGATTGAGGCGAGGGGGATCTCTTATCATCCCAATGTTGCAACCATCAGCGTCTTTGGTCCTCACTTCAGAGAAAGGCCCATGATCTCTGGATTAATGTTCAATACCCTGGGGGCGGTGGGGATCAATGTCTTGGCCATCAGTACCTCCATTTCCAGTTGTTCCTGCGTGATTCAAGCCGACCAGGCAGAGGATGCGGTGAGGGTTCTTCACGAAACCTTCGAGGCTCCCCATCAGGTCACCAAGTTTGCACCCTGATGAGGATGTTAGTGTAATGTATAGGAGAAAAGGTAAAGAAGCCAGTTTAGTTTAGGATGGAAGGGTTAGGGTTAAAGAAGTATGACCAAAGACATAACCTATCGACGAAACTGGCCTCATTACCTTAGCCCTTACCCTTTTTGTTGAAAATGGAGATTCGCTGCTGTGAGGTCTGTGGCGCCCTTCTGGACCAATACTCCTTTGAGTTCTGCTATCGATGCAGGAAGTATCTCTGTATCAACCCCATTGGGAAAGAACAGGCCTGTGCAAAATCCCATCCCAATCATATGGGTTACTATTATTGCCCGGCTTGTCTGGATTATCTGTTTCGTTGCGGGATTTGTGGTCAATATAGAACAAGAGGAGGCCGCTTTCCCCTCCTCAATCATCTCTGTGAAAAATGTCAAACGAAAGGCTAAGCGCTTAGCCTGCCTACCGCAGGCAGGCGATTTGCGCATAGCGGGGAGTATAGATGGAAAAGGCTCTTGAAAGATTGGCTGAACAGATCCTTTCCTTTGATGAAGCCTCCCTGGCTCATCTGAGGGAGAAATATCGTTTAAAGATTGAGCATTTTGATGGAACAAAGGACTGGGAAAAAGCGGTGATCATTTATTGCATTATCAATGCCGTCAGCTTGAAGAATACCCTTTTTAATGAAAATGTGCTGAAGCGGAAGAAAGAGAAGGAGGGAAGACCATCCAGGGGCCATCCTCGTTTGAAACGGGTGAAGTAGATGAAACCTCTACACTTATTCCTCTCCTGCTTTCTCTGCCTCTCCGTCCCTCGGCACCATTATGACACGGTCTCTTGCCAATGGAGGGTAACAAGGGGGGTAATGATTTTCACCGTACTGGATTGCGGGAAGGGTTTATTCCTTTTTATATAGTCAAACCTACAATAGGTATCCCAACGGTTTTTCTTCCCCACTATAACTTGTGGTTTAGACTGATCTAAAAAGATTTAAAACTTGACAAAGCGGGTTTTAGTATGTTAACATTGTGAAATGATATTACAAGGAGGCTGGAATATGGATGTTAATGAACCACTGATACGAACGGGGCATCCTCCCCATACAGGGAATCACAAAAAGAATAGGTTTCCCCTCTTCCGAATCCTCCGCAAGGTCACCTTTTTTTTCATCATGCTCATTCTTGCCTTTCATCTCCTCGATTTCATTCCTGGTTTCTATCAAAGGGAACGGACTATTAAGGAGATTCTAGAGGTATTGGAGAGGCACCCAACTGGTTTGGCCACCGTGACCAAGGAGGAACTTGCCGAGGTCATCTATGAGGAGGCCATTCGCCACAACTATGATCCTAAATTTATACTGGCTATCATTGCCATAGAGAGTTCATTTCAGAATTGGTCTGTTTCTGAACAGGGGGCAAAGGGTTTAATGCAGATCATGCCCTATGTGGCAGAATCTTTGGCTCAAGAGTTGGGCATTGAATGGAGCGGAGACCGAACCCTGTTTAATCCCTATCTCAATATAAGGATGGGAACTTATTACCTTAATCAACTCATTAGAGATTTCAATGACATTAGAGTCGCTTTGGTAGCCTACAATCATGGTCCTACCTATATTAGAGGTCTTATAGAGAGAAAAGAAGGGATTCCCCTTAACTACTACCGTAAATTTGTTACTACCTATCAAAACATATGAATTGAAATAAAGGGGGATTCCTTGGTGCCTATTGCAGCCAGGCCTACTGTAAGGCAGGAATCCCCCCCTTTTCTTTGGTTCAGCCCCTTCTATAATAGAATTCCTGAATATTTTGTGGTAATTTATATTAAAAAACGGGAACTTCTCAAAGATTGGTATTGATATGGCTTTTGTTCCTTCTTATATCAATCTCTATGAAAAAGGGGAACTCAACAACAGGATTCATCTCCTAAAGGAGTTCATCAGAGAATGTCGGCTATGCCCAAGGGAGTGTCGGGTCAATCGCCTCAATGGAGAGGTTGGTGTTTGTCAGGCCGGGGCAGAACTCATGGTATCAAATGCCTTTCCCCATTTTGGGGAGGAGCCCCCTCTGGTTGGGTATCACGGTTCAGGGACCATCTTTCTCACCCATTGCAACCTCCGGTGCATTTTCTGCCAAAATTACGACATCAGTCATCTTGAGAGCGGGGAGCGCACTACCTTCTCTGACATGGCGCATATCATGGTGAGACTCCAGGAATTGGGTTGCCACAATATCAACTTCGTTACCCCCACCCACTATGTTCCTCAGATTGTCGCCTCTCTCCCCGAAGCCGTTGAGAAAGGACTTCGGCTTCCCATTGTCTATAATTGTTCCGGATATGAGTCGATTGAGGTGATTCGACTCCTGCAAGGGATCGTCGATATCTATATGCCCGATGCAAAATATATGGATGAGAAATATGCAAAGCGATTCTCCAACGCTCCGGACTACCCAGAGGTGATCAAGGGGGTTCTTAAAGAGATGCACGGTCAGGTTGGAGACCTTGCCATCAATGCTAACGGGATTGCCGAGAGAGGGCTCTTGATCAGACACTTGGTCATGCCCAATAAGGTGACTTCTTCGGAAGCGGTTCTCAGGTTCATTGCTGAGGAGATCTCTGTTCACTCCTATGTCAACATCATGGATCAATATCGGCCTGAATACCAAGCCCATGACTATCCTGAGATCAATCGTCGGATCACTCACCAAGAATATCTGGAAGCGATTCAGTGGGCGAAGCACTACCGTCTCTATCGAGGTTTTTAAGTGAAAATACAGGAGGCCCTTCGAGAAATTCGATCCCTCAAAAAGAAGGTTCAATCCCTCACCACAGAGATTGAATCCATCAGAACTGCTTCGATAGAAGACCCCTCTCCAGTGGAGAAAATGCTCAGGATGAGAGGGGTCAGAGTATTCCGAAAGAATCCCACTGACCGTCTTTTCTTTCCTCCGGATATTCCCCCTTTTTACAAAACTCGATTTTACGAGATGATGAAGAAATACTCTTTTCGTCTCGTTTTAAGGGATATTATTAAATACCAGGATCGGTTTAGCATCGGGGACTTAACCCACTACTGTTCTTCCAAGGTGGTTCAAGGATATTGCGACCTGCTTTGTGAAATGGGAGTGATCGTAAAAAAGGGAAGGAATAGTTATCGAACCCGGGTTTCCCCGCTTTACAGTTTTGGACCCACCCTGGAGTGGTTCATCGCGGAGATGTTTAAAAGGGAATTTGCCTCTCCTGCCATCTATGGAGTCAGCGTAAAGAACACTCCTTCTGGCGGCGATTATGATGTGATTTCTTCCTGGAACCAAAGATTGGTCTATGTGGAGGCCAAATCCTCCCCTCCAAAAGGAATTGAGCAAAACGAGATTTCTACCTTTTTCTCCAGAATGGACGACGTCCTGCCCGACCTGGCTTTTCTCTTTAATGACACGCAGTTGAGGATGAAGGATAAACTCGTCGTGATGTTTGAAGGGGAAATGGAAAAGAGATATGGGAGGGAATCGGAGACCCTCTATCCTGTGGAGAGGGTGATTGAGGAGCTCTTCCATATTCAGAATCGCATCTTTATTGTCAACAGCAAAAAAGATGTGGTTGAAAATTTTCAGATCTGCTTCAAACACTATCTCCAATGTGGGAATAAAAAGCATAGGGCATAGCGCAACGTGTAAGAAATATGTGGGAGCCTAAGGATGAAGAACAAAGAGGTGGCTGATCTCTTTGAAAAGATGGCAGACATCCTGGAATTTAAAGGTGAGAATCCTTTCAAGATCAGTGCCTACCGAAAGGCATCTCGGATTATTGGAGACCTTACGCAAGAGATCGAACAGATTGCTGAGCAAGGAGAACTCAAGAACATTCCTGGGATTGGTGAGGGTTTAGCTCAGAAGATTGTGGAATATCTCAAGACAGGAAAGGTCTCAAAATTTGAAGAGGCCAGAAAAGGGGTGTCGGATGAATTGATTGCTATCATGGATATCCCAGGGATGGGACCCAAGACCCTTTCGATGCTTCATAAGGAGAAAGGGATCAGTAACATTGCTCAGTTGGAAAAGGCAATGGAAGATGGTTCCCTGATGGGACTCTTTGGGATAGGGGAGAAAAAGATTGAAAACATCAAACGGGGAATCCAACTCCTTAAACAGAGTCAAGGCAGAATGAATTTAGGTGTGGCTTTTCCCATCGCAAAACGAATTGTTGAAACATTGAGACAGAAGACAGGATCAAAAAAGATTGAATGGGCAGGTTCCCTCCGGAGGATGAAAGAGCATATCGGAGACATTGACATCTTAGCGACCGGACCGAATAAAGAAAAGATGGTCCAGGCCTTCACGCATCTCCCAGAGGTCAAAGAGGTCTTAGCCTCAGGAGAGACTAAAGCCTCTGTTATTGTGGAAGGAGGAACGCAGATTGACCTTCGTGTGGTCGAAGAAGATTCCTATGGAGCTGCCCTTCAATATTTCACCGGATCGAAGGGACACAACATTCATCTCAGAGGGATTGCTAAAGCCAAAGGGATCAAGATCAATGAATACGGGGTATTTAAGGGAAAGAAGAAGATCGCAGGAAAAGAGGAAAGGGATATTTATCGCTCTCTGGGAATGGATTGGATTGAGCCCGAACTTCGTGAAGACCGTGGGGAGATTGAGGCGGCCCAGAAAGGAAAACTTCCAAAACTGATCCAAGAACCTGAGGTCAAGGGCGACCTTCACGTCCACTCCAAATGGAGCGATGGCACGTCTACTATTGAAGAGATTGCGAGAGCGGCTCAAGGGAGGGGATATCAATATGTTGCGATCTGCGATCACACGAAATCCCTCAAGATTGCCCATGGGCTCGATGAATCAAGGCTCATGAAACAGATAGAGGAAATCGATCGCGTCAATGAGAAGTTAAAGGGTTTTCAAATTCTAAAAGGGAGTGAAGTCGATATCCTTGCGGATGGAAAATTAGACCTGTCCGAAAAGTTATTGGAGAAGCTTGACGTTGTTGTGGCGGCGATCCATAGCGGATTTAAACAGGATAGGGAAAAGATGACCAAAAGAATCATTCGAGCATTGGAAAATCCTTATCTCCATATCTTGGCCCACCCCTCTGGCAGGCTTTTAGGGGCAAGGGACCCTTATGAAGTTGAAATCGAGGAGTTGATGCAGGCCGCCAAGAAATATGGGAAGGCATTGGAGATCAACGCCTACTTTGAACGCCTTGATTTAGATGACATCCATTGCCGGAAAGCAAAGGAGGTAGGAATCCAGGTAGCCATTGGAACGGATTCCCACCGTTTGGACCAGATGTGGATGATGAGTCTTGGAGTGGCGGTGGCAAGAAGGGGATGGCTCGAAACCCACGATGTCCTCAATACTCTTTCCTTCAAAGAAATTCTGGAGTGGTGCCATAGCAATAGGGAGAAAGGATGATAGGGTGATAGGGAGATGGGGTGAAAAAAATTTCTAACAAGTTACCTAATGAACATTTAAATTGTCATAACCCCAACCTTAAGCTAAAGCTGCTCAGAGCCAGTCGATCTCTACAATCTTTTCCACATGTTTGAAATCAGGGTCTCCCGTAATAATGACAGCCCTTTCACGAATAGCGGTTGCGACAGCAAAACAATCAGCATAAGAGATGGGATATTGAGCCTTGATTTTGGCTGCATCGATCACTTCTGTAAGTGTATTCCCGATTTTGGTTATAGGGAGATTGGGGAGGATAGCGTTGATGAAGTATTCGGCCTGGTTTAACCCTCGCTCCCTTGCAAGGATATAAAAGGTCTCCCCAATATTAATATCATTCATCAAGAGATGGGTTTCCTTTGATGACAGGAAATCCTTCACTTTTTGGTAGTTACTTTCCTGTTTTAGATACGCGAGAAGTGCAAAAGAATCGATTAAGCTTTTTTTCTTCACGCTTTTTATCCTCCCCCCGTTCTTTCAGCAAGGCTCCAGTCAATGAAGATCCTTTCTTAAAAATGCCACAAAAATGCCTTACTGGATCTTCCGGCAGAGGGGCTATCTCTACAAGATGATCTTTCACTATTTTAAAAAAGACCCTCTGCCCTGGTTTCACGCCCAGGGCTTCTCTTATCTCTTTGGGGATGACCAACTGCCCTTTCGATGATAAGGTAGCAATAGGCATTGTTTTACCTCCATATTAATAGTTTGTCTTTTCAAATTAAGTTTTACAAAATTTAAATAGTTTGTCAAGATATTTTTTATCCAACGGATTCTTCCTCCCCGCCTGCCTGCTTTTGGTGGATTTTCCGATCCCTAATCCTCCATTCCTAACTTACTTACCTTAGGACCAACTGAAAAGTTGTTTCATCTCCTCAAGGTATTCAGGAAATGGGGCAGGGGTGAAAGAAATAAGAAAGGCAATAAAGATAAGTGCTCCAATAAGTTTTCTCTTTCCATCAAGGGGTGTGATGTCATCCATGGGAGGTGGATGCCGAAAGCCGAAGAGGATGATGAGGATGAGAAGAAGGAACCATCCTGGGTTGTAAAATACAGTGATAAAGGCCATCACAGCAATAGCGATGAGATAGATGGTCCGACTCCTTCTTCCAAAGAGAGCATAGGCAATATGCCCGCCATCTAATTGTCCAACGGGAAGAAGGTTCAAGGCAGTTACAAAAAGGCCAACCCATCCAGCGAATCCAATGGGGTGGATGAGAATATCATAACCTTCCTGAAACTCACCCATCACCAAACGCTGGAGGAATTTAAAGAGGAGAGGGTCTCCCAGGGGAATCATCCCGTCTTTAATATGTGAAACAGGGATCACCTTAGAGAGTTTTAGACCGATCACAATCGCAGGAATGCTGAGCAAAAGACTGATAAGAGGTCCGGCTACCCCGGTGTCGAAAAGTGCCTTTCGAGAAGAGACGGTGCTTTCCATGCGAATCACTGCACCGAAAGTCCCGAAGGGGGGGAGAGGGAAAGGTAAAAAAAAGGGTAACGTCGCTTTAATCCCGTAGCTCCGCGACACCAAATAATGGCCCATTTCGTGACCGAGGAGGATGAGGATAATCGCAAAAGAATAGGCAGGGCCTCCAACGATCCACGTGGAGGCCACTGTCAAAATGAAGAGGATAATATGGATGTTATATCTTCGCATGAAAAAGGATTATTTCTTTTTCTTATGACGATCCCGATCGAGTTGCTTTTTGTGTTTGTGTTTGCGCATTTTCTTTCGGCGTTTCTTGACTACGCTCCCCATGATCTCCCCTCCTTTCTCTTTCAATCATCAAGGCTAAAGCCTTGAGTTACAGTCCTTACGTAGTTCTGTAACTCAACCCTTTAGGGCTGATCCGACAAAGCCTCTCAATCCACAATCACATTGGTCTGAGTCCTCAGTACCCCTGAAAGGCCCTGAAGTTTGGTGACGATGAAATCGCCAAGGATATTAATGTCCGGAGCCTCCACCAGAACGATGACGTCGTAAGGCCCTGTCGTGGCATTCGCTCGCTTCACTCCTTGAATTTTCGAGGCTTCCTTGGCCACATCCCTGGCAGCCCCCGCCGTACACTCAATAAAAACATACGCTGAAATCGGCATACGATCACCTCCTTCTGAGAGAAGGTTATACCAAACCTCATTTGATTTCAAGCTTAAAAAATCGGACATTTTCATTTGATCTTGCTGAGTTCCTTCTCATCAATATGAAAACTGTGCTGGTCTGTTGGGAAGGTTCCTTTCGACACTTCCTCTCGGTATGATTCGAAGGCTTTCAGCATCAGTTCACTCAGATTAACATATCGTTTGGCAAATTTGGGGGTGAAGCGATCAAAAAGTCCAAGCATATCGTGGACCACCAAGACCTGCCCATCGCAATCAACGCCTGCGCCAATTCCAATCGTTGGAATGGCCAGGCGCTCTGTAATCCTCTTTGCAATCGGAGCCGGGATGGCTTCCAGGACCACACAGAAGGAACCTATATCTTCGAGCAGTAGAGCGTCATCAATAAGCTTCTGGGCTGCCTCTGCATCCTTGCCCTGAACCTTAAAGCCTCCGAGCATCGAAATGGTTTGAGGTGTTAGCCCGATATGGCCCATCACCGGAATGCCGGCCTTAATGATCGCCTTTGCAATATCCTTAACACTGGCGCCTCCTTCCAGCTTAATGGCATCGGCTCTTGCCTCTTTCATGAATCGGCCGGCATTGAGAATGGCATCTCTCTCAGAAGTGTTATAGGACATAAAGGGCATATCCCCAATGATGAGAGCATATTTTGCCCCGCGGGTCACGGCTTTGGTGTGGTGAATCATTTCATCCATCGTCACAGGAAGGGTGTTTTGATAACCCAGTACGGTCATCCCCACGGAGTCTCCCACAAGGATGATATCGATCCCAGCCCGGTCCTCGAGCAGGGCTATGGGATAATCATAAGCAGTGAGCATGGTAATCTTCCTTCCCTCTTTCTTCATAGCTTGAATATCCAACGGAGTGATTTTCTTACGATCCATATTAACCTCCTCCTACGGTATTTGAATTTGTTTCGAGTTTCAATATTCGGATTTTGAATTTAAAAGCTCTTCTCGATGGCTCTGACCAAATCCGTCACCGCTTGATTAAAAGGAACAGGGATCTCCAGGAATTGAGCTTCTCTCAGTACCGCTCCATTGATGGCGTCAATTTCAGTTTTCCGTCTATGATCAAAATCCTGACCCATTGAAGAACGGTTTTCTCTGGTTGCCTCGGCTACCTTTTGTACTTTGTCAATCGGATTTTCCTCGATATGAATCCCTTTTCTTCGGGCGACCTCTGCGGCCTCAGACACCAATTTCTCCAATAATCTTAAGGTTTCTGGATGATCCAAAAGTTGACCATTTTTAAATCCGGTCAAAGCGGTCAGGGCATTGATCCCTACATTCACTAAAAGTTTTCCCCACACGTTGTCGTGGATATTTGAGGAGACTTCGGTTTCAATTCCAGCCTTGCAAAACAGTTGGGCTATTTGTGTGACCCGATCGGTAATTTGGTGATCCAATTCTCCAATTAACGTTTTCCCCCATCCGGCATGGCGAATATGGCCTGGTTTGAGTAATGTCGCTCCATGGCCTGTGATACCCAAGATCACCTTTTTTCGATCAATCTGCTTACACATCACTTCTTCATTTCCAAGGCCATTCTGGAGGGTGAGAAATATCGTGTCTTCCTTTTCAAGGACCAGGGCATCTGAAACCGCCCGTTCGGTATCATAGGTTTTAACAAAAAAGATCACCAGGTCAGCTTTTCCAACAGAGGTCACATCCGGCGTGGCATTCATCGGGATGATCTGCGACGTTCCTTTTTCTTCAAAGGTGAGACCTGCCGAACAAATCGTTTCGGTCTGGTCCTTTCGGTAACCCACCAACCAGAGTTCTTCTCCCGTGCGGGTGAGGAGCCCTCCGAAGAGACTCCCCATGGCTCCGGGACCCATCATCACGATTTTCATAGTCTTTTCCTTAATTCATCGTAGATGAACGTTAACCGAGGTCGATTGAAAAATCAAGCTTTGTAATCCCCCACGACAGAGATCAAAGTATTTGAATGATTAGCAGGAGGGTGAGAGCAATCATCACGATCGAAGTCACCCATGCGATCACATTGAAGATCGGGCCATTCGTATGGTTCATCATCAACTTTTTATCATTGATGAGGAGAAGCATAAAGATGAGGACAAAGGGGAGGACCATCCCATTGAGAACCTGCGAGAAGTACATGATCGGGATGAGCGGAACATTTGGATAGAGGATGATGCCTGCTCCCAGAAAGATCATCAAAGAATAGAATCCATAGAACTGGGGGGCCTCTGCAAACTTCTTGTCAAGCCCTGCCTCCCACCCCAATCCTTCACAGATGAGGTAGGTGGTTGATAGAGGAAGAATGGAAGCCGCGAAGAGGGAGGCATTGACCAATCCAAAGGCGAAGAGATAGGTGCAGTACTTACCTGCTAAGGGAGCGAGGGAAAGTGCCGCATCTTTGGCTGTCTCGATCTGGACTCCGTGTTTGAAGAGCGTTTCGGCGCAAACGAGAATGATGAAGAAGGCAACGATATGGACAGCGATAGATCCCATGACGACATCAAACCGCGCAAATTTGTACTCCTCGATTTTGATCCCTTTCTCCACGATCGATGCCTGGAGATAAAATTGCATCCAAGGGGCAATGGTGGTTCCCACCAAACCGATGAGCATGGTCATTTCCGAAGGCTGAAAACTCAATTGGGGGTGTATTACTTGTTCAAAGACATGCCCCCAGTCCGGTTTCACAATAATACCGGTAATGACGTAAGAGATATAAAACACACATGCGACCAGGAACACTTTTTCAACAAAGCGGTAAGTCCCTTTCACGACCATCCACCAGACAAGAAAGGCGCTCAGAGGGACGGAAATGAATTTGTCGACCCCGAAAATCTCCATCCCTGCCGCAACCCCTGCAAAATTGGAAAGGGCATTGCCCATATTCGTCAAGAAGAGACCGATCATCAAATAAAACGTCATCTTGGCCCCAAATTTCTCACGAATTAAGTCAGAGAGTCCCTTCCCCGTCACCACCCCCATGCGAGCGCACATTTCCTGGATCACGATCAGGGCGATCATAATCGGGATCAGAGACCAGATCAGTCTGAGTCCATATTGTGCTCCAGCTAAAGAATAGGTGGTAATCCCACCGGCATCGTTATCGACGTTGGAAGTAATAATGCCGGGCCCCATGAGAATGAAGAAAAGCCCGATGGTTCTCCAGAGGGAACGTCTTGAACTCGAAACCCATTTTTTGTAATCGGTCATGATGGTTTTTTATCACGTATAAATAAATCCCCCCTCGCCCCCCTTTATTAAAGGGGGGGCGAGGTGAGTTTACATGCGGCTAAGGGGATTATCCGGCATCAGGGGCTAATACATCCAGGACGCTGCGGAAACCGATCACTCCTTTCAGATGGCCTTCTTCATCCACGACGGGCAGGGCCCTGAATCCATACTTCGCAAAGGCCTCCACCACCTCATTCTGATCCTCCTCCAGTTTCACACTCACTACTCTTGCGGGTTGGATGTCGGAGAGGGTTTGATGGGAATGGGCAGTGAGGAGGTCACGAATACTGACCACCCCTTGGAGGACCTCCTCCTCATCCACTATAAAAATGTAGTCCATGATATCCAAATTCGGAGCTTCTGATTTCAATCGTGATATGGCAGTCTCGATGGTTACCTCGGGGGCCAGGCTCAGGTAGGCCGTGGTCATCAATCCTCCCGCTGTCTCATCAGGATGAACGAGGAGTTCTCTCAGATCTTCCGCCTTTTCCTGTTCCATCCCTTCAAGAATCTCCTCAGCCCTTTCTTCAGGCAGATCGGCAAGAAGGTCAGCGGCATCGCTGGGAGACATCTCCTCAACAATATCCGAGGCCATCTCCACAGGGATGGTTTCGATCAAAACCTTTTGAATCTTTGGATCGATCTCCTCCAAGGTTTCCGCGGCGGTCTCGGCATCCAGGGCATGGAAGATGGCAGATCGTTCACGACCACTGAGGTCCTCGATGATATCGGCCAAATCCGCAGGATGAAGATGAGAAAGTTTTTTCTGAGAAACGCTAAGCTGGAGGAGATCTGAACCAGAAAGGAGTTGGACATATTTCCAGGAGATGAATTGATTGGGAAGGGCATAGGAGAAGAACCAGCGGAGGGCTTGATCGACGACCTTCTCCCATCCTACCCTTCTCATCAGTCCACGAAATCCGACATCCACATGAACAAGTCTAAGACGGGAATCCACCCGGAGAAAGTGGAGGTCATTGACCCTTACAACCTTTGCCCCGAAGGTATCGACAATTTGTTTATCCATCACCGCTTCCTTAAGAAGGATGATATCTTTCTCTGGAAGAGATGTCTTAGGGTCCAAGAGCCCCTCTTCAGAAAGGGTCAGTCTGGGTTCGATTTGAATCAGCTTCTCCCAGGGGAGGTACATTTCTTTTCCCCTTGTTCGAATCATCATCCCAATCATCATGGGATAGGGCTCTGCCCTCTCGGCCACTAAATCCCTTATCTTACCGGCCCTCAGTCCCGAAGTGTTATATACCCTTCGGTTTAAAAATTCGCTGAAGAAATAAAATTCTTTAAGGTTCTGATCCATTCTTTTTTTCCAAAGAAGGACGTCACGCCGTGGCAGGAAGGTTTAAGCTTCTTTATAACGACTTCAAAGAAAGGTGTCAAATCGAAAGCGTTTTCAATTCCCCATCCGTCATTTCTTGAAGAGTGGTCTTGATTAAATTCAACAGATCCCCTTCAAGATCTTTTGAGGAATGGATTGGCAGGAGGAGGCATTTGAGTTTTGTCAAGCCTTTGCTCTCCATCCATTTTTGAAATATCTTCTCCACCTCAATGGGATCAACCTTTCTCAGATGAACCAAAACTCCACGGATCTCCTCTCGGCTGTATCGTTCCAAGAGGTCGTGTTCCCGCACCCGGATCTGGGATTGAAGGTGGTCGAGGGAAAACGAGTCTCCACTGAATAAAAAGAGTGTAAGTGTTCGAATTCCGGTCCCATCCCGTCTCTCCCTACCGACTTCTTCAGGAGTCGGTTGGTAATCCAGCTCCTTTAACATTCTCAGATTTTTTATCAAACCGACTTGGTTCTCGTCAGAACCAAACCATTGAAAGGGTTCACTCGGAAGTTTTCCCTCGGCGGAGTGTTCCTTCAACCTTTTTATCGCCTCCACCTGCATCATCGTGTATTCGAATTTGGAGTAGCAATTTTTAGCGATAAATCCAAATTCCAATATCTCCTTGTCGCGCAGGGAGTCTCGGTGGTAGTACTGACGATATTTCCCATGGAGGAGTTGCTCGACGGCCCTGATCTCAGTCAGATGGCTTCGTATTTCTTTATACATCTCACGGATATCAACGAGGATCCCCGCAGGAACATTCCTTTCAGGAGTGACCATTCGGCACAGATCCTGAAAATCCTCTATCGTTTCTTTCAGGTAATGATAGTTATTTTGAATGGTTCTTTGTAAACTTTCAGCGTACCTTTGAACGCGGTCTTTTTCCATGACTGGCCCCCAGTCCATTCTACTCCAATTTGCCTTTTTCTCCAATATGAAAGGAAAGACCGAAAAAGCTCTGAAGGTATGGAAGATAGGCTTAGAGGAGTCCTTCTTCTATAGACCCTAAATGCTTACGAATAGGATCATCGGCTGGTGGCATAACCAATTTTTCCAGTTCCCTCAGATTCACCCATCGGAGGGCATGACATCCAAGAGGCCTAAGAAAGCCTTTCTTAATTCGACAACGATAGACCATAAGAAGGATGGGATATTCTGGATAGGAATAGTAGACTGCATCAAACATCATTCCCACCTCCACCTCCACCTCCAATTCCTCTTTTAACTCTCTTCGAAGGGCCTCCCTTGGCTCCTCCCCCTCCATCAGCTTCCCTCCCGGAAATTCCCAGAGGAGTCCATGGGGAGCACCTTTCTTTCTCTGGGTGACGAGGATTTTCCCTTGTTCGATGATCAACGCAGCCGTGACCATGACGGTGTTCATCTCAGCCCTCGATGCGGTTCCGACCACCTTTTTTCGCCCGATAGAGGGCATGATCTGCCTCACGGATCAAATCGGTGAGGGTGGAGATCGAAGTGGAAAAGGTGGCTACCCCCACACTGACCGTTAAATCTTTATTGGGTTGAGCCCTCTCATGGGGAAAACGAGCCTCCTCCACATTTTTTCTCACCCTCTCTGCGATCTCCAAAGCCTTTTCTTTTCCTGTGTTGATTAAGATGGCAGAAAATTCCTCCCCTCCGTAACGGGCGATGATATCCGACTGTCTGACCCCCCGCTGGATGAGTATGGCAATCGCCTTCAACACCTGATCTCCAGCCAAATGACCATGGGCGTCGTTATAATTTTTAAAATAGTCAATATCGATCATGAGGAGGGAGAGAGGGGTTGCATAGCGTTTTTGACGTTCCACCTCGAGGGTCAGTTGTTGGATGAAAAAACGGTGGTTATAGATTCCAGTCAGGTCGTCGGTATATGAGAGACGGACCGCTTCCTCTTTCATCACCTCGATCTCCTTCAATTTTTCCTTATAGAGGTCCCTAATCACCTCAGCTTCCCGGGCGTATAGATCTCTTTCTCGTATCTTTTCGGTAAACTCCTTCTTCGTCCTTTCGAGCTCCTCTTCTATCTCCATTCTCTCTTTCAAATCTCGAAGCATTATGAACAGGGCATTTTCTTTTAAGACCCCCATGAACTCGACAGGAATCCGTTCTCCTAACCGACTGATGATCTGTGTCCTGAATCGCACCTCTTTTCCTTTTCTCATCTCGTCGAACCCGTCTCGGACTCTGATCAGGTCCTCGATGGGGACCACATCCATAAAGGCCTTCTGCCGAAGTTCCTCCGGAGAATATCCCAATAGCTCCCTCCCCCTTGGGTTGACCTTTAGAAATTCTCCATCTCGGTCAAGGATGAAAAACGGCTCCGGAATCATTTCAAGGATGGAGCGCTGAAGACGAATTTCTTTCTCCAGCGCCTCCACCTTTGACCGGATTTCTTTAAGAGAAGGAGATTCCATTTTCTAATCCTGAGAGACCAAGGCGATTACTGGATGGCTTGAACTTCTTTTTCGATTCGTTTCAACACGCTTGGATCATAGGGAACGATGTTTTTCAATGAAGGGTCTGACGGGTTCTCCGGATTGAAGTTCTGAAGGACAAACCTTCGACCCACCCTCAACTGATGCCCCAGGGTCTGGATGTCTTCCTCTCGATGGAATCCCGGGATCACAGTCATCCGAAATTCATATTCCACTTTTTCCCTCTTGAGGATTTCAATGGACTCTAAAATGGGTTTTAGGTTGATAGGGAGGCCAGTGGAGCGGGAATACTGAAATGGGTCCAGGGGTGCCTTGACATCCATGGAGACAAAATCTATCTCCTTTCCTTCAATTAAAGCTTCTAACATCTGAGGGTTTGAGCCATTGGTGTCCAGTTTGATTAAAAATCTGTTTCGTTTTATTTTTTGCAGCAGAAGAGGGAGATCGGCATGGCATGTGGGTTCTCCACCGGTGATGCAGACGCCATCAATCCATTCTCTTAACGAGTGGAGACGAGTAAGGATATCCTCCCATGAAAGGGTTGCATACTGCTCAGGATGAAAAATGAGGGGATGGTTGTGACAATAAGGACACCGGAAATTACAGGTGGGAAGGAAAAGCACCGAACAGAGTTTCCCTGTCCAATCCGAAAAAGAAGTCTCTAAAAATCCTTTGATCTCGATCATGATCGATTTCAATCACTCCTTACCCTTCCCGTCTCCTCAAAACAGGAGAGAGGGATGGAGTAAGGGGAAGGAGGTATTCCCTCACCTCTTGGAGAGTTGGGACGGTTCCTCTCCAGCTGACCACTTCCCTCTCCTCCTCATCCTCGATAATAATGGAGGGGGTAGAGAGAATGCTGTAAAACGAGGCCTCAGCCAGACCATCCATCGTGTCCAGATCATAATGCAAAACGGGCATGCCCTCCTTCTTTAATTCCGTCCCCATCTCTTTGGCAGCGGGACATTTCGGGCATTTGGCTTTTGTAAATATTTTGATTAATCCCATTCCTTCCTCCATGTAATGAATAAGGAACATTTCATTTAAGGAGCACTTTGTTTGAGGACCGCTACGCTTGAGGCAGTCCTTAGGCTACACCCTCAAAGCCGAAGGCCGCTCCTCGAGCGAAGCGCTCCCTGAGCTTTCATCATTTTCTCCTTTCAGGAAGGCTTGGTTTCGATACCGGTTTCGGAGTTCTCCAATCTTCCCCTTATTCCAACTGGAAACTTTAGTGAAATAGCCAGTGATTCGTGTAATGCCATCCACATCCTGCGAACCACAGTAAGCACAAGAGGACCGAAGGCCTCGATTGGTACGGTTACAACGGTTACAGGTGGTGAACTCCGGAGAGAAAGCGATCTGGTCGTTTTGAGTCAAGCGAAACGTTTTCATCACAAAATTGGCCAGCGATGACTTCGAAGGTTTAGCCTCACCCAGCCAGATATGAGTTAATGCGCCCGCCTCGATGAGGGGATGGAAAAGACCTTCCTGTCTTACTCGTTCAATCGGATTGAGGACAGCCGCATTGTTCAAGTAGGTGGAGTTCGTATAATAGACTTCTCCTTTTGAGATATCGCCTTTTACAATGTGCCCCGATTTAGGGGAATGAAATTTAAGGTCTAATTTAGCGAATCGGTAGGCCGTGGATTCTGCGGGGGTCTGTTCGAGAACAAAACGCATCCCGTAACGCTGGCTGAACCGGTCCACCAGTAATTTCATATGAGCAATGACCTTGAGGCCGAATTTAAAGGCCTGTTTGGATGGATGCATTTCCTGTCCAGTATGAATCTGAACCAATTCATTGAGTCCTACCATGCCGATTAAAAAACTGGCACGCGGCATTCTCAAATAAGGAGATCCATCCCGATTCATGGCCAGTAGGGCCAGGGGCCCCTTTTCTCCTAAAGAAAGAAGTTTCTCAATAAAAAGCTTCTTTTCCAGATGAGCCTTCACCGCCATTTCAACAAACTCAGCAATGTTAGAAAAGAGTTGGGCGTCCTCCCCTTTTGCCAGGTAAGCAATTCTTGGAAGATTGAGCGTCACGTTCTGAAGAGCACAGTATCTCATCTTCCAGGGCTGTTTGGCATCCTCGAGGTCTGTTTGATCCAATTTAAAACTGAGACGGCAGCATTCAGAGATTTTCGCTGTCTCCCCGCGATCGAAAACGAAGTAGGTATTTCCCTTTTCTGAGGCGACCTCACAGATGTGGTGAAGAAAATCCATATGACCAGGGGTTTGAAAGAATTTCTCTGTAATATGAACCAATGGTTTCGGGAAGAAGAACGGCCTTCCGGATCCATCCCCCTCCTGATACACATCAAAAAGTGCTTGGGCAAAGCGTTGAGATTCTTTTGAATAGTCACTGTAAGTTTTTCCTGTCAATTCCCCCCCCGGTCCGATGGCCGGGACATTTTCAAAATGTTTTGGGATCTCCCAGTAGAGATTGAGGTCGGTAAAGATGGCTTGTCCCCCTCTGGCGACCGCCTGCTGCGAAAATTCAAAGATCATCATCTGAGCCAGTTGTTCCAGTTCTCGGTCCGACATCCCGACCAGATAAGGTGCAAAGAAGAGATTAATGGAATCCCAACCGATCGCCCCAGCAAAATGACTTTGGAGGGCGGCAGCAAATTTTACCATATGAGCCAGCAATACTTCAGGATGTTTAGCAGGCTTGGCCATGGCAATAGAATTGGGAAGGCTGAGGCCAAAACGTTTGATGTATTCAAGGGATTGACCGCTGCAGTAAGGCCGATCAATAAAACCCAGATCGTGGAGATGAAGATCACCCCGCATGTGGGCATCGGCAATCTCCTGAGAGAAGACGGAGAGCAGGGCATATTCTTTCTTGATTCTCTCGGCTAAGGTGAGATTGGTAGCCTCCGGTCCATGGGGAACATTGGCATTTTCTTTATTGGGATGGAGGATGAGTTGATCCACATCATAGAGAGGCATTCCTAAACGGGTGTGCATCTTGCGAGCCTGTTCGAGCCCCCTCTCGATCAACTTGGTGTCTACAAGTTCACGGATGAGAGGGGCTGTGATCATTTTGATCTTAGAGGTGGCGATTAACTCCTCTACCTCCCGGGCAATCTCCTTGGCTGTATCCAAGTCCACATAGGTCTCGCGGATGAGGGCGTCGACAATCCTCTGCCGATCCCAACCCAGCATCGCCTCGTCCGAGGTACGGACGAAAAGAGCCATATCCGTGGTCTCCACTTCTTCTTTAAATGGTTGATAATCCCCTTTCATCTCAATCACGGTTGCCATTTTTTCTCACCTTATTTTATTTAGGGCGGATTTAAAAGATTTTTCGGTAGGCTATATTTAGTATAGCTAAAGATGTCTACAACAACATATTGTAGTTTGTCAAGAAAAAAACGTAATTTGTGAAAAGAATTATTTACCCTTCATATTTTCAGCTCTAACCCTAAACTCTAAACTACTTCTTCTCTTTGTGGGATGAGGAATTTTTTTGGAAGGGTCTCAAGGGAGTCTCAAGTAAACGTTTAATGATTCCCCAGGTCCTTTCTTCTACGATTTTAAAAGGGATGGCCTCGATCTTTGGATCGTTCAGATTCCCTTTCACCTCGTAGAAATAAGAGACGAAGGCCTTATCCTTGCCCGTGAGAATATAGCCGGCAATGGGAACACTGCTTAATATCATATCAATGGTGACCAACGGATGAATACCAATTCTTGCATCCATCACGTTCTTCCCTAAGTCGACCTTTCCAAGAATAGTAATCCTCATCGCATCACTGTCCACCAGGAAGTCATCCGTGGAGGCAATGCCATCCTTGACATGAAGTGTCGCGGTCATGTCGCGGTAAGGAAGACCCTTTGTCTTTAAATCTGGAAGTCTCCCTTTAAACCATTGGGTGACATTAAGGATCGAAAAGATTTTGGAGAGAATATTGAAACGTTCGATCACTCCCTCCTCGATTTCAAACCTCAAACTCCCGCTGAGAGATTCCTTCATTGCTTGAGAATTCTCTCCTTCTCCACGTAACTCCACTTTGTCAATATGGACTCTTCCTGTCAACGCTACCCTCTCTTCCTCTCCTTTTTGAAAAAGAGTTCGGAGAAAAGCCTTGGCTTCCATATTGGAGAGACGGGGTTTGATCTCAAATCTTATCCCCCTCTCTGTGGGTTGGACCCATCCTTCGCCCCAGAAGTCCCCTCCATCTGCTTTAAATTGAAAGGGACGGATATTGAGCTTCCCATCAATCGTCTTCATCTCCGCCTTCAGTTCCCGGTAACGGAGGCTGCGGAAGTTTCCCTGTTCGATCTCCATCTTCCCTTCAATCAACCAAGTTGCAAGCCAACCTCTTATCTTTCCAAAAGAGGTTGGGGAGGCCTCTTCTTTTTTGGGAAAGAGTGGGTCGAGGTCCAGTTGTGGAGAAGAGATCTGGAAGGAAAGCCTTCTGCTCGATTCCGCCAAACCCGAGCCTTTTCCGACCCCTTGAGAAGAGGCAGGAGACGAAGGCGAACCTCGTAAGAGGGTACCGGAAACAGTAAGGGGGGAATCTCCCACCTTTCCCTTCACTTCATTGAATCGAATCTCCTCGGGGGTGAATGAAAAGGAACCCTCCATATGGCTGAGAGGAACCGGAATCTCCCGATGTCGAAGGGTTACCCCTTTCAATCGGATTTCCCCTTCCCTTAAAGTGTCGATCCAATGGTCCGTCTTGCCCAGCCATTTGAGACGTACTTCGGCCGTTCCATTAAGTTCTTGAATCTCTTCCAACTGCAATCGGATCGGAGCTGGAAAGAGGGGTGATTTGATGAGCGAGAACGCCTGCTTTAAATCGATGGAACCCTGTGACGAAAGACTGATTTTTCCCTCTTTAAGAAGTCCGTCCAGTATCAGGAAGGAACTGCCTGACTGGACCTTTGTCTTGACAAAGACGATCCCGAGGTTGGAAAACGAAATGCGCCCTTCTTTAAAAACAAGGGGGATGTCATTTCCCTTTTGGAGGAGTGAAACTTCTTTTGGGGAAAACTCCCCTTCATAAGAGAAATCGGAAGCCCCCAGAAGCGTCTTCCCTTTGAATGAAATCTGGGTAGTTCCCGAGAGGGCTTCGAAGCCATTTGTTTTTGATCGGACTTCTTCAGGGAAGAGAGGGGTTTGTAAGAGCGCGAAAAGATGTTTCAAATCCATTCTTCCCTTGGCTATGATTTCGAAAGGTTGGTCCTTCTCTCCGTGTTTAAAAGAACCAGTTGTCCTCAAAGATGAATTTCCAAACTCTACCTTGGTCTCTGACCATTGAAGATCTTTGTGAGTCAGTTCTACTCGTCCCTCTCCGAGTTGGATTGGGAAAGGAATAAGCGGGTGGGTGAACCGGGTTTTTGAAACATGAAAAATCTCATGATGTTGAAAACGGAGAGGGGATTTTAGCAATCCTTTGGCAGAGAGGGAATAGGATGGCTTTCCTGAGAGGATGTGAATGGATGAAAGCGCACGGCTGAATTCTTCCGGGAATCCTTCAGTCTTGGCGAGAGAGGGGAGATCCATCAAATCGAATTTGCCTTGACATTCGATTTGAAGCGTCGGAACATGGAGAAGTTCATAGAACGTGCCTTGGAATTGCTCCAGGGTCGAATGAAAGATTCTTCCTTCCTCCCCCTTGAAATAAAGATGACCTTTTTGGAAGAGGAGCTGGCCTTTCAGATCTTCAAGAGGAGGAAAGTTCCAAGGAAGTTTCAGTCCAGCCCCGTTGAGTTTTGCTTCGATCGAAAGGACATGGGCATTGATCAGGTCATCACAGTGGTCAATCTCGGGCATCTTCCCTGCAAGCCTGATGGACATGACCTGGAAAGAACCCTTCCCTTCTGCTCGGGAAAGAGGTTCCGAGACCTTCGGGGTGATGATACGGAAAGGGATATATTTCTTTCCCTCCGCGATATCGAAGGGACTACTGTGCGCCTCGGCCTCCATTCCCATGTCTTCTGACCCGATGTCATAAATCCTTGCTTTCGCTTTGACCCAAAGCTCTGGCAGTTCGATAGAAAACCGGGGGATGTTGAGATTTTTAAAATCTCGGTCCACATCGAAATCGATGTTCACCCATTTCGGGGTTAGGATTGATGAAAAAACTTGAGGGTAGTCAAATAGGAATTCCTTAAATTTGATTTTTACAGAGGTCTTGAAGGTTCCCTGAAAATCTCCCTGATATTGAGCCTCCCCGTCGAGGATCCCTGAAATCGTTTTCATGGGAAGCATTGTTTTGAGATAGGGCCAGAAGTGAGAGATATCGATACCTTTGATCTTCGCCTCCGCTTTCACTCTTCCCTTTGATAAATCCAGATCCTCAGAAATATTCTGAATGGTTCCCTGGATGGAAAAATGGCCCTCTTGTTTCGAATGGGTGAGCCTCGCGGTGATCCGAAATGGAAAGGCTTCCCGGTAGGCAACCTTCGGGAGCTCAAAGTGGAAGGAACCCATCTCTGTTTTCAGGGGTGAAGGACCGAGGCTCTCATCGGAGAAGAAAACCGTTCCATCGCTAAAGGCCAAGGAACCTCCAAAAAGAGAGGTGAGCCCCGTGAAGATCTTTTTTTGCGTATCTTTCAAGGCTTCACCGGTCAAAGGGCCGTTGGTAAAAATATTGAATTGACCGTTCTTATCCCTGACGAGACGTAATATAGGTCGATCGACGACGATTCGTTTCCATTTGATTTCCCTTTTGAGAAGAGGGACGAGTTTGACTTTTAAGATCAGTCTCTGGGCATGAAGGAGATCGAAGGTGAGAGAGCGATCCCTTACCCGGAAATCTTCAAAGGCCATTCCTACTCCATCCCCCCAATATATTTTTGCCTTCCCAATGGAAACTTCCCTGCCCAGGGCGGTCGTCAAGGACCTTTGAAGGATGCTCCGATAAATATTGGGGTTGAGGAGATAATGGATCGATAAAAAAAGGAAGGCCGCGACGGCCAAGACCGGAATCAATATCCAGAGGAGGAACCATTTTTTATGATGACTCATCATGTTTACTCTAAATTCCGAACGATGAAGTTTTGAGGGCATGGGCTAAGGTGAGAACGTCCACCCGTTTGGCTCCCCCCCGCAGCAGCACCTTTGAACACTCGTTGACGGTCGCCCCGGTGGTATAAACATCATCGACCAGAAGAACGACCTTTCCTTCCAGATCCTCTTGTCTGGAAACCAAGAAAGCCCCCCTTAATTCTTTTTCCCTTTCTGCACCGCTGAGATTCACCTGCGGAACGGTGGGTTTCTTCTTTTGAAGGATCCTTTTCTCGTAAGGAATGCCTGTTCGGCGGCTTAATTCCCTTACCAGGAGAAGAGCTTGATTAAACCCTCTTTCTCTTAATCGTTGGGGATGGAGTGGAACGGGAATCAGAAGTTGAAGAGATTCAAGACCCCAATAATGAATCAACCCATCAGCCATCCAGTTTGTAAAATAAGAGGTGAGGTGGACCTTTCCCTTATATTTCCAGCGGTGGATGGCTTCCTGGAGAGACCTTTCGTAAGCCCCTAAAGCTCTTGCTATTGTAAAATATTTTCTGTGGGTCAGACAAGTACCACAGGGATGGTTTTCGACCTCTTTCGAGATGAAGGGAATTCCACAGATGGAACAAAAGGGGGGTTCAATCCAGTGAATTTCCGAAAGACAATTCGAACAAAATCCTTCTTCTCCCTCTTCCATAAATGTTTCGCAACAGGGACATTGTGGTGGGAGAAAAAACTGGAAGAGGGTGGACTGAAATTTCATGATTCATTTCCGTCGATGCCTGCCTGTCACCTGCTTGTCGAAAGCAGGGGTGAAAGAATAGACATCGTGGTTGAGTGGAAGAGTGAACATTACAAAGGGGGGTGAGCCCTTTCAGGAAAGAGAGGAGACGTCAAGGAGATCGCTTTCTCGGCTTCCTTGATCGTATAAGTACTCCACTGACGACATTGAGGGCAGTAGGCAATCCATTTTTTTGATTCTCTTTCGCAGGTAGTGCAGACGAAAGAAAGATAAGACGTCCCACTCAATTCAAAAGTCTTTTCAAACTCCTGGGCTGCGCGACTGAAGTCTTTTTTGTGGAGGTAGATTTCTGCAAGAAGCCTGTGAAGGGCCGGACAATCCTTTACTCTCAAACTGATTTCGTTGATCTCCTCAAGTGCTTCATCCAACATTTCCAATCTCAAACAAAGTTTCGCATAAAAAAAGGCGAGCACCCAATTTTCGGGATCATGCTTCAATGCCCTTTGATAGATGCGAAGGAGAGTGCTCGGATCTTCTCGGGCGAGATAAAGTTCTTCCAGGCGAAGAATGAAAATGATGGATTTAAATCGGGTGAAGCCCTTTCCCCAAACATTCCCGGCGGCGGTCCACCTTCCCTTCTGGAGATAGATATCGCCCAGCAATACAAATCCTGGCTGAAAGGTCTTTCGTTCTCGAATAATTTCTTTGGCCTCTTTTAGGGCATTCTCCAGATTTTGTTCCCCCCCACGGCCCAGCAGCTCTCTGGCACGTTCATATTTTAATCCCAAATAGAAAAGAGTTTCCTCCTCTTCCGCCTGTTTTCCATTGGTGAACTTGAGAACCGACTTTTGGATACGAATCGCTTCCTCCCACCTTCTGCTGTCCAGATAGATCTGCCTTAAACTTTTCAGCGCTCTGAGATCCCCTTCCTCCAAAACAAGAGCGCGTTTCAAAGCCCGGATGGCTTCATCGAATCGCTTCATGCGCTGGTGTACCTCTGCCTGACGGATCAGGATGTCTATGTTCTTCATCTCGAGCAGCTCTGCTCTGCCCAGCCAGTGAAGGGCGTCCTGATCATTGCCCTCCTGGAGGGCGATCTCTGAAAGACGAAGATAGAGATCAATCTGGGTGGGGTCCCTTTTTAACACCTCAATGAAATGGGTTTTGGCCTTTGGTAAATTCCCTTGGAGGAAAACTTCCATCCCCTTATTTAATTCCTCCTTGAGGGATTCCTCTCTCCTTTTTTCTCGAGATTTCTGATAGCTTTCAATGGCTCGTTTGGCATCCCGGGCCAATGTGCCGACAAAGACCAGCATCGCACCGAATACAAAAGAGGAGATCATGAGGATGGGGAGGTCTGTGTCGTAGGTCTTTCCAAAAAAGCGAAATTCCACATTCAAAGGGTTGAGGTATGAAAGCCAGAGGAAAAACCCTATGACAATAAAGAGAAAGCTTAATAAAAGCTTGACCCACATGGTTTACAACTTTCCTTTTTCCAGTTTGGTTTTACACGGGACACAATATTTTGCCACAGGCCGGACTTCCAGTCTTTTCAAACCAATGGGTTCCCCACACTCTTCGCAGATCCCATAGGTCCCATTCTCAATGCGATCTAAAGACTCATCCACTTCTTGAAGTCTCATTCGCTCATTCTCGTTTAAGCTGAGCAGGACTTGTTTGTTATAAATATTGGCGGCCTCATCCCCAATATCCTGAGTACCATCTTGGCCCATTTCCTTCGAAGATTCAACGATCTGTTTGACCTCTCCGACGATCTGCTCCCTTTCTTTAAGAAGAATCTTCTTAAACATGGTTATCGTCTTTTTATCCAGTTTATCTGGCCATTTTTGTTGATCCCCAGATGCTTTCACCGGTGCCCTCACTTTTCCTTTAGCCAATCCCTTCTCCTTTTTGGATATTTATTCGTGGTGCGTCGACCCAAAGCCCTTCCAAATCGTAAAACTTTCTCATCGGTTCCAAAAAAATATGGACCACCACATCCTCATAGTCCAACAGAATCCACCTGCCTCCTGTCATTCCTTCTTGGCCAAGAGGCCGAATCCCTTTCTTTTTAAGGGCTTCCTCGATCCCCTGGGCAATGGCCTGGACCTGGCGATCCGACTTACCACTGCAGAGGAGAAAATAATCAGTAAAAGAAGTCGTTCCTTTTAACTCCAGAAGAACCGGGTCTTGGGCCTTCTTTTCAAGCGCTGCTTCTAAACAGAGCAAGGATTTTGATTTCGAATCGGTGACCATATCCTCCAACGGGTTAATTTTGAGTTTAGCATTATACCAGAAAAAATTTGAATGACAATAAAAAAATAACAAAAATAGACATTATTTTTTAAGGGATCGTTAGACCCACCCAACCCTTCCTTAAGTTATGGACTCTTTTGATAAAGTCCATATTTATGGATATAAGCCTCCACCTCAGCAGGAACCAGATACTTGACAGATTCCCTCTTTTCAATCAACTCCCTGACTTTTGTCGAAGAGATATCGAGAAACGAGATTTCTTTGAAATAGATCCTATATTCCGAGAGATGGATCCAACCCTTCTCTTGGGAGTCATATCGGAAGTAGGGTTTCAAGGCCTCCGGGAGAAATGAGGACGAATTATTTTTTTGAGATCCTGGTCGAGCCATCACAATAAAGTGGCAAAGGGAAAAGAGCTTTTGGAATTCCCTCCATGTCTCAATTTCTACAAAGGCGTCCCTCCCCAGGATGAAGAAAAGACTCTTCGGATGTCTCTCTCGAAAAAATCGGATGGTATCAATGGAGTAAGAATTCCCAGATCTGGAGAGTTCAATGTCACTGGTAGAAAAATGCAGATTGCCTGAGATGGCCAAACTCACCATTTTAAGTCGGTGTTTCGCCTCGATGACTTTTTCTTTCCCCTTATGGGGCGGGATGGAGGCAACGATGAAGATGACCTCATCAAGACGGAAGGCCTCCCGAATTTCCTCGGCACCCCGGAGATGTCCCAGATGGATGGGATTGAAGGTTCCTCCGAACAACCCAATTCTTTTATTTCCTGCCCCAGATTTCTTTTCTATCTCTGCCCCCTCCCATTGCCAGTTGTCCACTTTCATCTTTCTGGAATAATGGAACGATGGAATAATGAGTTAGAAATAAGGTAACCATAAGATCTTTTTGCTTTGGTTTTCCAATATTCCATTCATCCAGTATTCCAACATTCCATTGGATGCCCTTATTTCCGTATCTGTCCTTCTCCATAAACAATAAATTTAGTTGTCGTCAATTCCTCCAACCCCATGGGGCCAAAGGCGTGGAACTTGGAGGTACTGATTCCGATTTCTGCACCCAGACCCAATTCGAATCCGTCATTGAATCGTGTGGAAGCATTGACCAGGACACAGGAGGAGTTAACTTCCTTTAAAAACTTCTGGGCATTCTGATAATCAGAGGTGATGATGGCTTCTGTATGGAACGAACCGAACCTTGCCATGTGTTGGACGGCTTCTTCTATTCCCTTCACCACCTTGATGGAGAGAATAAGGTCTAAATATTCTTGAAACCAATCTTCCTCCCGCGCTTCCTTGATGCCAGGAAGAACTTTTTTCGTCCGAGAACATCCCCTCAGTTCCACCCCTTCTTTCCGAAGGACCGTGGCCATCCTTGGAAGGAATCGACTGGCCACCTTTTCATGAACCAACAGGGTTTCCATGGCGTTACACACCCCGGGTCTTTGGACTTTAGCATTGAGGCAGATTCGTATCGCCATCTTTAGATCAGCGCTCTCATCCACAAAGATATGGCAGACCCCTTTATAATGTTTGATCACAGGAATCTTTGAATGATTCGTCACGAATCGAATCAGCTCTTCTCCTCCTCGGGGGATGATCAGATCGATCTCTTCCTCAAGCTGGAGCATCTCCTGAATGGCCTCTCTCCCAGTATGAGGAAAGATCTGGATGGCCTCCTCTGGAAGTCCCCTCTTCGAGAGGATTTTTCGAAGAATTTGTCCGATGGCTTGATTCGAATGAAAGGCTTCGGACCCTCCCCTCAGGAGGACACTGTTGCCCGCCTTGAAGCATAGGCCGGAAGCATCGGCCGTGACATTGGGCCTCGACTCATAAATGAGTCCGATGACGCCAATGGGAATTCTCATCTTTCCCACCATCAGACCGTTTGGCCTTTTCCACATCCTGAGGACTTCACCAACGGGATCAGGAAGGCGGGCCACTTCCCGAAGCCCTTCTGCCATCCCCTGGATGACCGAGGGAGTCAATCTTAATCGGTCGATTAACGAAAAAGAGAGGTGTGCCTTTTCACCCGAGGCAAGGTCCTTTCGGTTTTCTTCAATCAGGTGCTGTTGATGCCGCTCCAGATCCTCTGCCATCTCAAGCAAGGCCTTATTTTTTGAGGTCGTGGAAAGCTGGGCCAGTCGATAGGAGGCCTCCTTGGCCTTTCTGGCCATCTCTCTCACTTCTGTCCTGAAATCCGTTTTCTTTTTCATAACACAACCAGGTCGTTCCGATGAATCACTTCATCAGAATATTTATAGCCCAAGGCCGACTCAATCTGATTGCTTCGAAGTCCTTTGATTTTTTCAAGTTCTGTGGCGTTGTAGTTCACCAACCCTCTGGCGAACTCTTTTCCACGAGGTCCCAGGCAGGTGACCAAATCCCCTCGATCGAAACTTCCCCTGATTTTAACCACACCCGATGGGAGCAGACTCTTTCCTCTTTGAAGAATGGCCTTCTTTGCCCCCTCATCCACCATGACCTCTCCTTTTGGATTTGGATTAAAAGCAATCCAATGTTTCCGACTGCTTAGGGCCTCCCCTTTCGGAAGAATCAGCGTCCCAATCTCCTTCCCCTTTAAGATCTGATGGAGAACGCCTTCCTTGGTTCCACGCGCCACCACCGTGGGAATTCCAAAGCGGGATGCCTTTCTGGCGGCCTTGACCTTACTGATCATTCCTCCCACGCTCATCTCGCTCTTCGTCTCTCCGGCGATTCCCGCCATCTCCACCTCTAACGCCTCCACCAGAGGAATACACCGGGCGTTCGGGTTCACCCTTGGGTCCGAATCACAAAGACCCTCGATGTCTGTCAGGATAATGAGAAGATCCGCTCCGATCAGGTTGGTGATCAGAGCAGAGAGATTGTCATTATCACCGAATTTGATCTCGTCCACCACCACGGTGTCGTTTTCATTGATGATGGGGATGATCCCGAGTTCAAGAAGGGTCAGCAGGGTATTGCGGGCGTTGAGAAACCTCCGACGGTGGCTCAAATCATCGTGAGTCAGAAGAACCTGTGCAACCATCTGCTGGAAATGCGAGAAATAGTTTTCATAGATGTTCATCAGCCGGGTCTGACCTACGGCGGCTGTGGCCTGTTTCTGTGTGATCGCCTGGGGGCGGGTCTTATAACCCAACTTCTCCATTCCTGCTGCAATGGCACCTGAGGAGACCAGAACAATCTCGTAGCCCTGGCGCTTCAAATCGGAAATCTCCTTGGTCAAACGGGAGAATACTTCATAGTGGAGTCCTTTCTCGATAGAGGCTAAAATACTGGAGCCCACCTTCACGACAATTCGTCTAACCTTTGCCAATACCTTTTTGCGAATATCCTTGTTACTCATGAACTTGATTCCCAATGGATTCGAGTTTCAGAGACACCGCCACCATCAATTCTTTTACCCCTTCTCCAGTATGGCCGGAGATGAAATAGAATGGATATCCTATTTTCTCAAATTCGCGTTTTAATCCCTTTCCCTTCTCCCGCACCGATGGAAGATCGACTTTGTTGAGAGCGACGAATTGGATTTTTTCCTGGAGCGAAGGGCCGTAGGCTTTCAACTCGTGGTTGAGAGTGTGAAAATCCTTCACGGCATCACATGTCGGTTCCCCTGAGATATCCAGGAGGTGAATCAGCAAGCGCGTCCGCTCCACATGCCGGAGGAAAGTCAATCCGAGTCCGGCTCCTTTGGAAGCACCTTCAATCAAGCCTGGGATGTCCGCCACGACAAAGGATCGGTGATCTTCTCGAACCACGACCCCCAGATTGGGAACAAGCGTGGTAAAGGGGTAGTCTGCGATCTTCGGTCGGGCAGATGAGATTCTGGAGAGAAGCGTTGATTTTCCAACATTGGGATAACCGATGAGCCCGACATCGGCAAGAAGCTTGAGCTCGAGTCTAAGGGTACGCTCCTGTCCGGTTTCACCTTTTTCGGCGTGGCGCGGAGCACGCATTGTGGGCGTAGCAAACCGGGCATTGCCTCGGCCACCCCGGCCTCCCTCTGCGGCGATAAATCGTTGTCCATCGAAGAGAAGGTCCTGGAGCAATTCCTCGGTCTGATCATCTCGTACCAATGTACCCGTGGGAACTCGAATGATGAGATCCTTTCCATTTTTTCCGGTTTGATCTTTCCCTTTACCGTGAGTTCCCTTTTTGGCTCTGAATGGTTTAGGGTAGGTTAGATCGAGTAGGGTTGTCAGTTGAGCATCGGCTTGAAGGATTACATCCCCGCCTTTCCCTCCGTTACCGCCATTTGGACCTCCTCTGGGGACAAACTTCTCTCGTCGAAAACTGACACAACCATTTCCACCATTGCCCGCTATCACATGGATCCTTGCTTCATCCACAAACTTCATTTTCTCACAGGCCAAATGGAGGGCCCTGAACCACGTCGGATTCAGGGTATAACCCTTGGCGGGGCAGGGTTAAAGATTCTGTGTGTAGACACTCACCTGTTTTTTATCTTTTCCTTTATTTTCATATTTAACAATCCCGTTGATCCTGGCAAATAGGGTATAATCTTTTCCCATCCCGACATTTTCTCCAGGATGAATCCGGGTCCCTTTTTGACGGACCAAGATGCTTCCAGCCTGGACCGATTGTCCACCGAATCGTTTGACGCCCAATCGTTGCCCTGCACTATCTCTACCGTTTCGAGAACTTCCCCCTGCTTTCTTGTGTGCCATCACTGCCTCCTAAAAACCCTCAGATCGGAATACTGGAACGATGGTTTAAACCATTATTCCACTATTCCAATATTCCATTTTTCAGCCTAATGCAATCTCATTCACTTTCAGATAGGTGTAGGTTTGGCGATGTCCTTTGAATCGCCGATAATTCTTTCTCCTTTTCATCTTGTAGGTCAGGACTTTTTTCCCCTTCATCTCTTGGACGATTTCCCCTTTGATGACGACATCCGTGAGATGGGGGGTTCCAACCTGCGCCTGTCCTTCTTTGGAGACCATGAGGACGTCTTTCAATTCCACTTGATCTCCTACATTTCCCTCCAATTTCTCCACCCGGATAAGGTCTCCCTCGGAGACCCGGTATTCCTTTCCACCGGTTTTCAACACTGCATACATCATACGCCTCCGGACTGAAATAATTAACGGATATTAATCGATTTTTTGCTGATTGTCAAATCCACCTTTTCCACCTTTTCATTTAAAGTCTGGAACGTAGTTGAATTCTTTCACTTTAGGACACTCTAATCTATCAAATTTCGACAATGCTGAACTGCTCCTGGTGGAATCCGGCCTTGCCCTTAATGATGATCTTTTTCCTCAGTTTTTTCTCTAACTCCTCCACCCCCACCCTCTCTTCTTCATAAAGAAGGTCAGCGATCTCCGGATTGGCCTCCACCACGATGTTATGTCCCCCCACTTCAGAAGCTGTCCTTTCGATCTCCCGAAAAATATCATAACAGACCGTTGTCTTCGATTTAATCAGTCCCGCCCCCTCACAATAAGGACAGGGTTCACCCAGAATCCGGGAGATATTTTCCCGGGTTCGCTTCCGGGTCATCTCCACCAAGCCGAGTTCTGAGATTTTAAAGATATTGGTCTTCTGGTGATCTTTCTTCAGGGCTTCTTCCAAACCCTGATAAACCTTTTCCCGGTCCCCCTCCCGTTCCATATCAATAAAGTCAATGATGATGATCCCTCCGATATTCCGCAATCTCAATTGGTAGGCAATTTCCTTCGCTGCTTCCAGATTGGTTTTCAGGATCGTATCCGCTAAATTCCTCTTTCCCACATATCTCCCTGTATTCACATCGATGGCCACCAGGGCTTCGCTCATATCGATGACGATGTACCCTCCGGATTTAAGCCAAACCTTACTGCCCAGGATTTTGTCAATCTCCATTTCAATCCCATAAGCATCAAAGATAGGCTCTTTTTTTTCATAGAGGATCATCTCATATTTTTGCTTTGGCATGTAAGTGTTGATGAAAGAGAGAATATTCTCATACTCTTCTTTAGAATCGATCACGATTCGGTTGACCTGAGGAGAGAGGATATCCCGGATGACCCGGAGGACCATAGTCAGATCACTGTGGATCAGAGAAGGGGCTGGTGAACTTTCTTTTCTCTTCTGAATGTTATTCCAGAGATGGAGGAGGAATTCCATGTCGGTTCGAATTTCATCCGCCTCTGCCCCTTCACTGGCCGTCCGCACAATGAAACCACCGGCAGGGGGTTTCATTGACAGGACAATCTCTCTCAGCCTCTTCCGTTCCCGTTCGTCTTTGATCCTTCTCGAAACACCGATGTGATCCACTAGGGGCATGTAGACGAGATACCTGCCGGGCAATGTGGTATGGGAGGTGATTCGCGTCCCTTTTGTACCCAGGGGTTCTTTGGAGACCTGAACCAATATCTCCTGACCTTCAGAGAGGAGGTCTTCGATCTGTGAGGAAGGGCTGCTGAAATAGGTAGGCATTTCTTCCCCTTGGAAGCCCATCTCCTCATAATCTTCGATCACCCCGTGGACGTCCGAGACATAGAGAAAAGCCGCTTTTTCCAATCCGATGTCGACAAAAGCGGCCTGCATCCCTGGCAAAACCTTCACCACTTTCCCCTTATAGATATTTCCCATGATCCCCCGGTCCTTGGTGCGCTCGATATAAAGTTCGGCAAGGCCCCGATCCTCAAGAAGGGCGACTCTGGTCTCTTGTTGCGTCACGTTAATGATGAGCTCATTCGCCATAACCGGCTCCCCAAAAGAATAATGTAATGATGTAATGATGGAATGATGGAACGATGGAATAATACGTCTTCAGGAGAAGAGCATTTCCCAAACACTCACAACTTATAGGTGGCAATATTCCAATATTCCAGTATTCCATTATTCCACCTTGACGACTTTGCATTGGGAAAGGGGTTCCCCTTCCAAACCCAATATGGTCCCTATGATCTCAATGGGTTTTGCCGTTCTTCCCGTTGCCTTTCGTAGGACCAGCTCCACTCCCCATTGTAGTTCTCCCCTTGAACTCTCCTTGATCTCCATTTTCTCAATCAGGGGTCGAATGTCCACGCTTCTCTTCTTTCCATCTCTCTCCTGGTGGATGAAGAACTCTTTTTTGTCCAGAGCCTGTTTGATCCTTGGGGCAGCCTCTTCTTTGGGAAGAAGATGATCCAATGGAATCCAGTAGACCGCCGGATAGGGTAGGGAGGATAGATGAAAAAAGAGTGGAACCTCTTCAGCCTCCGTGATCTCAATTCCCAACGGCAGGGTTCGATTGAGTTTCTCCATCACTTCGAGGGAGGTGGTTTTTGCCTCGACTTCCATATCCACGATCTCCATTAAACTTTCCATCCCCACGGGAAGGGCGGTGGCGAAGATGATCCTGGGCATCGGGTGAAATCCCTCGGAGAAGCAGAGGGGAAGGTCAGCCCTCTTTGAGGCACGATAGAAGAGATGCGCCAGTTCTAAATGGCTCAGGAACCGCATTTCTCCTACCTTTCTGAATTTCAATCGAATCTTTTTCTTCATCCCTTTCTTTCGAATATCCTTTTTTGCCGTTCTTTCCGGAGCTTTTATCTCTACCGGATCCCCTTCTCTCACGGAGAGGATCCTCCCGTCGCAAATCCCACACCGGTGACAATTCTCTTTTACACAGGGAGGGCTGATTTTTTCTTTGAGGCCTCTCTGATATTCTTCCCAAAGAAATTGATCATCCATTCCTGTCTCGATGAAAGACCAGGGAAGGATCTCCTCCATTTTTCTCTTTCGGGTATGGAAATCCATTTTCAGCCCTATCTTCTCAAATGCCTTGTTCCATAGAGGATATTGGAATTGGTCGCTCCAGCCATCGAAGCGGCATCCCAGCCGAAAGGCCTCCACTAACACATGGGAAAGAGTGTGATCCCCCACTGAAAACATTCCCTCTAAAAAACTGAGATGGGGATCTTGCCACTTAAAACGGAGGTGATTTCTCTTGACCCCCTCCCGAATGGAATAGAGTTTCTCCCCCATCTCCTCCAAGGGGATCTGGGACTCCCATTGGAAAGGGGTATGGGGTTTGGGAACAAATGTCGAAACGCTGACATTGATATTGGGATGGATTTTATGCCTTTCGCCTAAGATGGCTATCTTCTTCGTCATCTCAAGGATGCCCATTAGGTCCTCTTCCTTCTCTGTGGGAAGTCCCATCATGAAATAGAGTTTGAGGTTCTTCCAACCTTTTGAAAAAAGGTTGGAGACACCCTGGAAGAGAATACGTTCATCCAGTTCCTTATTGATCACGCTTCGAAGACGTTCTGTCCCGGCCTCTGGCGCGATAGTCAGTCCTGTTTTTCTAACCCGCTTCACCTCCTCTGCCAGATGCCCGACAACACTCTCTATTCTTAAAGAGGGAAAGGAAACGGCGACCTTCTTGGATTCATATTGGTCCATCAGATCGGAGAGAAGGGGCCCGATGGAAGAGTAATCTCCTGCACTGAGGCTGAGCAAAGAGAGTTCTTCATAACCCGTTTGCTTCAGTGAGGCATTCAGAATCTGATGGATGACCTCTGGACTTCTTTCGCGGTAAGGCCGGTGGATGAACCCCGCCTCGCAAAAGCGGCATCCCCTTTTACAACCCCTTGCAATCTCCACATTGAGGCGGTCGTGAACCACCTTCATATATGGGACAATCGGGCAGGAGGGGAAAAAGGTTTGATTGAGGTCGAAGACCACTCTTTTCCGAATTCTTTGCTCCTTCTTGTGTAAACTGGGGACATACACTCCCTCCAGTTGAGAAAGTGATTTTAAAATATTTTCCCTCTTTTCCTTGGCTCCCTTCCATTGAAGGACAAGATCGCAAATTTCGAAGATCGCTTCTTCACCATCTCCGATGACCATGGCATCAAAAAAATCAGCGACGGGTGCTGGATTAAAGGTTGAAGGACCTCCAGCAATGATGAGGGGAAACCTCTCATCCCTATCTTTTGAGAAGAGAGGGATATTGGAAAGGTCGAGCATATTGAGGACATTGGTGAAGCAGAGCTCATATTGGAGCGAGAAGCCCACGATATCGAATTGATTGAGGGGAGTAGAGGATTCGAGAGAAGAGAGGGGAATCTTTTTATTTCTTAAGACGTTTTCCATATCTACCCAAGGGGCAAATGCCCTTTCGCAGGCGATCCCTTTTTTTGAATTTAAAATATGATAAAGGATCTGGATCCCCAGATGAGACATCCCCACTTCATAGACATCCGGAAAGGCCAGACAGAATTTTAATCTGACCTCGGCAGGGTTTTTTCGAATCGAATGGATCTCCTGACCAAGATATCGAACAGGTTTTGAAACGATGGAAAGAAATTCTTTCAATCCGCCACCCTCCCCGGAACAATCCCTTAGACATTTAAAAATATTGGAAGTGGGGGTTCCCCATGGTTACTTAGAGCATTTAGGTTATTAAAAATACTATAATTTTGCCTTCCTGTCAATTTTGAACGAAAAGTTAAATAAA
>DCVM01000177.1 GCA_002327985.1 Syntrophaceae bacterium UBA2188 | reverse complement strand
TTCATATTCACGCTTTATTGGAGTTTAATAGAGCCTCGATCTGTACGAATCCGGCTTTTTGCTTTCTTATCTTCCCCTCTGTTTCAAGCCTTTTAAGGAGTTTACTCAACACCCGGTACCCCCTTCAATACAATGATGCTGTCTTTCAGAACAAGATTAAGGAAGCCACCCTCCTTTTTTCTTTCTTTGACAAATTCACTTTTGGCATAAGCAGTAAAATTAATTTCCCTGTTCAATTTTGATTCAACCTTACGGACATCCCGGGTGAAGGGATCGCGAGGGAACTCCCCCACGACAACCAGATCGATATCCGAAGTCTTTCTTTCTCTATTCTTGGCATATGAACCATAAAGGAAGGCCAATATAATCCCTTCATATCTTCGGACGAGATCTTTAAGGCTCCCCTGGACGCCTTCTGTTTTAAACATAATCGTCTTCAGTTCTTTATAAAGGGGATACCTCTTGTTGAGAGAAAAAAACTTGACCCTCCCTTTGGTCACCGAGGTATAAAGCCCTTCGTCCTCCAGTCTTTTCAATTCTCTCGAAAGATTGCCCGGGTCTTCGTTAATGAGATGGGAAAGCTCTCTCACGTAATAATTCTCATCGGGGTGAGTAAAAGAATAGGTCAGTAATTTTCGCCTTAATTTTGAATTGAGCAGCAAGAACATGGCCAAGCCTTCTTTGTTGTTTGATTTACATCATTTGTTGTGAACTATACAACAAGAGAGGTCCGCCATCAAGTCTTTTCCCCCGGGCTGGTTGGTTGAACACCATTCCATGCCGCCCCTATAGCGTCTCCGAATGGCTACCCAATTTCGGGCCTTCGAGGTCAAATATAAATAGTCCCATAATAATGACAACATTAATTTGTAAAATCCCTCCTGACCTCCCTTTTGTCAAAGGGAGGAATTATCCCTCTTTGGCAAAGTCGGTACGACTCGAAGACGAGAGGGGGGAGGGGAGATTTTCCAATATCTGTGCCAATTTAATTTGGAGACCCTTAATAACTTGCCGTTACGTTTGGTCTATCGCTCACACTGATCGTCTTCAATCACCAGCCAGGTGATCAACTCGAAATCAGTAGATTCATCAGCCTGGTCGAGTCTATCTGGAATAACAGCGTTTCGATTGGTAAGGAGTGTTGATGCCACACGTTTTCGAAATGTCACTGCGATGGATTCGACGACTTTGACAAGCAAAGCATCATAATGGGACATGTCGGTCCCATTTTGCGTTTGGCGATCAAACAGATTGCAAAGGGCTTCGATGGGCTTCCCTTTTTCGGTGCAGAGTTCTCGGTACATGGTCAAAATCTGCTTTGGATGAGTAAACCCAAAACGGACGTTTCCATCGGCAAGGACGTAAACGAGAAAATAGGGTTTAAGGGGATTGATCTGATCCGTGGCTTCGCTTGATATCTTTGTTTCTCCTCCGGTCTTCTGGCGAAGACAGAAGATCACTCCCGGTGCTATGGTTTTGATCTCAGGATGTGTCGGGACGCAGGTATAAAGCCCAAACGGTGCGCCTTCGAGCAGGGAACGGTTGGCCTCAAGATACTTGAGGAGTTCGATCCGAAAGTCATCCAGGGTGAACTCGGTCAACGAGAGTGTGTCATCAAGGTCTTCGAGGTCAAGAACCTCATCTTTGAGGCGAAGGAGTTGACGGTCCCGGTATCGAAGGTCGTCCTTAATAAGGTCTTCCAATTCCTCCGGTTTAAGAAGGTTCTCCTCCAGAGTAGCGGCAATGTCCACCAGGGCCATGCGGGCTTCGACCCGATGCTTCAATGTGATGTATTGGTCCAGGTTCGGCGTTGGCCAGAAGTTCACAAGCTGTATGGAATGGTTCAGGCTTCCAATCCGGTCAATACGGCCAAAGCGCTGGATGATGCGGACGGGGTTCCAATGGATGTCGTAGTTGACCAGGAAATCGCAGTCCTGAAGGTTTTGCCCCTCGGAGATACAGTCCGAAGCAATGAGAAGGTCGATTTCTCCCTCCTGTGGCATGGATTGGATTTTCGCACGACGTTTGGAGATCGGCGAGAAGTTAGTCAGAATGTGATTAAAATCGGTATGCTGTCTGTAACCCTTCGGTTGAAAAGTTGTTCGATTCTCCCCTCCTCCGGTGACCAGGGCTGCGTGAATCCCGAGATCCGTTTTCGCCCATCCATGAAGTTGCCCATAAAGGTATTCTGCGGTATCGGCAAAAGCGGTAAAAACCAAGACTTTAGGGTTCGGCTTGCCCTGCTTATTAACCGTGGGCTTTCGGGCCTTGGTGGCGATGATTTTCTTCAATTCCGCCAGCTTGACGTCCCGCTCCGGGGATACATCGTGGGACTGAAGGTAAAGCCCATTCAGTTGCTGTTTGTCCTTGTGGAGGGCTTCGAGCCATAGATCCACATCAAGATGGGCAGTCTTATAGGTCAGCTTCTTGCCAACCTCCATGGCATCTCTCAGTTCCTCGTCCTCCAGTTCCTCCGGGGAAAGGGATTCGAGGTCGAAATCCGGATATTGTTCCCGGTACCCCTTAAAGGTCTTGAGGCGGTTCTCCAGTGATTCGATTTTGTCCATCGTCCGCTTCATCGTAAGCGCAAACGAGTAAACCGAGCTTTCCAGCCGCTTCAGAAAATTGACCTTCATCATGCCGATCAGGAAATCTTCGCGTTGGGACTGCGTAAAGTTCCCAATCTTCTTCTCGTATTCGGGCTTAAACTCGTGAAGCACAAAGCGGGATGGGTTAAAGAGGGAGAGTCTGTAGCCGTCGATCTCATGGCTGAGCTTGTCATAGGACATAAAACGTCCCGCAGAGTCGATCTCCGGTGAAAGGGTCATCGGCTTGAGACGTTCCGGAAACCGACCAAGCCGGTCCATTTCATGACGATAGTATTTCTGAAGGTGCTTGCGGGCACGGGCAATGGTGAGTTCATCCAGAAGCTTAAAGAAATCAGCACCCAATCTGGCCAGGAGGTCACTCGTTTTTCTCTTTGAGGGGATCTGCTTGGCCCAGTTGGAGAAATGACCCTGAGCTTGACGGAGGGTTTCTTTGATGTTCTGGATGCCAATCGATTCAGTGAACGCGTCATCACTGCCGGCAGTCATGAAGTAGATCTGGTTTCGGAGGTCCTTTAGATCATTATTGACAGGTGTCGCCGAAAGCAGAAGGACTTTCGTCCGTATGCCGGACTGGATGATTTCCTGCATCAACCGTTCATAGCGGCTTCTCCGGACGATGTTTCCGTCTTCATCTCTTTTTCCGGGTACGTTGTTCCTGAAGTTATGGGATTCGTCGATGACGACCAGATCATAGTTGCCCCAATTAATGGTTTCGAGTGAAATCTCCCCCGAGAAGCCTCGGTCTCGACTCAGGTCTGTATGGCAGAGCACGTCGTAGCGAAACCGGTCATTAAGGAAGGGGTTAAGTTGGTCATTGAACTTGTAGACTGTCCAGTTCTCCCGGAGCTTTTTGGGGCAGAGGACGAGGACACGTTCATTTTTCAGCTCGAAATATTTGATGACCGCAAGGGCCGAATATGTTTTTCCTAATCCGACGCTATCCGCAAGAATGCAGCCGTTGTGACGAAGAATTTTATTAATAGCACCCTTCACGCCGTCTTTCTGGAACTCGAAGAGGGTCTTCCAGATATCGGTCTCAAACAGAGTACTTCTACCGATATCAGCATCGGTTCTTCCTGTGTCTCCCAGATATTTTTCAAAGATGTGAAAAAGGGTTTTGTAGTAGATGAATTCCGGGCTGTGGTTCTGATAAAGTTGTTCCAGGTATTGGAGGACTTCGTCTTTAACATCTTCAACAAGGTCTGCATCATCCCAAAGGTCGTCGAACCATGCTTTCAGATCAACCCGGTCTCGGTTGCTGTCAACCACCAAATTAAGCTCGATGTTGCTACCAGTTGGCGACAGACCTAACCCATGGGTTGTGAAGTTGGAGCTCCCGATAATAGCCTGATCCACGCCGTTTGTGGAGATGTGATACATCTTTCCGTGGAGAAAATTGGTCTGCTTCACCGATTTGATCGAGACTTTGGTACGAATCCAATCGGCGCATTCTTTGGCAACACGCTTCTGCTTAAGGCAGTTGGCTAATTTGAGACCAGATGTATCAATGATGAACGACTTCTTTTCGGTCTTATCTGGGTCAAGGGAGCGGACGAAGCGGGGTTCACCAAACAGGAAATCCATGTGGTCAATGTGATTGAGACAATCCTTAAGGGTATCATATGCATAGATTGTAAAGAATGCGGAAACGACGGAGAGGTGGGAACCATCTCTGATGTGTGATTTTAGGAAGTCTGCAACGATGCCACGAGAGTGGTTATCTCGGATTCCTGACGTGGGGATTGACTTTGCCATGGATGTGACTCTAAGATGCCGTCATAACAAATGATTTGCGGGGATGAAACCCGCTAGCCAATTCCAGATAACTTACGAATTACTCTCTTCTTTTCAGCCGACGACTTACGCTCCATATTAGCAAGTCCGAGTTAGTGCAAGATCTCCAATCCCCCTGAGGAAGTTGACCTATTTATACCAAAAATTTGATTTTGTAGCAATTCCCAGATGGTTCCACCCAATTGCTCAGAAGATAGCACAACGCTCGGCGTAGGTTCTTGAAAGCGAAAGACAAGATTTTTGTTAATTCTTATTGTAAAGAAATAATCTACATTTACTAAAATCAGAGGCCTGATCAAAAACTGACCAAAAGCGGCACGAACCTGACAGATTGTATCTTTTACCCATCCAAAAAATAAAAAGCCCATTCTTTTTGAGAATAGGCTTTATTTTCTCAGCACCTTCCAAATTACCCCCCCATTCGATGATGCTCCAATTCTATCGAAAATGAAAAAATAGTCAAACTTTCCTTAGTCTATAAGATTTGGGGATGGGGCTTGCAAACATGCATTTAGGATCTTGGGCCATACACCAACTAAAATAGGAAAGAGGGACAGCATCTATTTTGAGGTTATTAAGACAGTAAACGGGTTCTGGATAATGAGAAAAGTGGTACTCTTATTTAACTGCACAAAAATCTGAATTTTTGTGCAGTATGATTTAACTTTTGCATAAAATATTAATTTTTAACTGTTAAGGTCAACTTTTTTACAGACAGGTTAAAGAGATGGACCCTAACGCTCGCGGAAGTTATGGGTGAATTCCTCTCTTTTTTATAAAAATATGCCAGAATACCCCTCAGCTCTGCTGGGGGGATGAATGGCCTCCCTCTCCCCTGGGGGGAGAGGGTTAGGGTGAGGGGGAAATGATCTTATCATCACCCCCACCTTAATCCTCCCCCATCAAGGGGGAGGAAAGTTTTTTAGAGAATTTGCTGCCCCGCAGCTTGCTGCGGGGCAGCTCAACGTTGCTATCCTCGAAACGAGAGACAATCATCCTTTCAGGATTATTTTAATAACTCATGAGGTAGGAGAATATGCCATCCAACGAAAAAAAAGAACCAATTGAAGTTTTAAAGGATAAGTTTCGTTCCTTCTTCGGTCCCCGAGACCTCCAGAAAAAGAAGGATGCCTTGCCCCCCAAGACTCATTTCAGTATCTGGTATTTCCTGAT
>DCVM01000089.1 GCA_002327985.1 Syntrophaceae bacterium UBA2188 | reverse complement strand
GGCCAGTTTGGCGGCAAACCCTATGGCGCCATGGTCGGCAATTATGAGTTCGGAGCAGGTCCTCAGGATATGAAGCTGTTGCAGTATGTAGCCAGCGTGGCTACCATGGCCCATGCCCCTTTTGTCACGGCCGCCAGTCCCAATTTCTTCGGCATTGTCGATTTCACCACGCTTCCCCATCTGAAAGATATCAAGGCGATCCTCGAGGGGCCCCAGTATATCAAATGGCAATCCTTCAGGGAGAGTGAGGATGCCCGGTATGTGGGCCTCACCCTTCCTCGATTTTTGCTCCGGCTGCCCTATGGGCCGGACACCCAGCCAGTGAAGAGTTTCAACTACCAGGAGGATGTCTCCGCCACCCATGACCACTATCTTTGGGGCAACTCCTCGTTTGCCTTCACCTCCAGACTCACTGACAGTTTTGCGAAATACCGGTGGTGCGCCAATATCATCGGGCCCACCTCTGGCGGCGCTGTGGAGGACTTACCCCTTCATCAGTTTGAAGCCATGGGTGAGATTCAGACAAAGATTCCCACAGAGGTCTTGATCTCGGAGAGAAGGGAGTTTGAATTAGCCGAAGAAGGATTTATTGCCCTGACCATGCGAAAAGGGAGCGACAATGCGGCTTTCTTCTCGGCCAACTCAGCCCAGAAGCCAAAGGTCTTTCCGAAAACGAAAGAGGGCCGCGAAGCCGAAACCAATTACAAACTGGGTTTGCAACTGCCCTACATGTTTGTCATCAACCGGTTGGCCCACTACTTAAAGGTGATTCAAAGAGAGAACATCGGGTCCTGGAAGGAACGGGTTGACCTCGAACGGGAGCTGAATGACTGGATCCGACAATATATAGCGGATCAGGAAAGCCCGTCGCCCGCCGTGAGAAGCCGAAGGCCTCTGCGCCAGGCTCGGGTCACGGTGGAGGATGTGGAGGGAGATCCCGGCTGGTACAGGGTGAGGCTGGAGGTGAGACCCCATTTCAAATACATGGGCTCTTTCTTCACCCTCTCGTTGGTCGGAAAATTGGACAAGAAGTAACACAGGTGGTCCAGGGTCGGGGGCAACCTTGGACCAGGAAAATGCGTTTCACTTTCTTCATCTTCGCTGTGCGCTATGCCCTGTGCGTCATGCGATATTCTAATCAGGAAAGGAGGACCATCTTATGCCGATGCCATTTCACATGGAGTTAACAGGAAACACGCAAGGGGCCATTGCCCAGGGATGCTTAAACATGCAGGGTCGGGAGGATACGATCCTTTGCCAGGCTCTCAATCACGAGGTCTATATCCCCCGTGATCCTCAGACCGGTCTTCCCACCGGCAAACGGGTCCATAACCCACTGACCATAACCAAGGTCTTTGACAAATCGACCCCTAAGCTTTTTCAAGCCCTCTCCACAGGAGAACGGATGTCGAATGTCACAATGAAATACTACCGGATCGACCCTTCCGGCAAAGAGGAACATTATTTCACGATTAAGCTGGAGGATGCCATCATCGTATCCGTCAAACCCTGGGTCCCCAACGCGTTGGATCAATCAAGAGAGAGATTTACTCACATGGAGGATGTCTCTTTCACGTACTCGAAAATTATCTGGACCTGGGAGGTCGATGGGGTCGAAGCCCAGGATTCATGGCAGGTGCCCAAATGATCCATCTCCCTTTTAGGGAGAATCTAAACCAAGACTGGAGCCACTTCGGTATAGGGTTTAGAACGCCAAAATGATTTCCTTAAATTGATTGTTGTTCGGCTGGCTTAAAAAAAGAGAAGGAGGACCGAACAATGGCTTTGAATATCCATATCTGGATTACAGGGACAGCCCAGGGAGAAATTCATGGAGACAGCACGGTCACCAGCATGGAACGTGAGGAGACCATCGAAGCGTTCCAATTGGAGCACATCGTCAAGGTTCCCATAGAGGCCTCGGGCATGGGCACGGGGGAACGGTCCCATGCCCCTATCAGAATCACAAAAAGGATCGACCGTTCTTCTCCTCTCTTGCATCAGGCTCTCTGTAATAACGAAGATTTGGAGGTAACCATCAAGTTTTACAGGCCTAATCCCGACGGAGATGGGACCACCGAGCAATTTTACACCATTTGGTTGAGGCAGGCCCGCATCTCTTCGATCAAGACGGTTCTCCCGAATACCATTGCTGAGAGCACGGCAAGTGCTCCAGCGATGGAAGAGGTCTCTTTTGTGTTCGGTACGATCAACTGGGTCTATGAGCGTGACGGCATTGAGTTTGAAGACGTTTGGAGAAGGACAACCCAAGCTTAAAAAAAGGGAATTCCTATGAGGGAGGAAAGGCTTTTAGAAAGACTTCGAGCCTGGGAGAAAGAACCGGCAAGGCGTGGGAAGGAAGACCCTCGGAGGATCATTGACTCGGTCGTCAGACATCTCCAGCGAATCCTAAACACCAAACATGGGAACGTTCCCATTGCGGATGATTACGGAACACCTGATTTTACGGATTTCTTTCTCACCCTTCCCAAAACAGAGCTCAACCCGAAACGGGAGATTGAAAAGGCAATCCGCTTAGCCATCCAGAAATATGAGCCTCGGCTTCAGGGAGTGAGGGTGAGCCTCCTCGACCAGGAAGAAGGAGAGGCTGATCTCCATACGGATCCCCTGACGATTCGGTTTCAAATCACAGGAAGACTCGTTATGGAATCGAAGACCCAGGTCTTTTTGGAGACCATTGTGGATAACGAAGGAAAGATCAATATTGTGGGCTAAATGAAACAGAGCTGAAAGCAGATGCTTTTCGCTTAAACCCAAACCATGTTTACCCATGTTCAACCGCTATTTTCAGGAAGAACTGACTCATCTCAGAGACCTTGGCAAGGAGTTTTCAAGAGCCCATCCAGCCCTGGCACCAATGCTCGCCGGCGCCACTCCGGATCCGGATGTGGAACGTCTGCTCGAAGGCGTGGCCTTTCTCACGGCCCTCCTCAGGCAGAAACTGGATGATGAGTTTCCGGAGTTTATCAACGAGCTGATGCAATTGATCTGGCCCCATTACCTGAGGCCGATCCCTTCCACCACGCTGATTGCCTTCACTCCAAAACCAAACCTCAGGCAGTCAATGACCATACCTTCAGACATACAGGTGGCTTCAATCCCCGTGGAAGGGACCTCCTGCCTCTTCAGAACCTGTTATGAGGTGGAGGTCCATCCTCTAACACTGCTGGACGCTTCCTTTGCCCAACCTTCTGGCCAGCCTCCCATGATCAAGCTTCTTTTTGAGCTGAAAGGATTGAAGCTCTCCGATTGGCAACCCAGATCCCTGCGACTCTTTCTCGCAGGCGACTATCCGGAAGCCTCTGATCTCTATCTTCTCCTGAACCGCCATCTTCGGCGGATCCACATGAAGCCCTTTGAAAAAGGGAAGTCCTGTTCGCTTGGTCCGGAGGAATTAAGGTATAAGGGCTTTTCTGACAAGGAGGCGCTCATCCCTTATCCCTCCCATGCTTTTCCAGGCTACCGGATCATCCAGGAATACTTCATCTCTCCGCAGAAGTTTCTTTTTATCGATCTGACTGGATGGGAGCAATGGCAGGAACGTGGAGGAGGATCCCGATTTGAGGTCCATTTTGAGCTCAAAGATCTCCCGTTTTCTCCACCCAGGATCAAAAAAGATCACTTTGTTCTCTCCGTGACGCCTGCAATCAATATTTTCCCACACGAGGCGGATCCTATCCAGATTAACCACCGCATGACAAAATATCTGATTCGGCCCGCTGGCTCCAAACCTGAACATTATCAGGTCTATTCCGTGCAGAGCGTGGTCGGATACGTTCAGGGGACTGCTCAGGAGAGACAGTATGTTCCTTTTGAAGTCTTCAACCCCGATCCCCACGCTCATCCGGTTTATCGAATCACGATCCGTCAATCCCCCCTCAGGGAGATACTCGATCTCTTCCTTTCGGTTGCCTACCCGCCTGGAATCGGCTTGCCTCCTTCCGAAACCCTCTCCATTCAACTTCTCTGTACGAATGGGGCGCTTCCTGAAAATCTTCGCTTAGGGGATATCTCGCTACCAACGAGCAGTTCTCCTGAGGTCGTGGAATTCAAAAATATTTTGCCTCCGACGGTCAGCCTCTTGCCTCCCCTTGAAGGAAGAAAGGAAGGGGAAAAAGGAGGGGAGAACTTGAGATGGCGTCTTCTGGCGCATCTCTTTCTCAACACCCTCTCTTTGTCCCGCATGGAAAATTTAAAAGCCCTTTTCGAGCAGTATATCTTTCCGGGAAGTCGCAATCTGACTTATACCCTGGCCAATCGAAAACGAATCGAAGGGATCGAGGGCCTTGTGGCTAAACCTTCTGATCGGTTGGTTTCGGGCATTTTGATGCGGGGGCAGGAGATTGAGCTAAAACTTCGTCAGGAGAAATTTGCAAGTCAGGGAGATATGTACCTTTTCGGATCTGTCTTGGATCACTTTCTCGGAAACTATGCTTCCCTCAACCATTTCACCCGATTGACAGTCCAGGAAGTGACAAAAGGAGAGAGCTATCAATGGCCGGCCAGGATTGGGGATCATCCGCTCATCTGAGATCAGACCTCTTCGAGAAGGCTCACGAATTTTCCTTCTTCCAGGTGATGAGGCTTCTGCGCCTTTTCATCCCAGAATCAGAGATCCCTGAAGCAAAGAAATCCGTAGAAGAGGAGTCCATTCGGGTTCGGCCGGAGCTCTCTCTCTCTTTCCCGCCGGCGGATGTGGCCAAGATCGAAGAAGTCGATCAAGAAAAACCCCTCTATTTGATTACCGCCACCCTGCTCGGACTATATGGTTCCTCCTCTCCGCTTCCCACCTTCTATACAGAAGATCTCATCGACGAGGCTGCGGAAGATATGTCGGTCACCCGGGACTTTATTGATATTTTCAACCATCGCCTCTACCTCCTCCTCTTCCGCTGTTGGGTCAAGTATCGTCTCTTTCTCCAGGTGATCGAAGAAAATGATCCAGGAGTGCTCGGCAAGCTCTTCTGCTTGATCGGCCTGGGAGAAGAAGCCCTGCGTAAAGACCTTCCTGAATCCTATCCCCTGATCCGTTACACTGGCCTCTTCACCCAATTCCCGAAATCGGCCTCCGGACTGAGAGCACTGCTTCAGGATGCATTCGGAGGGATTCCCTTAGAGGTCATTCCCTGTCTGAAAAGGATTGTCAAAATCCCTCCGGATCAGAGACTCCTGATGGGAATATCCGGGAGGGTGCTTGGAGAGAGCTGTTTCCTGGGCGAAGAGATCGACGATCGCATGGGAAAATTCAGACTCCGAATCGGTCCGTTAAAAAGTAACCCATTTCATCGTTTGCTTCCTGGAAGCATTGAGCATCAGAGACTAAACTTTCTGACGAAGTTCTATCTCCTCGATGTTTTCGAATATGATATTGAACTGGTCCTTGCAGAGAGAGAGGCAAAGACCGTTTCCCTGGGAGGATCCGAGTGGTCAAGGCTTGGCCTCGACACCTGGGTCTTTTCGCTCGATCATCTTGCTGAGGTGAAAACCATCTTTCCACCACAAATGTCTTAGGGGCTTCGCCCCATTTGGAATGGTGGAGTGATGGAACAATGGATTGATGGGTTTAAGAAAATGAGTTTTAAAAATTATTTTTTTCTAACTTCTGTTCCCAACATTCCATTATTCCAAAATTCCATTATTCCAGCAGGAGATGAATCATGATCACCGTTGACATCAAAACGCTTTTAAGTCGCCTGAATCCTTATTGCACGAGAGCCCTGGAAGGAGCAGCAGGGCTTTGCGTCTCACGAAGCCATTACGAGGTGACGGTTGAGCACTTTCTGGCTAAACTCCTGGAAGAGCCCCAATCCGATTTGCCGCTCATCTTTCGCCAGTTCGACCTCGATCTCGGGAGGGTGAAAAAGGCGATTGATCAGACCATTGAGGAGTTCCGGACAGGCAATGCCTCAAAACCTGTATTCTCTCCTCTCCTTCTCGAATGGTTTCAGGATGCCTGGTTGATCGCTTCCGTCGATCTTGAAGAGAGTCGCATACGATCCGGTGCTCTATTGGTGGCCTTCCTGGCCAAACCCATCCAGTTTGCCACGGGTCGGTTTGTGGATCTTCTGCGTACGATCAGCCGGGAGACCCTTCTTTCTCAATTCGGAAATATATTAAAAGGTTCGATCGAGCATCTCTCTCCTGCTGAAAAGGCGGCCCGGGAGGCCGGACCTCCCACCGATGGGACCGCGCTCGCCCGTTTCTGTACCGATTTTACGAAAAAAGCAGCCACTGGAGAAATTGATCCTGTCTTTGGTCGCGATCGGGAGATTCATCAAATGATCGACATCCTGGCCCGAAGACGGAAGAACAATCCCATCTGCGTGGGCGAGGCCGGAGTGGGAAAGACAGCGGTGGTGGAGGGATTGGCTCTGA
>DCVM01000100.1 GCA_002327985.1 Syntrophaceae bacterium UBA2188 | reverse complement strand
TTTTTTACCCCAGGGGATAAAATGATTTATTAAGTACTTTTAGATTTACGGAAAGAGAGTCAAAGAAACCTCCTAAAAGGAATTTTAAAAATCCCCTCGGAGGTCTCTATATGGGCATCTTTTGGGAATTCCTTGTCAAACGACACCCCATCACTGACTCCGAAAGGTTAAGCGTTAAGTTGTGAGGTTAATTAGGGCCACGTGGGGAAAACTATAAATAGACCATACTCTCATGTGCATGGACAGTCAAGATGAAAATTCCATCTGTTGGGGAAATTCCATCTATCATTTCCCATATTGTTGATTTCCTTTTAAAATGTTGCATTCTGAAGGAAGATACCAAAACAAGGAAAGAAGGGTGAAAATTGGGTTATGGATAACAAGAATTTTCATCGCTCAAAAAGCCCGCGTTCATTCATACGAATTTTTTATAACCGGGTGACATAATTTGTAATCTTAAAAGAAAGTTTTTAATGATATTAATACAGCAGTTTTCTCGAATTGAATGATTTGATGTGGTATTAAGCATCGATTGAAGCGGCATGCCATTTGCAGAGATTTGTTGAGAAGAAAGCCTGCTCAACAACTCAAGGCGTTCTAAAGCCTCTCCTCCAAGTAAATCAGATAAGAACGTTGAGATTTGAAGGAGGTAAAGTTCATGGCGAAGATCGTATTCAAGTTCTTTGAGGCTAATGTCGAAGATAGCGAGGTTTCCCTTTTCCTTGAAAACATGGAGAAGGTGCTAAAGAAGTTTGCCGGAGACGCATACCATTTCAGATACTACATCGAGGAACCACCCAATACGACCCGACCAAAAGCTCAAATGAATGGCTCAAAAGGCCATAATCTCAATGAGGTGCGCATAAAAAAATTTTGAAAGGAGGGCAGCACATACTGTCAGATTAACTCTTTACTAAAGGCTCCATCTACTGATATTCCTTCTGAGATATCTTTGAAAGCAAACAATTACTATCGATTATTATGAGAGTGAGCCCTCCTCAAGCAAACGGAGGAGAAGGGTTTAGTAGGTTTCCCTCGGAGGAGTCACACCCCCTACCGACGACACTATCCAAATACTATCCAATGAAGTGTTGTGAAAAATTACCCTTTGATTTATAATAACTTACAGGGTGGAGCACTTATTCGATTCCCGCCGCCTCCACCATTTTGATCAGATGGCCTGTCAATCCATTTTTAATGGAATTTGCAGGCCGATTTTTTGGGCTTGTCGTTTTTATAGAAAGGAGAAAAAATGTCGCATCGAGTGATTTATATTGGGTTGCTTGTCTCCGTGCTCATTTTTTCCTATGCCATAGGACAAAGTGGAACAAAGACAGACGAATTCAAGATTTTCAGTTCCGCTTTTAAAAATGGTGGAGAAATTCCTCAAAAATATACCTGCGATGGAGAAAATATAAATCCGCCCCTTCAATTTGAACATGTTCCGGCAAAAACAAAATCATTGGCCCTCGTCTTCGATGATCTGGATGCGCCCAGAGGTTCTTATGTTCACTGGATTTTGTGGAACCTTGATCCAACTATCAAAGAGATCAAAGAAAACTCAGTGCCGGAAGGAGCCGTGCAGGGAATGAATGATTTTAAAAAACGCAATTATGGAGGGCCTTGTCCGCCCAGGCGGGCCCACCGGTATGTTTTTAAAATTTATGCCCTTAATACTGTTCTTAATCTGAATCCTCTTTCAATGAAAAAAGATCTGGAAAAAGCCATAGAAGGCCATGTGATTGTCCAGGCTCAAAGGATGGGAGTTTATAAAAGAGCAAGTACCTCTCAAAAGTAATCATCCCAATATTTTACAAATCCATTCCTCGATAAATATTGATCTATTTAAATCTCCATGAAGAAATCTTCCAGCATCACTAAATTCCCTGCTTTCATTGCTTTTCGGTAATAGACTTTGTCGTTGGTAATCATCATTCCTTTTGCTTTGAAATCAATGAAAATCAAAAAGGGGATCCTTCCTTGTTATTCGGCATTCCGATGGTTATAAATAGAAGGTAGATCAAAAAGGAGAGAGCATGGGGCATAAATATACGAATCGGTTGATTGATGAAACGAGTCCTTATCTTTTGCAGCACGCTCATAATCCGGTGGACTGGTATCCATGGAGTGAGGAAGCTCTTCATCGCGCCCAAAAAGAAGACAAACCCATTCTTCTCAGCATCGGTTACTCTGCTTGCCATTGGTGCCATGTGATGGAGAAGGAATCTTTTGAAAATGAGGCGATTGCGGGAATCATGAATGAGCGCTTCATTAATATCAAGGTCGATCGGGAAGAACGCCCAGATCTTGATGAAATTTATATGCATGCCGTTCAGGTGATGACCGGATCGGGGGGATGGCCCATGACCGTCTTTTTAACCCCTGACCTTATTCCTTTTCATGCGGGAACTTATTTCCCCCCTGAAGATCGACGAGGGATGCCTGGTTTTCAAAAAATTCTGGTGGTTGTCTCCGATTATTACCGATCCCATCGAGGGGAAGTGGGAAAGATGGAAGACCAGATGAAGCAGGCTCTCCATCAGATTGCTGAAATCATTCCCTCCCAGGAGGCCCTCCATTCAAAGGTATTTTCAAAGGCCTTTCATGTTTCAGAAAGTCAATTTGATCCGATCTATGGGGGATTTGGCGGAGCGCCTAAGTTTCCGAACAGCATGACCCTTTCTTTTCTTCTTCGACATTGGAAAAGCTCCGATGAGAGAAAAGCCTTGGAGATGGTGGAAAAGACGCTGGAGAAGATGGCCTATGGGGGGATCTACGACCATTTAGGAGGAGGCTTTCATCGTTATTCGACCGATGATCGATGGCTCATTCCCCATTTTGAGAAGATGCTCTACGACAATGCCCTCCTTTCACGAACCTATTTTGAGACCTATCAGGCAACTCAGAAACAATGGTATCTCCATGTAGGAGAGGAGATCCTCCATTATGTTCTTCGTGAGATGAAAAGTCCGGAGGGAGGATTCTATTCAACCCAAGATGCAGATAGTGAGGGCGAGGAGGGGAAGTTTTATGTCTGGACGAGAGATCAAATCAAGGAGGTATTAGGGAAAGAGATAGGGACGCCTTTTTGCGCTTATTATGGGGTGGCTCAACAGGGGAATTTTGAAGGAGAGACAAGTGTTCTCAGCATTGTTTCCATTTTGGAAAAGGTTTCTCAATTATATGGAATACCTCTCACCGAGTTGGAAAAAATGTTTGAAGAGGGGAGGCAGAAACTCTATGACGTAAGGGAAAAGAGAGTGAAGCCAAACCGAGATGAGAAGATTCTCACCTCCTGGAACGGTCTGATGATTTCAAGTTTTGTGGACGGATTTAAAACCACTGGAAATGAAAAATATCTAAATGGGGCAAAAGAGGCAACCCGATTCATCTTAAAGAGTATGAGGAGAGATGGGAACTTGATGAGGGTCTACAATAAAGGAAAATGCCAGGTGAAGGGATACTCTGAGGATTATGCCTTTTTCATCCAGGCGCTTATGGATCTCTATGAAGCCACCTTTGAAATGGAATGGCTGAAAGAGGCAGAAGAACTCAATCGACAAATGATCCGTCAATTCTGGGATGAGAGAGACGGAGGATTCTTTTTCTCCGGGAAGGAGAATGAATCTTTAATCGCTCGTTCAAAAAACCCCTATGACCATGTGATCCCTTCTGCCAATTCGATCGCCGTCTTTAATCTCATCAGGCTGAGCTCCCTGACAGGAGAGGAATCGTTAAAGCAGAAGGCTGAGCAGACCCTTCGCCTCTTTTTTAACCTTCTTGATCAGCACCCTTCCGGGTTTCCCCAGATGCTATCTGGTCTCCACCTCTTTTTGAATCCAGAGGAGATCGGTGTCATTGGTTCAAAGAACGATCCTAAAACAAAGACCATGCTCAAAGAGATTTACCTCACCTACCTTCCAAACAAAATCTTGAGCCTCAGAGATCCTCAGGAACCCATCGAGAAGAATTGGTTTCCATTTCTCATGGAGAAAGGAAACCCAGGGGTTCCGACCACATTTGTTTGTAAAGGATTCACCTGCCTGCCTCCGATAACAGATGAGAAAGATTTAAAGAAGATCTTAAATTAAAGATTGGGAGATAGGGTGATGGGGTGTAAGGGAGAACTTGACATCCAGAAAATATAGCGTTAAATTTCTTATTGAAAATATTTTCATTATTCGCTTAACCTTCAATGAATACAGGACTTTTTAAAAGGCTGTTTAAGGATAAAAACCTCAGGATGAGCCATCCAAGGTTTCTGATTTATCAGGAACTCTTAGGCGCCCAAAATCCTTTGAGTCCTCAGGAACTTTATCAAAGCCTTTTAAAAAAACGGAGAAAGATTGGATTGACCTCCATCTATCGGTCTCTCGATCTCTTTGAATCTCTAAACATGGTCTTTAAAATTATCAATGGTTCAAGTGTTAAATATAAACTCTGTGAATTGAAAGACCACCATCACCATATCATTTGTAGGTCATGCGGTCATGTGGGGGTGTTGAACTTTTGTGATATTTCTTCTTGGTCCAAAAAGGTGACCGAGTCCACAGGGTATCAGGTGGTTGATCATCAGTTGAATTTTTACGGGTTTTGTAAAAAATGTAAACCTTTACAAAAATAGTCTGGTCGTTGTTGGTTGCATAGTCTTTAAGTCGGTCCTATGACTACATGACTTCAAAACGATGAGACTTTGGGAAGGAGACATGTCCCATATTCATCTCCCGGATGGGGTGTTACCGGTTTGGCTTTGGGTTTCAGGATGGATTACCGCCATCCTGGTCGCAACAGTATTTTTTCGATTTATTCGGAAAGAAGAATTAACCAAACGGCTTCCGTTGCTGGGAATGATGGCGGCGGCCATGGTCTTGGGCGCTGCCGTTGAGATTGTTCCCATTGCCTACCACGTTAACCTGACGGTCATTTCAGGGATCTTATTGGGGCCTTCTCTCATCTTTCTCGCCACCTTTGTCGTCAACGTCATCCTGGCTCTTTTCGGACATGGTGGGATTACCGTGATCGGGCTGAATACCCTCATCCTCTCCATCGAAGGGGTATTGGGATATTTTCTTTTTCGCCTATTCTGGAGAGTTCTTAAAAGGTTGACCCCTGCCACTTTTTTAGCCACCTTCGTTGCTCTTATTTTCTCCACCCTTGCCATGATTGGAGTGGTCAGCCTGGGGACCTCCCATTACGAGGAGTTAATCCATCAGAAAGGGGAGGGGATTTTTGAATTTCATCTTCCCAAGGAAAAGGGTGATCATCATGAGGGAGAAAAAGAAGAGAGGGAGGTAAATTTAAAACGATTCATCGCCATTGTTCTTCCATTGGGGTTTATCGGCTGGATCTTGGAAGGAGTGATCACTGCATTGATCACTCGGTATATTCAACGGTTAAGGCCAGATTTGTTGAGGTTGGAAAAGGAGACCTGATGATTCAGCTTTCCTATTTAGATTACATCGCTGTAGAGGGAAAGAGTTTTCTCCACCGTCTTTCACCCCCATTCAAAATCATCGGGATGCTCTTGGTTTTATTAGGGATTGTCATACTGAGAAACCTTCCCGGACTTCTTTTTCTTTACGGGATTCTCCTTGTCCTCTTTTTTCTATCAAGAACTCCAGTCAAAATATTTTTTTTAACATTCTATCCCCTCATCTTTGCTACACTTTTTATCTTTATTTCAGAATTTCAAATCCATTTTATTCTTCTCATCTTTTTAAAGGTTCTCTGTGGCTCCACGGGAGTGGTGTTGCTTCTGGCCACGACTCCTTATCCTTCCATCTTCTCTGTCCTGGGAAGAATTCTTCCTTCCTCTTTTGTGACGGCCCTTTTCTTGACTTACCGTTCCATCTTTATCCTCCTTAATATTCTTGAGGAGACCCAGCAAGCCCTCTATCTTCGTGGAGGATTTCAGTGGAGACATCCGTGGAGGGGCTTGGTCAATATTTCCAATGCCTTTGGCCATCTGATCATTACAGGAATTGACGCCAGTGAAAAGATGTATGAGTCCATGGTGCTCCGGGGGTTTAAAAACAAGATTTATTACAGAGGAGAATGAAATCGGTGGTTAAAAGGTTAAGGTAAGGATGCCCGTTTCGTTAAAGGGTAAAGTTATTCGTCGTTAAATCTTTTAGACGTAACCCTTTGACGATGGACGAAACTGGCCTCGTAGCCCTAACCTTTGGACTATTTTCATCGTTCATGGGAGACCATGCGGCCATGGTGAATTCAAAAGGAGAATAAGATTCTATGCAGGGAGAAGATAGGATTGTCGAGGTGGACTGTATTACCCATGTCTATCCGGATATGACCAAGGTCCAGATTTGCGGTTTGGATTTTGTTGTGAACCGAGGGGAACGGGTTTCGATCCTGGGTTCCAATGGCTGCGGAAAAACAACGCTCCTTAAACACCTTCTGGGAGTGCTTGTACCCAAGAACGGAAGTGTGAGGGTCTTCGGGGTGGATCCGGGGAAAGAATTTTCAAAGATAAGAGAAAAAGTCGGTGTCATCATGCAGGATGTGGATGAACAGATTCTCGGTCCAACGGTGACCGATGATATCCTCTTTGCCCCTTTAAACTACGGCATCGAAAAGAAAAAAGCAGAGGCGATGGCAAAAACGGTGATCGAACGGCTGAATCTTGAATCAATCCAGAAGAAGATTGTGAATTACCTCTCGGGAGGAGAAAAAAAGAAAGTGGCTTTAGCCGGAGCCTTAATCATGGAGCCGGAGCTGTTGATTCTGGATGAGCCTTTTACAGGATTGGATCCTGTTTCGAGAAGAGATCTAGTCCAGATTCTGAATGAGTTGAATAGAGAAAAAGGAGTCACGTTTATCATCACCCTTCACGAAGTTGATCTGGTGCCGGAGATGACAGACATTCTTTACCTCATGCACGGGCACGGGGACCTCAGCGAGCGGGGAAGGCCGGAGGAGATTTTCGGAAAATTTAAGGATTTGGAAAGTTTTAACCTCGAAGAGCCTACCCTGACCAAACTCTTCAAAGGATTAAAACAGGAAGGGCTTGATTTTGGAGACCCCCTGCGTATTGATGAGGCAATCCAATCTATCAAGAAACACTGGGACGACAAGAAATAATGGAAGATTGGAATATTGGAACAATGGGTTTGAAGAGCAAAAACGAAAACCATCTTTCTAAGTGTAAGCCCAACATTCCAACATTCCAAACTTCCAATATTCCAAGGGGGTCAGATGAGACTTGGCCATCTTCAATTTGATCACCCTCTTATGCTGGCGCCGCTGTCAGGAATTTCTGATTACCCCTTCCGGCGGATCGCCAAGGAAAACGGTTGCAGTTTGGTTGTTACGGAGATGGTCAGCGCAGAGGGATTATTACGAAAGGGGGAATCTTTTTTAAAGATTGGAAAAGACGAAAACCCCCTTTCGGTTCAGCTCTTCGGATCCAATCCAGAGATATTAGCCGATGCCGCCCAGAGGGTGGAATCGATGGGGGCAGACGCCATTGACATCAATATGGGATGCCCGGCAAAAGAGGTGATTGAAGCGGGAGCTGGCGTTGACCTCATGCGATCACCAGAAAGGGTGAAGGGAATTCTTAAAAAGGTGAGGAAGAAAGTGAGATGCCCTCTCACCATCAAAATTCGTTCGGGTTGGGACAGGGAGAACATCAATGCGGTTGAAATTGCCACCCTCGCGGAGGATTGCGGCGTGGATGCCATTTCCATTCATCCCAGGACCAAGGCTCAGGGATTTCATGGTCAGGCGGATTGGAACCTTATCAAAGAGGTGAAACTTGCCGTTCACATTCCTGTCATTGGCAATGGAGATGTGACCACTCCATGTTTAGCCAGGAGGATGTTCGAAGAGACTGGCTGTGATGGGGTGATGATTGGAAGGGGGGCCTTAGGAAATCCGTGGATCTTTCGCTTAAAAAATTTTTTGAAGGGTGAAGAAAGAGTAATCCTTCCTCCCTCTCTGGAGGAGAGGAGGGACATGATCCATTATCATTTCTCCCTGACCCAAGATCATTATGGTGAAAAAGGAGCAGTGAGAATGATCCGGAAAAATGTTTATTGGTATACCAAGGGCCTCCCTTACTGCGCCTCCTTCCATTCGAGGTTGTCCAGCTTAAAAGAGAGAGAGGCTCTGTTTGAAGCGATCCGTTCCTATTTCGATTTCATCAAGAGGAGGGAGAAATGCCATTTATTCAAATCGATGGAAAGCAGATCAGCTACTGGAGGGGGAGAAAAAACGTTTTAGAGGGTAAGGAGACGATGCTTTTCATTCATGGTGCTGGAGGAGGACAGTATACGTGGAGCTATCAGAAGGGTTTTTTTGAGAACCGGTTCGATCCCATCATCATTGAACTTCCAGGCCATGGGGCATCAGAGGGAGAGGGAGAGCAGGAGGTCTGGAAATATTCTGAGCACGTTCATTCTTTTGTGAAAACTCTTGGTCTTCAGAAAGTCTTTGCCGTCGGCCATTCGATGGGCGGCGCCATTGTCCAGACATTGGCCCTGACCCATCCGGAGGTGATGAAAGGGATCGTATTAGTGGGGACAGGAGCAAGATTAAAAGTTCTTCCTTTGATTCTGGATGGGGTTAAGAGGTACTTTGAGGAGACCGTTCAGAAGATAAATCAATTTGCCTACTCTCGGAAGGCTCCCACCGATTTACTTGAGAGGGGCGTTTTGGGTATGCGGCAATGTCGGGCAGAGGTCGTCTATGGAGACTTTTTAGCCTGTGACCGGTTCGATATGATGAATGAAGTAGAAAAAATCACTCTTCCCACACGGATTCTTTGCGGAGAGGATGACCAACTGACGCCTATCAAATATTCCCAGTTTATTCAAAGTCGAGTCAAGGGTTCGAAACTGGAGATTTTCCCAGATGCAGGCCATATGGTCATGATGGAATCGCCCGAGGCTTTCAATAGGAAGATTGAAGAATTTATAGAAGAAGTGTTAAGAAGTCCAGTATTCAAGGGATAATGTAGTCCAACACTCGAACCCTTGAACCTTTATGTAGGTAATCTGATGAAGCGGTGGTGGGTTATAGAACTTTTCATTCCGAGAGAATTCGGAGAAGCGGTCTCAAACTTTCTCATTGAACAGGGAACCACTGGGATTGAAGAGATTAAAGAGGATCTCATATCATTAGGGCTGAAGGCTTATTTCCCAAAGGACGGCAAAGAGAAAAAAGTCCTTCATGCTCTACGTTGCTATTTGAAGTCATTGAAGAAGATCGCCCCTGGGGAATTCCGCGCGCACATTAAGACAGACTCTATCCCTGACCAGGATTGGGGTGAGAACTGGAAGAGATTTTTTAAGCCTGTTCAGGTGACATCCAGGTTTGTGGTGATACCACCCTGGTCCAAGGTCCGATTAAAAAAGGGTCAAATGGCCATTGTCATTACTCCGGGGATGGCTTTTGGCACAGGAACACATGCCACCACCATCCTGTGCATCCTGGCATTAGAAGATAGGCTCGGGAAAAAGGGGTTATCTGTTCTTGATGTGGGAACGGGTTCTGGGATTCTTTCCATCGTCGCTGCCAAATTAGGGGCCAAGGAAGTTCGGGGGATAGACATTGATGGCGTGGCGGTGGAGAATGCACGAGAGAATGTAGAGAAGAACCGTGTTTCGAATCTGGTTACAATAAGAAAAGGAAGTATAGGGAGTCTTCATAAAAAATTTAATGTGGTCGTAGCCAATATGGACCTCAAGAGTCTAAGGAGGATGAGAAAACCTATTCTGAGCCACCTTAAGAAACAGGGATACCTCATCTTATCAGGAATATTGGAAGGAGAAAGAGAAGGGATTCGTCAGTGTTACCTGGAGACAAGCCTCCTCCAATGGATCCAAGATACCCAAAAAGGAGAGTGGGTCTGTCTGACCTTTCAGAAGAGGTGAATTTCGCTATGCGCAAAGCGCTAAGCGCTTAGCGTCTTTTAGGAGAGAGGCATGCCGAGATTTTATGTTCCTGCCCCTCATATCGAGAACGATCTATTAAAAATCGGGGGCAGCGAGGTGAGGCATATTCGGAGGGTTCTCCGCCTCAAAGCAGGAGATGAGATCATTATTTTCGATGGTTTGGGAAAAGAGTATGAGGGCACCATCATCGAAGAAGGACTCTCCTCGGTGGTGATGCAGATTCAACATATCTTTTCTTCAAAGAAAGATTCCTCTTTGGAAACCATTTTAGCTCAAAGCCTTCTCAAGGGCGGGAAGATGGATTACCTGATCCAGAAAGCCACCGAATTAGGGGTCAAAGAAATCATTCCCTTCTTCTCTTCCCGTTCAGTGCCCCTTTTAGAAAAATCGATGAGACAAAAACGCCTTCACCGATGGGAAAGAATTGCTATGGAGTCCTCCAAACAATGCGGAAGGGGAGTGGTTCCCAAGATTGAATCCCTTCAGGACTATTCTGAGATGCTCCAAATTCCTTCACCCAGCTTTCTTCGCCTTATTCTCTGGGAAAGAGAGGGAACCAAGTTGAAAGAGGTTTTGAACAGAACGGAAGAAAAAACAAAGATATTTTTTGTGATTGGGCCGGAGGGGGGATTTAGCCTGGAGGAAGTTGGAGAGGCAAAAAAATTGGGATTTATCCCTGTCACACTCGGAAGGAGGATATTGAGAGCTGAAACTGCAAGTCTTTGCTTCCTCAGTATTCTTCAATATGAACGGGGAGATATAGGATAAAAAAAGGGCCGATTCGATTGGTGAACCGGCCCGACCAGAAAGGAGGGGTATGAAGGCCTGCCTATTAAAGGCAGGTGCAGGTAGGGAAATTTACGCCGCCTTTTTCTCTAAATTATTGACAAATTCCTTATAGGTCTTACATTCTTGGATAAGTTTACACTTTCTCCTGCAGACTTCGATATGGATCTTTGGACTACCTTTTCTTTTGTCACAGATGAGGTAACTCATTTTTAATCCCCTTTCTACCTACTGACATCAATTCTAAATGAAATTAGAAATTCTATATCTTGAATCGCCGATATTTTAGAACACAAAATATAGAAATGTCAAGAAAAAAATTCAAATTTTTATAAAAAAATATATATGTAATTTCAACAGGTTATAATTTTAAAGAAAAGTAAAATCATAATTTTTCAAATCATCCCTGCTGAAATTTAAAGAATTTGTTCTTTTTTTAGAACTTATGGTCATTTTTTGAGCAGGTCGGAATTGTGAAAAAGAAAATCCCCGTCCTTTAGGGCGGGGATATACAGGGTTTATAAAAATGTGCCAGAATACCCCCCAGCTATGCTGGGGGGATGAATGGCCTTCCCTCTCCCCTGGGGGGAGAGGGTCAGGGTGAGGGGGAAACGATCTTCTCATCACCCCCTCCTTAATCCTCCCCCCTCAAGGGGGAGGAGAGTTTTTTTTGAGTTGGATACCTCGCAGCTCTGCTGCGGGGTAATTTATTGATGAGGGCTCGTAGGAGGTATTTTTTCTTCGATCGCGATGCCAAGACGTTCAACGCCGGCGTTTTTTGCCACGTCAAGGACTTGAACGACACGGTCAAAGACAACGCTCTTATCTGCACGGACAATCACAGGCCTCGTTCTGTTGAAGGCAAGGAGAGATTCCAACTCCGTCTTTAAATCTCTGAGGTTTTTTGACTGATTCTTGAGAAAGACTTCATTTCGGCTGTTGATCGTGACCACAATGGGCTCAGCCTGGTCAACAGGGGATTTAATATCGGCCTGGGGGAGTTTCACAATGATTCGCGATTCTCTGGTAGGACTGAAGGTATAGACTAAACTAAATGCGGTGAAGAAAAAAATAAAGATGTTGAGAATGATGTCAGTAAAAGCTAAGGACTCCAGCCTCACGTATGATTCTCGATGGATATTGACCTTCATCGTCCACTCCTCTCTCTCTCCGTACACCCAATGATATCAAGGAGCTCATTACCGTAATAACTTATTTCCTGAGCGTGGCTCTTTATTTTCCCCACAATCAGGTGGTAGAAAATAAAAGCAGGAATGGCCACGCAGAGACCTGAGGCCGTGGTAATCATTGCCTGATAAATTCCGGCCGCCAAGGCACTGACCGTAATATTGGTCCCCAACTGTTCCCATGTCATGAAAGCCTTGATCAGACCGATGATCGTCCCAAGAAATCCAAGCATGGGTTCGACCCCCACAATGATGAGCAAGGCCCCCAAATAACGCTCCAGGTATTGAATCTGCTCTTCGCCCTCCCGTTCTAACATGGCCTCTAATTCCTCTCGTTTCATTGTTCGGTTGAGAATTCCTAGTTTAAAGACTTCTCCAATAGGATGCCTCACCTTTTCGCATCGCTCTAAGGCTTTCTGAAAATGTCCCCTTTCTAAAAAGAGAAAAATTTCCTGGGCAAATTGTTGAAAGTTGAGCCGAATCTTCCAGAGGGTCCAAAATCTTTCTAAAATAATGGCCAGGGCGATGATCGATCCTAAAATAATGGGGACCATGATGGGGCCCCCTTTCATAATGAGTTCAATAAACATCTGACACCTCCTCAACTACCTATCCTGCTTATCACAGGCCAGCGTAAGCAGGGATGAAAAAATAGGGCAATTGAAATTGCCCTAAGTAAGATTGAAAGCAAAGTGCCGGGTCGCGGAATCGAACCACGGACACGAGGATTTTCAGTCCTCTGCTCTACCGACTGAGCTAACCCGGCATCCAAAGGAATCAATAGATTTATATTACAACCCCTCCCAGGTGTCAAGTTTTTTTGGTCCCTTTTGTTTTTTGGTCCCTTTCTGGGTTCCTCTCACAACGTTAGGAAATCTCAAGAAAAAATCTGGTTCATCCTCTTTTTAATCTATCTCATCAGACATCTTGTTTTGATTTCAAAAGGTATAAGAGATTCCTCCAAAGAAATTCCGCTCCGGTGACGGATAAAAGACTTGACTTGTTCCAGCGGCATTGGTGACCGCCCATTCCACATACTTTTGATTCGTGAGGTTGTTTACCCCGACAAAGGCCTTTAACCCTTTCCAGGAGTAAGAGAGCTTTGCATCAAGGGTATAGTATCCATCCAATCGGCCCAGTTGATTGCGCCAGTCGCTGATCAGGTGTCGGGACCCCACGATATGGGTCTGGGTATTCAATAGCAATCCCTTACCAAAATCGATATCTACCCCCAAGGAGCCTTTATGCCTCGGCACACCAGGAATGTCTTTTCCTGATAGGGATTCCCCGCGAAGGGTGGGTCGGATATAGCTATAGTTTCCCCACAGCAAAAGCCATGGGAAGGGTTTCACCTTGGTTCCTATTTCAATTCCCTGACGTCGGGTCCTTGAAAAGTTTTCATTGTTAAAGGTTTCGGGGTTGAGAAAAATCTCGTTGTGAAGATCCATCCAGAATAAGGTCAGGTTTGCTTCAATTTGGTCGGTCAAAGCGTGACGGACCCCTGCCTCATAATGATAACCTGTTTGGGGCCTTAAAGCGCTGTTGATGTTTAACTCAAACGTATTTAAATCAATAGTAAAAAATTCATCCGAGACAGGAAAACGAAAACTTCTTTTAATACTGAGGAAGGCGGAAGATCTTTTATTGAAGAGATAATCCAGCCCAACATTCCATGCCGGTTCATCATTTCTTATCTTGTCTTTCAATCTGGGTGTCTGCCTGGAGATATCATAAATGACCCACTCATGGCGGTACCCCAGGGAGAGGATCAGATTTTTGAGTATTGAAAACTCATCTAAAAGGTAAAGGCCGGTGGATTTCTTGGTGATTTCAGATTGATTCGCAGATGTGGACCAAGGGGTAAAATCCTTCCAATCCAGCTCGGCATCTGACCTATAAAAATCTAATCCAAAAGTGAGTTTATTATGGAAATTAAATAGATTTTTTTCAAGGACATACTTTGGAGTGACTCCCCATGTTTTTAAAATTCTTTTATCCTCATAAGTATAAAAATAAGCAGGGAAATCCAAGAAGGTCTCCACGTTGCGGTGACGATAGGAGAGATCCATTTCGATCCAACCCCAATTCCACAGATTGGCTCTCCCTCCTAATGAGCCATAGGTGTCTTCTGTCTCAGCCTTATTATCGGGATTAATGGTTGCCCGTCGGTGAAATTTATAAATATCTTTGGGAAGACCTCCGGGGAGGCCTCCATCGTCCTGGTGGAAACTCCCACTCATATGGAGGCTCATGTTCTCGTTCACATCATAGATTAATTTTCCTCCCACATCCTTAGCTCTTAGAAACCCGTTATCACGATACCCATTCGTGGCACTATAGGTGGCGTTAAGCATGGCAGAGACAGGTCCCCATTGACCCCCTACGGAACCGCTTTCTTTGTGGTAGTGATAACTTCCGACTCCCCCTTCGACTTTGGCCGTAAAGGATTTTTCAGGTTTCTTGGTAATGATATTGATTACTCCTCCCACCGCATTGTCGCCATAAAGGACGCTACCAGAGCCTCGGACAACCTCAATTCGTTCCACTTGATCCAGTGGAACTTGAGTCCAGTCCACCCCACTGAGATCAATGGCGTTGACCCTCCTCCCGTCCACCAAAACGAGGGTGTTTAAAAGGCCCGTTTCGCCAAAACCCCTGATATCCACCGAGGCCGTTTTTCCAGTTCCATAATAATCACGGACGACCAGACCCACTTCGTCTCGCAACACATCGATGACCGACTGGGCCTTGGAGCGCGCAATCTCTTCTTTGGTGATGACGGTCACATTGGCAGGAACCTTTCTAATCTCTTGGACATCACGGGTAGCTGTGACCACTACCGGTTCGAGCGTCACCTCTTTTTCCTGGGCAGAGAGGGAAAGCGGAGTTAAGAGGAGAAGGATAAAAGAAGTCATGAGTGGAACAAACCGTTTCATAAAACACCTCCTCGACCCATGATGGGGTCCATGAATAGTTTGTATGAACCCTTTGGGGGTCACTGTGGACCCTGAACCACATTGGGTTCAGGGCTGAAGGAAGGGTTCAAAAAAAACCCCAGCCTTCGCACTGAAGACTGGGGTTTTTACCCGTTTGCACCCTTCACAGTCTTATCCTCGAAGACTACCTTGTGAAGAATATCCAGGCAGGTTTTCTGACTTTCCCGACCTTAACTCGCCTTCCCATCCTGCTCCTTCGGTAAACTTAGAGCTTCTGACAGTGGCTTTTTGGCTAAGGCACTTACCCTGAAAAAATTTTAGGGTCGGGACTACAGCGGCGGGTCCGTCCCCGACTTTCTCCATTCAAAAAGAGATCACGGGGTTCCCTTGACCTGGATACCACCGATTGAAACTGTTCTCATTTAACAAATTACAGATGAGATTGTCAAGTTTTTATTAAGATCACACCTGAAAACCCCACAGGACGGGGTTTTCAGGTGTGTCTGCCAAAGGCAGAAAAAAACCAAATCAGATGCTGAAACGAGTTCAGCATGACAAGAGGGTTTGGTTTTCGGTTTTTGTCATCCCGAACTTGGTTCGGGATCTCGATCTGGGTTTTGAATCATTTAGGTTTTAAAGCCCCGCCCTGTGGGCGGGGTTCTTTACTTCCCCCTTTTTCTGCTGTGAGAGGAATCTTTGAACTTCCTCCAAGAAGGGGATTCCTTTTCTGCCACCCATTTCCCGACATTTGAGGGCGGCCACGGCATTGGCAAATCTTAAAATTTCTATCACTTCCCAATTTTGGAGGAGACCGTAAATGAATCCTCCATGAAAGACATCACCTGCGCCAGTGGTGTCCATGACCTTCACTTTGAATCCTTCGACGAGGAGGAATTCCCCATTGATCATCACAGAAACCCCTTGATGGCCCTGTGTGGCGCAAACAAATCCAGAGGTGTGTTTTTGAAGTTCGAGGAGAGCTTTTTTTCTATCTGAAATGCCAGTGTAAAGCATTGGAAAACGGGAAGAAGTAATGATGAAGTCAATCTCTTTTATCAAATCGGATGTGAGAGGTTCTACTTTATCCAGATCAATGATGGTTGGGATTCTTTCTTCTTTTGCCCACTTCGCACACTGAAGAGCGGCATGGATATCATGACCATCTAAATGAAGAATTTTCCCAGAGCAGACCTCCTCTTTCCGAAGTTCTCCTTCTTGGTACATCAATCGTTTATCACGGTTCCAGAGGATGGTTCGTTCTCCTGAAGGACCCTCTACAATAATCATGGCAAATTGATTAGAGGCATTGGGCTCAATGGTCACCGAAGAGATGTCCACCCCTTCTTCCATTATGGAATGAAGAGAAAATTGACCCAACTCATCTTCTCCGACTTTTCCAATGTATTTCGTCTTCACACCCCACCGGCTCAAAGCCACCATGGCTGTCGCCACTTGGCCTCCTCCCTGTTTTGAAAACTGGAGCATCTTCATTTTTGAATTTGGTTTGGGGAATTCAGGAACCACGCTGATGAAGTCTACAGCATTGAGGCCCATGCCCACCACATCAAAAGGTTTGTCTTGGAAGGGGAGATTGAATCGCATGTCTTTCTTTGATTGAATGTGGACCGCCCTACCCATCGGCCATGTGGCGTTTTCGGATCGGGTGCCTTTGCCTTCTCCAAAATGTCATCGCTTATTCAAACTCCTCGGATTCCTCTGCAGGATAAAAGAAATAGAGGTCTTCCCGTTTGATGAGATTAGCATCGCTCTGGATTAAAAATTCTTCTTCCTGCTTCCGGAATACGATGGCTTCCTCTTGCAACCGATTCAGCTTCTCCAGGACTCCATGGTCTTTTAATAGTTTCATTCCTTCGTGATAAAGTCTGTCGCTTCCCCCGATGAGCTTACCTTCCTGGAGGATTTTACACGCCACCATATTTTTAAACGTATCAAAACACACCTGCTCTCGAACCCGCTCCATTTTTTTTACCACGTAGTCAATTTCTTCATTGATCGAAGGTGACTTGAGGAACTTATATTTCTCCTGATAGATGGTGCGATCCAGTCTCCCAATAAAATCGTCAGGCACGTTGTCATTCAGAATGATGACCAGATCGATATCGGATCCTCGGACAAGCCTTCCCGTGCTTCGTTCCGGTCGGGGGACATCATGGGCCATCTCGTATACAATGTCGCCAGCCAAAATGAAACAGATTTGATCGTGAGGCCAGCTCTCTCCAAACTGTGTTTTCACCACCTCTATTAGGTGACGAGCCAGCGCCATTTTCGATCGGCTCACTTGCACGATGTGGGAAAATATTTCCTCTCCTCTTTCTTCAATGAGTAGGGGCTTTTCAACCAATCCTACTACGGAATAAGTCAGGAACTCCCTGAGGATAGATGGAGAAAGGCGTGCAAAGCCATTTACCTGCCGATCGAACCTGAGATATTTCACTCCGACTGACTTGACCTGCAAATGGCTCGAGGTTTTGCATGTTTGCCACAGGAGAAGGTTATCGCCACGTATGATTTTCCTTATCTCTGATCCGGTGAGGGGTCCACGGATGCTGAGGAGGTTTATGATTTCTTCTTCCATCGCTCTTACAGTGTCCCCGGCGGGTCTGTTACACCACTTTGATCTCTATCCTCTTCTCCTTGAGGATTTCTTTGTATGTTAACAATTCCCTTGCGGCAATCTGATCTAATACATAGATAAGATGCCCCCCCCTTTTGGCATACCCCTGTCCGTAAGAAATGGGAACATCCGGGGACACTTCTCCCAAAAGGGATTCAGCCACGGGTCTGACTTTTCGCTCACCGTTTGCCAGTAATACCACTGTTGCCGCCTGGTATACCAGCTCCACCCCCATGCTTATTGCATAATGGGGGGCTTCTTTTTTTGACCTGAAATGGCCATCCGCCACGGCATTCGCGATCGTGTTGCCATCCAATTTTACGAGCAGGACCTGGCTGTGTTTGAAAGGAATGCCTGACTCGTGAAAGGCCACGTGGCCTCTTCCCCCTACGCCGATAATTTGAAGATCAATGCCTCCGGCCTTCCTGATCTTGCGTCTGTAGCCTTCGAGTATACTTGTTTTAATCCAAGCAAGGTATTTGGATGCCGGTTTAGCTTTCATAACCATTGATTTTCCGGCCTCCTTGCCCCACTCTTCCCAGTCCTCAGGATAAGCGTTGAGCTCTTTGATCAACAGCTTCTGATCAATCAGTGTTCCATAAGGGACGCTTGTTTCGATGAACTTCTTTTTGAGGAGGCCAAAAAATTCTTGAATCATGAAGTAACAATAGCTTTCCGGGTGCATCACCCGCTGCTGGATGTTTTCCCCTGGGAGCCCAACATATTCATCGAGGTTGAAACTCCTAATCCGTCTACTGTCAAACGCCCCCTCGTTTGCCGCCTTGGCTAAGTGCTTATAGAGACCAGTAGGCGAGTTGCCCGTGGCCAACCCCAGAACATATTCCCCCTTTTTACGGATTGTCTGGACAATATTTTTTTTGACAATCTCTGCAGCCACCTCACTCATATGTTCGAAATCATGAGTGATGAAAACAGTAATTGGCATAAGCCTGCTCCTTGTCTTGTCAACCAATGGTATTCTTGATCACCTCAGAAATCTGCTTGCAGTACTTATCGGTCAGTTCGTGGGTCGGACCCTCCACCATGACGCGGCACATATTTTGGGTACCCGAATATCGAACTAGAACCCGGCCATTGTCACCGAGCTCAGACTCTACCTGCTTGATTACCTCCATGACCTTTGGCAATGAGGAAATTTCAGGTTTGCTCTTTACCTCCACGTTGATCAGTTTCTGCGGGTAGATGTCCATCATTTTCGAGAGTTCGGATAATGGTTTACCGGCCTCCACCATCGCTGCGATCAGTTGTACGGCGGTAATAATCCCATCCCCCGTTGTATGTTGTTCAAGGAAAATCATATGACCGGCTTCCTCTCCACCTATGATGGCTCCCAAACGGACCATATCTTCCAATACATAACGATCTCCCACTTTTGAGGCATGGTGTTGAATGCCATACTTCTTGCAAGCCACCTTCAGTCCAAGGTTGCTCATGACGGTGCTCACGAGCAGATCGTTCTTGAGTTTTCCTTTTTCCTTGAGCTTCTGGGCACAGATGATCAGGACCTGATCACCGGTGATTTCCTGTCCTTTCTCATCCACCGCAATCAGCCTGTCACCGTCGCCATCAAAGGCGAGTCCAATATCTGCTCTGGCCTCCACCACCCGTTTTCTAAGATCCTGAGTATGCTGAGAACCACAATGATCATTGATATTGAGACCATTGGGGGTATGATGAATGACCTCCACATTGGCGCCTAACTCAAAGAATGTGTCGGGAGCAATTTTGTAGGTGGCTCCATTCGCTGTATCGAGGATAATCTTCATCCCCTCCATTGTTAAATCCCGGGGAAAAGTATTCTTCAGGAACACAATATAACGGCCATGCACATCCTCCAACCGGAAAGCCTGCCCCATCTCTCTGGCGGGTGGGACCATTTGAGGCAATTTATTTTCAAGAATGAGCTTTTCAATCTTTTCTTCCTCGTCGTCAGAGAGTTTAACGCCGTTGCCAGAAAAAATCTTGATTCCATTATCCTGATAGGGATTGTGGGAGGCAGAGATCACGATACCGGCATCCGCTCGCATGCTCTGTGTCACGAAGGCAATGCCCGGTGTTGGAAGCACCCCCACCAGGTAAGGATATCCTCCCATTGAAGTAATACCGGACTCCAGAGCACTTTCCAGCATATAACCGGATATGCGGGTATCCTTACCGATAATGATCCTCGTCCTATGGTTTGGTGTTTTCAACAGGTAAGTAATCGCCTGCCCCACAGAAAAGGCAATCTGAGCATCCATAGGATATTGATTTGCTTCTCCCCTTATCCCATCTGTTCCGAACAGTTTCCCCATAGATTTTCCTCCTCAGGTAAGATTTGAACGATATTTCTTAAACATATTCAATGCAGGCAAAGCCTTTCCTGCTTGCCCACATATCAGATTTACGATGGCATCCAGCCATTCTGTACCCCCTGTAGAGGCATGAAGGGGTAAACTCTGGATCACTTCGATATAGTTCCCACCGTGTTCTTCCCGATGTTTAACGAACGCGCTGAGGAATGAGTCCCGTTTTTCCTCACCGGCCGTTTTCCCTGCGTCACTGACCAGGAGTTCCTCAAGCCATTTACCTTTTTCATGAAACTCCTGTTTCGCTCTGATAGTGTTTGCCCTGTTTTTTTCTTTACCAGAGGGTACAGGCATTTTGGCTGCCATATCCTTGAGACGCTTGATTCTCTCCTCTTTGGCCAACTGAAGATTTTCAAGTATGGCTGCAAAGATCAGATGACCAAATTCCTGATGTTCAAAGAAGATTCTTCGTACTTGAAGATACCATTGCTCCAAAGCGATCAAATTAGCAACATAAATGATATTGTTTTCAACCACACGGGAAAGACTTGGATAGGCCCTGGGAATAAGGTCCACCACCTTTCCCGAGTGACTCTTACTTACAATCAGTTGTTTCTCTGTAGTCACATCCTCACGGAGGACAGATCCAGCAGCAACGACAGCGCCGTAACTCATCCGGAGAGGCCCAACCATGCCTCCCTGTCCCCCGAGGAAAATGGGCGGTTTATTGAGCATGACTCCACGAGGGACGTCACCGATCAAGGAGGCAGTCGTTTTGTCCCCTTCTGGGGTAAAGTTGAAGTGAATATAGGAGCTTCCTACTTCGCTATGGTCCTGACGACTCGTGCCCCCAGCCATGAGACAGTCACAAAAATTGATAAGACTCCCAAGCGTAACGAAAGGGAACAGGATGGTATGTTTCAAGCCAACGCAGTGTGCGCCGTTCGCCTGTTCTTCCAGCAAGCACGCCTCACGAACTTGTCCACCGAGTCCCATGTTCACCTTTTCAAGAAAGACGGATTTTTTAAAATATCCTCCTTTCAATTCCACCTTGGGCCCGATCTGGCAGTTTTCCACGGTCACAGGGGCCTCATACCCAAGCTGAACCCCTGAAGAGATCACTGTCTTTTCCCCGTAGATTCGGCAACCAGGGTAGATCTTGACACCCTTGCTCGAAATTTGATCAATATTGACCTCATCGCCCACATCGATGGTAAGTGGGTTGGGAATATTCACCCCTTTTCTGATAAGTTGTTCAATTTTGTTATAAGATATAGATTTTAGGTCCACCTTTTCCTCCACAAAAAATGCCAATAAGGATTTTACCCTCCTACGCAGAAAGCCACGCGCCTTCAGACCGGAGATGAATGCGAGGACGGCATCCTTTGAAGCTCCAAAGGAGCGTAGTAAGGTTTGCTTCGGAGGGTTCCGCCCGACGAAGCATATAGAGGGATCACAGGCTTTAGCCCGTGTGGCTCCACATATGGGTTCTATTTTAAAACCAATATCTAGGATTTTTCAATAATGGATTGAAATTTAAATTGTCCTCTGAACTTCAATGGCCATCGTTTAACATAGGCAAAAAAATACTACTGTTCTCCCATTAAGCTTTTTCAACCTGTCCGTCTGTTTTTAAAGTGATTGACCGACAGTATTCCCACGGAGTATTCCCACGGGGTGTTAGCAAAACTTGAAAAGTGGA
>DCVM01000034.1 GCA_002327985.1 Syntrophaceae bacterium UBA2188 | reverse complement strand
ATTTTCAACTACGTCCCTGTGTCTATGAACCTCTTTCACTCTCAGGGAAAAGTTTCAGTTGTAAAGAAACTTCGGGGCTTCGCTCAAACCGTTCCGCAAATGCTTGTGCACTCTCTTCACCAAAGAGTTGCTTGGCGCGGTCCTTAACTGAAAGTAAATGGACTACACCTTTCTCAGTTTCGATGATCCTGCCCTCCCATTCAGGGAGATGAATGCCAAGTGGTTGGGCAAATCGACGAACCACATCAAAAATTAAGCTGTAGCCCTGTTTCTTTTTCTTTGGTGTTTCCTCTTCTTCGTCGCTATCCTCATCATCCTCAGAATCCTCTTCAATACCTTTTGCCCCATTTCCATTCGTACTCTGGAGAGTCCAGAGAAATAGTGCGGTAAGCCGAGCGTCTTCTTCTAATGCCCCTGCTGTGCTATTTCGAGCCTTTGCCTCCGCGGTTCCAAGAACGTGCTCAAGTGCTGTTCGACCAACAACCTCCCAGACATAAGAAAGGAAACCGCGGCGATGAGGCTCCAAAGCTTCTGGATCCCCACCCAAGGGAATCTCGCGTTCCTCCGCATCCACGACTTTCGAGTACCGACTGTAGATTTCCAATGCAGGCCCAATACATGCAAAAACAAGATCCGCTCCTCGAATACCTTCAGATTGAAGGCGCTCCATCCAATCCCCCACACGCTTTGGGAGTTCTCGAAGCACCTCACCCCAATCACCTATTGGTGCATTCGGGGGTCGAGACCGGCACACGAGATGGACACTCGCTCCCAAGGCGGCTGACTCTTGGGCACGCATGCGGTCAGGCTTTTCAGTCGCGATTGACCAGGAACCAGTTATAACCCAGCCACCACGAATCATGCCTGAGAGAAGCGCTTCCCAACCTTCCGTGGTCTTGTGAGCAAATACTACACACCCAATACCGTCATCTTTCAAAACACGGGCACCTTCCGAGAAAGATTTTGCCATCATATCTTCAAAGAAGACGCGGTCTTTAGGTTTGCCATTTGACTCCTTTACTTCATCCTGAACAATCTCTCGGATTTTTGGAGTCAGCGGATTCTCTTGAGTAAAGGGATCGCGCAATAAGGAGTGCCCTGGTAGACTTCGCTTGAACCAAACGAAGAAGTAATCGGAAAGGTCCGCATAGGGGATGGCATCGTAATAAGGGGGATCGGTAAACCAGATACCACAGGTATTATCTGGCAACGGTGATTCGCAGGCATCTGCCAGTTCTGATTGACCGTGTTGATCTGAAGCCAAAATGATCGTGGAGCATGCTTTGCGAATCCAATCTATAGCGACTTCAAAAGCACCGGTGGCATTGGAAATCGGAACCACCTCTCCCCAATCCCACAAAATCGGGAGAGCTTGTCTACCAAATGTGGCAACACTTTTCTCCATGTGGTTTGCCCAACGAGAGAGGCTTGAATTAAAGTCACTTTGCTTACTAACACCGAAGGCCAGTAACGTTTTTATTGTTCCATCAGTAAGCTTACTTACGTGCTTTCCCAAATTAACCAATGCTAGCTTTTGCCGCGCTGTGAAGAGGTCGCCGAAAGTCATCATGCCGTATCTCTGAACAGAGAATGCTCGACCAGCACCCGAGCCTCCACCGGCAGGTGTCGGCTCATCAGGTACCAAGCTCAATCCATTTCGATGTAAGCTTGCACTCATTTCGTGCAGTCGCCTCGTGGCTTCCCAGATTGCCTCGTAATCCCGTCCTGTCGGCCGGCGGTAGTGCCGTCCCTGTTCCCCTTGTATGAGAGTCACGACAGCCAGCAGAAGTGCACCACCGATACGGTTACCTTTCTTATCAAAGATCACATCCGCTCCACCTTGTTGGGTCACAAGTTGGGCGCGCACTCTCTCAGGAGAAAGTACCGTTCCACAACAAAGGCAGGTTGCTTTGGCTCGAGTGATGGTTCCGGCTGGTATATCATTGTCATTCTTAGGCTCAAAAATTTCAAATTCAATTGAAGGTAAAGCTTGCTTATCCCCCACAGATTTGATGACCGTGTATCTCAATGCCCATTTGCGATTTGCCTTCTTGCAGAGCCAAAATGACCTCATGAGAGGAATCTCAGCGCCACAATTTGGTGCTTCGCATCGAACCGTTCGAGCCCAAAGGTAGGCTATTGGTTTCGAACCATTTGGATCATCAGGATAGAATTCTTTCAATTCTTTCTCTGCGGCTTTCTTGATTTCTTTGCCAACTCGATTTAATTCATCTGCCAGCCCAGGACCATGTCGCGGGATATCTGCCAGCATGACCTTTAGGATGAGGCAGGCAACGGGGTTGAGGTCGCTGGCGAACACTTCGCAACCCAGCCGCAAGGCTTCCAGCGGGATCGATCCGCCTCCTGCGAAAGGATCTACTACCAATGGCGTCTCTTCATGATGAGCAGCTTTTACCAGCCCACGGCCAACTTCAAGATAGGTTTGGTTTGTCGAAAGGTCCCAGTTGGAAAATGCACCGATAAATCTAAGGAGAGACTGCCGAAGATTTTCGTCTTTTGATCCAACTGCTCCTTGAACCTTTGGTAAAATTTCTCTTGCTTTACTTTTAAAATCCTCTGGACAGTGAGGATCGCAAGGGTCCGGGAGAAGGAGTGCAAGCAGCATTGATCGACAAGCAGCAAGTGGTCGTCTTGCCCACCAGAGATGCAATGTTGAAGGATGGCCATGGCGGATAGATTTCTCCCGTGCCGAGTGTTTCGACACCACCGCAATCGGAAAATCCACCTCCGCCAGCCGTTTACATTCTTTGGGAATCACTTTAAACCAATTTCCTTTTCAATAGGATTATCGGCTTTTCGAAAAACATTTAAAAAATCGGCTCTCTCATTTAAATGAATAAGTACGGGATCTCTGCACGACGACGCCCGCCCAAAAACAACGGCATGTCGATCTTCCAATGTTGAAAGAACACCTGCATAGTCTTCCCCTATATAGTTCTTTAAGAACTCCATTCCTGTAGCATCAAAGACACGCAGCGCAAATATCGTATTGCATTGATTCAAAATAGTTTTTGTGACGTTAGCTGTCCTTTGGGTGATAACGACACAGCCTAAGCCATATTTTCGCCCTTGAAGGATGGCCTTTGCTGTTCCATTCGTCGCGGTCTTGTCTCCCTCACTCACGACGGCCATCCATTCTGGTATTAGGGAGTGAGCCTCTTCAAAGACTATGCAGTACCTTGCCTTCTCCGACATTCCCTGCTCCTGTAGCACTTCCAATGTTGCCTCGCCAAATAATCTCGTAATCTCGGTCGGAGTAAGCGTTGCCATAGAAGCACGACTTTGAAAGAGTCTGCTATCTTGTCTCCACACCTCGAATTGAACTGGATTAAAAATTTTTAGCATTCTTTTTTGATTTGTCGGATCAAGGAATGCACTTAATTTACCCTTAAGAAGGTCTTCAAATTGCTTGGTACTTCCACCTTCTTCTACATTCTGTTGTGCGTTATTTTTCCCTTTGGTCCCGATGCTGTTAAGTTCTTCGATGTCTGGTTTCTCCTCATCGACATTATAATAAGGTGCTAATTCTTTAGCGTATTGATTTGTAAGATCAAGACAGATTACCTTAATTCCATCCTTAATCATCCTCTCCACCAACTCAAGAGCCAAAAATGATTTACCAACCCCGAGAATCCCCAATATCGCAGTGTTATGGGTGACTAACGAGTCAACGGCAACAGACACCGGATAGCTCGTTCCAGGGAAGTGCCCGATAGCACCTTTATCGGGGGTCGCACAGCAAAAATCTATTAAGAAAACGGGGGCATTCGGACGGGGTATCCACTTGACAACTTCAAATGCATGATGCTGTTCATCCCAACAGCCTATTTTCTTCGCATCCGCACGTACATAACCTCTTGTATTTTTTTGCTGTATGATTTCTTCCTTAGTTAAACCATTTATAATTTGATAAAGTACCATCTTAGATCCGATTTGTACCTCTACAAGGTGACCTTCACGTAGATCGAGGTCGGTCCTAACAATCTCAATACGCATTCGGGTTACATCTGTATCTGGAGCAACAAGTCCTATCAAATTATTTCGTTTCTTCCATGTCAAATCGGCGTCTGCTTGAATCCCTATCGTATTGGGGTCAACCTTCATCGTTATAGCTTCGCACGCACTCTGAAACGGATTGCAGGATATGAGGCGTGAACGTGAGTCAGGCGAAATAGAAAGATGAAGTGCTCTCAGCCACAAACCCTCGGCAAAACCAACATGGTCCAGGGCCAGCGCAAGCCCAGGTCTCCCGTCATCCGCCTGCACAATTATGGTGTCGCCAAAAGTAATTTTGGCACCTTCTTGGTGGCGAACTAATACAATACCTGGTATTTGATGTCCAACAACTTCACCAAAGTGTTCGGCGATGGTGGGTGTTTTCCAAACCTCCCACCAACGTCGAAGCAAATTGGCAAATGTCTCTAACGGCTGCAATCCAACGAACACTCCCCAACTGATACCAATTATCAGGTATTCGCGTGGTGTATTTCTGTGAAATGCAATAAGAGCAAAAAGAAAAACTGCGGAGAAAACTAATCTAGATGTCCCAACCGCATCGCTAAAAAAATATAAAGATTTTGAGATCTTCTCGCGGGTTGGATTTGGCGAATCTTTGAAAGCGATAGCCAATATGCTTGATATGAGAACCATAGCAACGTAAATGCAGATTACTATCCACATGAATTGATCAAATCCAGTGAATTTCCCTGGCGCCCAGATATTCACGGCAAGCAATGCCACGATAGCTGCAACTGCGTTAGAGATGGCATCAACAGGCTTCGTGAAAAAGGGAGTAACTAACAAGTTCCCAAGTAACAGGGCTGCCAAACCTGAATAAAACCAAAGGCCCTTTTCAGTCGTTGGAGGTAGCCATGAATCAAACGCAAGCTTAGAGGCCACAAAAAGCAAGATGACATAAGTTATGAGTATTAGCAGACGTATAAATTGGGTCAGGGATTTCATATAATTTCGCCTCGTTAAGTATGAACGACTATCTAACTCTCTATTTAAGCAAAATCACTTATCCCGGTCTCCATATCGCATCTCTTCCTCTCTTACCTGCATGGGCTGGGCTACGGCATCGACTGACAAATAATAATGATCCACTCTTTTGACCCGTTTGGCGGCGTTCAAACGCTGCTCAGGGTAAACTGCGTGCCATTGGAGACGGACCGGGTCTTCATTGAACCGCCTTCACAGCATCGTATTCTTCATGTAGAAACTCGACATTTGGCATTGCTTCGCGAGCAATCTCCAAGAACTCCTTATCCACAAGAGACTCGTAAGCAAGATCCTTAAAAACCAATGAAACCTTCATTTCCTCAATTAAATCCGATGTCTGGCCAAAGGCCTTCTTGATGTCTGTTTCAAGGAGTTGTCGAATCTGACCTTCGGAAATACTCGGCCCATGAACCTTAGTATAGGCGTCTGGAGGGTTTTGCTTGACCGCCGGCAGGAGCGCTCGGACCAACGCCTTGGCGTTCTTGTCCATATAGGTATGGAGGTCCTCACTGATCCCTTCCTGAAATGTCTTAATGTCCGCCTCAAGGCCGTTAACCGCTTCCATGAACTTTTCTTTGTTGGCTCGGAGAACAACACTTCCATAGCTCTTCAAGGAAATTAAGAAGTTTTTGGTGATCTCCTGCTTTCGGCGACGGAGGATTTCTTCAGAGATCATCTTATTTCCGGCTTTCACCTCAAGCTTAGCCGTATTTACCAAATTGAAATGTGCATGGAATTGAGACTGAACATCCCTTTCCTTGGCAAGTCCTACGAGACTACTTGGGATTGGAACTTTCTTTCTGGAAATATAGCATCCAGTCATTTCGAATTCGACGAACTGGAACCGAGAGGTAAAAACCCGAACTCGCCGAGCCAAATCGAACTTGACGGGTGGGTTGTTTGCTAAATCTGCCGCCATAGATTCGATGTCCGTCGAATGAATGGCGTCGCGACCTATAATTCTTTCCTTTTCGGGGTTTTCCCCAAGCCCCATATCTTTGACAACCTCGTAGGGTAGCGCTTGGAGTCGGATTGCGTTTGGGTGATCTGGTTGGCGAGACCCCGCTTCGATCAGAAGTGGTGTTGGAGTGAATATAAATGTTGAGTCATCGGCAATGATGAGACCAATGCGAACACCGGGTTGGCAGCAGACCGCTGTTTGGACCTTTGCTGCTGCTTGCTGCAATATTTTCAAACCTTCGATTGTCCCATAGCCCAGGCGACACCCCTCCGGATCAACATCTACAATAACCCTTACGGTTGCGCCTTTTAAGCGATCCCATGCTTTCTCTAGCGCCCGAGCAACAGCCACGGAGACACCTGGCGCCAGAAACACGACCCTCCTTTTGGCCGCCTCTATAAGGGTAACTAATTTAGACTCATCTACATTAGTAACACTTGGTTCGGTATTCATTTCCCCTTCTCCGTCTTACTATAGGGTACCGTGCCATCGTGAACCTCCATGGGTTGCACTAGAGCATCAATTTTCAACCAGAAATGATCAACTTTCTTCACTTCGTGCCATTGGAGGCGGGCTGGGTCTTTAATCGGGTTTTGCAGTTTTGGTTTTGCTTTGCAATCTGTAACCACATAAAGCCAGTAGCAATCTCTCCGATCTTCAGCAACTCTTTTCTCATTAGGTGTGAGCAGAACATTTCCGGTGGATCCACCAATCCCTTTAACCTCAATGAGCCGAAGCTCAGCAGAATTTAAATCCAAGCTTGTTAAGTCATAACCAAAGTTTTTCTCATGTACGTCAAGAACCTGACGACCCTTTTCTTTCTCATGTTCCATAGCCACCTGCATGGCTATTGCCTCAACCTCTGAATCGGGTTGTAAACGGCGAACCTCTGGAGACTTCCTCTCAGGATGCGGAAGAATAAGTACGCTCGTTATCCGCTCAACAGCCTGAAGAGTCAGAGCACGCTGTCTATCCAACTCGAGACGACGTTTTTCTCGTCGGGACAGTAGCTCTGCGTGGCGAGATTCAGCCTGTGCAAGCCGTCCTTCAGCTCCGGGTGCCTTTCTCTCCACCTCTAAGGCCAATTTGCCGATTTCTTCGTCTGCTTTTTGGAGAAGCTCAGTAAGTGATAACTCAACGTGAGCAGCGATTCTGTCCAATTCAGTTAGGCGTTCATTACGCACTTCATTAAGGAAGGGCATGAGGGCGTTTTCATTTAGCCATTCAATGGCTTCGGGAATTGTCGTTACGGATGGCAGGGTTTTAGGAATATTGGTAGGTAAAAAATTATTAAGAATATTCGGTTCTTGAAGGTGAGGTACTCCATTATCAGAAAGCTCGAAGGCAAAAAGCCTTTCATGGATAACCTGGCCGAGGCCGTCCACAGCACGAGCTCTATAAACATCCATACGAGCCGGAGAATCATGCTGGAGAGAGTAATAACAGGAACCTTTACTGAGAGGTTCTTGGGCAACATTCAATGTGTGCTGCCTCAAAGCTTCAAAAAAACCGTGACCAGGGCTTACCCATTCCAAGTTATTTTTCTCTGCAGTTTCACGATCGGTAGAGAATCTGGGATATTTTGTAGCTAAAGGGGGTAATCTCCAATCTGATTGGTTCTCATATTGTCGAAGAATAGTAGGAGTCCTAATTGATTCAAAGGTGTATGGGAGTGAGGGGGCTGGTTTTAATGTAAAGGGTACATATTCTGAAGAATCCGACATGAAACGAGCAATCGTCTCAGGGACAACTCGTCGTTCCTGTGCTTTGGCACGGCGTTCGATGAGCATATCGAGATTAAGTTTCTTAGAGGCAAGGCCTTCAAGAGCGGTTTGGCAGATAGCCTTGAACTGCTTCTCATCCACATTCCGGAGAATTCGATCTTCAAGGTCTGCCTCCCCTAACCGTCCAGCGTAATAGTCTCTAAGAACACGCTCAATATGGGCCGCCGGAAGAACCTCCCCCACCACATTAAACACAGCATCATCATCTAAGGCATCCCGAATTTCCTGAAGCCTTTCGAGCAAACGTTGAAGAATTTTCCCCTCAATTGTATTGGTAGCTACAAAATTGAAGATCAGGCAGTCATAGGGTTGCCCGTACCGGTGGATACGGCCCATCCGCTGTTCAAGACGATTCGGGTTCCAAGGAATATCATAGTTAAAGAGAATATGGCAGCATTGGAGGTTGATCCCTTCCCCTGCGGCTTCTGTGGCAACGAGAATCTGGATATCATTATCTCTAAACTGCTGCTCTACATAAAGCCGAGTTCCTTCTTCTTCACGAGAGCCAGGCTTCATACTTCCATGGATACACCCAACTTTAAAACCCCAATCTTTCAAACAACCTTTAAGATAGTCGAGGGTATCCTTAAATTCAGTAAAAATCAGCAGCCTTTCTTCAGGATGGTCGAAGAAGCCCTTTTCCTGAAGAAGGGCCTTTAACTGGAATAATTTTTCTTCGGTCCCTGAATCCTCCACCGCTTGCGCCTGTTCAGCAAGACGCCTCAATTCCTCGATCTCTTCACGAATCTGGTCTGCATTGCTTGCAAGAGTAAAGGCGTCGAGAATTTCCTCCAGTTTCTCACGTTCGAAATCCTCCATTTCCTCAAGCTCTTCTAAATCAGGAATCTCTGGAGGAGCCATGCGTGTTAATTCCTGGGCTCTTTTAAGGCCAACTTCAAGTCGTTTTGCACGATTCTCAAGAGAATGTCGCATGGCATAAGTGCTGGAGGCTAACCTACGTTGATAGAGGGACATAAGGAATCCAATGGCGCGAGCGCGCGGATCATCCCCCTGAGTAAAAGCTTTTGCGCTCTGTTGTTTCACGTAGCGTGTGACATCACGGTAGAGCTCGAATTCGGCACCATCAATGTGAAAATCAACCGTATGGGGAATGCGTTTTGTGAATATCTTCTTTGCTATCCATGAACCATCAGGGCTTCGCTCAGGGAAATAAACCATTGCCTCTTTGATTCGTCGAAGGTAAAACGGAGCTCTCCGTTGTTCCATTGCCTCCCTTATAGACCGCACATCAGCATAGGCATCCTCATCGAGGAGTTGTAGGAAGAAAGTGAAATTGACAGGGTCGCCTTTGTGGGGGGTGGCCGTTAGAAGAAGTAAATGATCACTTGAATCCCTAAGAAGTTCTCCCAGACGATAACGCTGCGTTTTATGTTCTCGATCGGCGGCTGACATTCGGTGGGCTTCATCAACGATCACGAGGTCCCAGGGAGCTTGCCGAAGCCCTGACAGAATCTCAGATCGTTTGGCAAGATCGAGGGAGGTAATGATTTGGTTCTGCTCCATCCACTGATTAATACCAAACTGGTCCCTGATCTCAGCCCCTTTTATTACTTTGAATTTCTCATCAAACTTTTCTTTGAGCTCCCTCTGCCATTGAAATGTTAGGTTTGCTGGACAAACAACAAGGACTCGTTCGGCAAGGCCCCTAAGCTTCAGCTCTCGGATCAATAGGCCTGCCATAATGGTTTTGCCAGCACCAGCATCGTCGGCCAAAAGGAATTTTACTCGGGGAAGCTTAAGGAGGTAGTCATAAACGGCTTCGAGCTGATGAGGCAGCGGGTCTACTCTCGAAATAGAAAGCCCAAAATAAGGGTCGAATTCATAGGCTATACCCAAAGAGTAAGCTTGAAGACCTAAGCGGAGAAGTCTGCCGTCACCATCGAAAGTAGAAGTGGGTTCAAGGATAGTGAGGGTCTCGAGGTCCTTTGATGTGAGTGTCACGTTGCGGAATTTTTCCGACTGAGTGCCAACCAAGCCCACAACCCAAGTATCCGGGCCAGTTTCTCGAACAGTCTCAACCCGCATCGGTTCATTAAAAAGAGAGCCCTTCAGAATTTGACCGGGTTTCAGGGTTTTTTCAGTCATATATCTAATGTCTTTTATTTCATCCATCCGTGGATCTTCTTTTTCATTCCTTTTGCCTGATCGCCACTCATCTCCCACATGGTTCCCTGCTTCATTGGCCCACGGATACTATTCAACAGATCTGACACATCATCATCCCAAATCGGATTCATCTTCAAGTAATCACTGGGATGTGTTGGACGGAAGGAAAACAATTCTTTCTCGTCTTTATAATTCGTTACGATTCCCCAACCACATATACCTGGCTCTTTGGCCCCGGTTCTCACAAATACTAGGATAACCACATCCCCAGGTGCTACTTTGTTGCCTGAATCCGTGCGCACACTACCTGTCGGCCACTTGACTATTTCGCCTTCCCAGACTTCTGCCCTATATTCTTCAATGGAGTAGCCTTCCGCACTCATCTGATATAGCCAAACCGCCACGATTTACCTCCCCTCATTCCAATAGTTCATTCTATGTTATATTTCTTTAATCCTATTGAACTCACCTGATCTTTTATTCTCTCTCACCCTTTAATTCTTCTGGGGTGCGCTTATCCAGCCACAATTTACAAACATTCTTTCACCCAATTCTACGCCATTTTTTGAAAATTCTCTTCAAGTCATCCAGATCCTTCGCTTCCAGAAGATCTTTTTGGGCAACCCTCAAATCTTCAATCGATGCAATCGCTGGCATAGTAAGCTCCTTTACCCAACTTTAAAAACAAAAAGCCCATTCCTATATGAGAATAGGCCCAAGTTTGACCACCAAATTTTTCAATATTTAGATCCCCCACCGGAATTTGTCCCACTATATCAGAAAAACAACAGGATTACAATCTTCTGAATCGTAAAGCGTTAGGCGTTAGGCGTGAAGCGTAAGGAGAGCCAACCTTTACCCCATTAGAAAGTCCCACTGCTTGCCCCGTGCGAAGCTCAGCTTCTATCGGGGCTTGCAGCGTGTATGAATGCTAATCCTTTTTCAGCAAACACGGTGAATGAATAGGTGTCAGGTCTACACTATTCACCGACCCCCTCACCTTTCAATTGTTCTGGAGTCCTTTCCCCCAACCATAGCCTACAGATATTTTTCCAGCCAATTCAGCGCCATCTAATCAAAACCCCGCATAGGGCATGGCGCAGAGCGCATAGTGTGAATACTCAACCCTTCTTCCTGAGCAGCCCTTAAATCTTCAATCGATGCAATCGCTGGCATAGGTTCCTCCATTAAAAATCGTGTCCTTGTCCCTGCCTACCGCAGGCAGGCAATAATGAGGGCGCAACAAAGTTTGGAATCAGATTCTTCCAAAATCCCCCCTTGCCCCCTTTTTCTAAAGTGGGGGATCAAACCTAATTCACCCTCACCCCGACCCTACCTTCGCCAAGGCTTCGGCAGGCAGGCACACCCTCCCCCCTGCCTATCGGCAGAAACCAAGGGGGAGACCGGCAGATTGCCTTGATTTGTTAACTGCCAGATAATCACCAAAATCGCCAAGTAAATGCCAAGAGTTATGTCCAATATGTGCAATAAATGTGCAATCAATATGCAATTGATGCAATTATTGTGCAATAACATAGAAAGCTCCAGCTCCTTTTTTACCGCTTTCCCTCATAACCCCTTTTTGGATCAATTCTCTTAAATCGTTAGTTGCTGGAGGATTGGGGAGCATATCTTCATATGTCATTATTATCCCCGGCCTTCCCACAAATGAGGGTGCTACAAAGTTTGAAATCAAATCTTTTTAAATCTCTCCTCACCCCTGCCTGCGCTGAGGCTTCGGTAGGCAGGCTCTCCCGCCAGGGGAGACAGGCAGATTGGCCTGATGGCGTCTTTGGCGTCTTTGTGGCGTGTTAAAAAATACTCCGTTCCCTTACCAGTAACACCAATTTGCATAAACAACCAAAGAGATACCAAAAGGGTAATAGGACCATTAATGCATTTCGTGATCCTATTAATCACTTCATGATCCAATTCACCCCTTTCATCCTCTCATTTCCCCCCTCACCCTTTCCCTCTCCCACGTTAGGGGAGAGGGGTGGATTGAGATTATTGCGGGTTTATTGCGGGTTTATTGCGGGTTTCCCCAATTAGATTGTATTCTGTCGCTCTCCCTGTTTTTCCGACCCGGGTCAATATCCGTTTGTTACAAAGATCAGAGAGATCCATAAGCGCCATCCTATTTTTGATGTTGAACATTTCTCTGTATTCTCTATTGGTAATCCTTCTTTTTTGCTTTACATACATTGCCGCTTTAATCTGCCTTTCATTCAGTCCAAGTTTTTGCAGATATTCTTCCGTATAAATATCCTTCCTGAAAATCACTCTGAATCCCTGATGTTCTTCAAACTTCGGTTCAGGAATCCCAGATTTGATGCATGCCTTCCGCATTTTATCTATTCCGCTCCCCCACTGCTCAATCAAACCCATGTCATAGAAAATTCCACCTACTCCTTTATTTCTTAGGACAGAGGGGTGAGGTTTATAAAGGTCTTCCACCGTTAAACCCAAAGGCAATCCACCTGGGTTCCAAACAATCAATTCATTATCGTATATTCTCACTTCCGTATTGGATGAAACCGTGTAGTCGCGGTGGCATACTGCGTTGATCACTGCTTCTCTCAGTGCTTCAAGTGGATAGTCCCAGACTTCTTCCCTTGCTGGCTTACCCGTCATAACAAATCTCACATTGATATTTTTACGGATGAAATCCATGGCCTCTTCTATCTGTTCGATGATGGCGCCTTCAATCATCCTGTCATCAATAACCATTGTTTCTTCTTTAAATTTCCCGCAATGTATCATTGCTTGAGAGAGAAAGCGTTGAGGATGATTGTGGAAGAGAAGAATTGCTGCCCACGTAGGCTTCCCGTCCTTTATTAACTCCAGCTTCTCAAGAACTTGTAGTGGTTTTTCGCCACCACTGATTTTCCTTCTCCTTGCATCTTTTGCACTTTCAATATATTGCTTGACTTTCTCAAGGTCAATTTCGCCTATGGGGGCCTTCGTTACGGGAAGTCTATCCCAGCTCATTCCTGTTGACTGGAAATGCATCTCTGCAATTTCACGCGCTTGCATCACTCGATTGCTATTTCCCACCCTTCTAAAACATCTCCCTTTTACAAATACAGGTTTGATAGGAAACTCCTTAATCCGGATAACGGCGACATTCTTCCCATCTATTGTGTCAATTTCAATTTCAGGGATTATCCGAGGTTCGGTGCTCTGAGAAATCTGGTTCGCCCAATCTCTCAGCGTTTCTTTTCCAATCTGAATTCCTTTTATCTCATCTCTATCAGAAATACCGATTAGAATGACCCCACCCTTTGTATTGGCAAAAGCTACTGATGTCTCAAGGGTCTCCTTATCAAAGGATGCTTTGAACTCAATAGTCTCAGTTTCGCCGCCTTTAATCAATTTTCTTAAATCTGCTTGTTTCAACTAAACCCTCATCCTATCCCTCAAAAAGAAGAGGAAAAGGTCGTTATTTCTTTTCATCTCCATAAGGGATTGTCTCTTCACGTACCAGCATCGGTTGTGTTACAGCATCTATCGAAAGATAATAATGATCGACTTTCTTGACCTCGTGCCATTCGAGGCGGGCTGGGTCTTTAATTGGATTCAAAAGAAGGGTCATTGCAACATTACTCTCTCTTTTACCCTCTTTAAATCCCCTCTCGCCCCCCTTCCTGCCTGCCGCAGGCAGGTGTTAAAGTGGGGGATGAAACCTGCTGCCCCCTCACCCCAACTCTCCCCCATCGAGGGGGAGGGATTTGCGGGTTTATTTCGGTTTTAAATTTAGCCCTTTATTAGCCCTTTGATAGCCCTTTTAGCCCATTCAATTCTATAACTCGGTCATGCTCAATGATTGCCCAATTGATGCCCAATTTGCCCAATATCAGGCTTTCTTTCGTCTCCTACGGAGCCCATTGATACATTTAAGAAACATTCATGATGCAATTGATTCTTTCAACCCGTGTCTCCCCCCTTCCCGCCAGGGGAGACGGGTAGATTGGCCTGATGGCGTCTTTATGGCGTCTTTGGCGTCTTTGTGACGTGTTAAAATATACTCCGTTCCCTTACCAGTAACACCAATTTGCATAAACAACCCAAGAGATACCAAAAGGGTAATAGGATCATTAATGCATTTCGTGACCCCATTAATCTACTCAATGATCCAATTCGCGCGTTTCTTTTGTCCTTCACCCTCACCCCGACCCTCTCCCGTCACAAGGAAGAGGGAGAAAATAGTTCAAATACCTAATTCACTACCTAATTCATTGGATATTACCTATTTCCATGTCCACTTTTCAGGGTTCCATTTAAACTGGTTTCCTGATGAAAGTGATCCTCGAGAGCAAACTGGTTCAAGAAAGAATTCCAGATGATTGATCGCTTCATCAAAAGTTCTATAAGATTCAAGACGGCTTCTCTTTAGAAATGCTGTCCCCTGGGTCTGTTTTTCTTTTGAAGATTTAAACTCCCTGGTAAAGATGGACCTTCGTTCCTCAATCGGAGTCCCTCTTCTATTAAAAGTCTTAACAATGGCTTTATGCAGCAGATGCATACCGAAAGGCTGATGCGATGCAAGAAACAGGATATCATAAATATCCTTCATCCGGCTGGTTAAGATATTCAATTTGACGAGGGACTGGAATTTCTCCGCAATGGCTGATTCGTTGGAGTAAACCTTCAAACGTGGGGCAGGCTGGTCATCGAGCAATAAAGGGAATTCCATCTCAATCGGCTCCGCTACCAAAACATCTCCAAAGGCAATATCAATCTGGAGCGCCTTTCTTGCTTTATCCAAAGATCCCTTGATCTTAACTCTTATACCTTCGTAATCTGCATCTTCCATGACACTTTCGAGGCTGACACTCTCAGGGAAGAATCTAACCCCGTCCTGTGCATCGACTCTGGCGATATCCTGAATCATGCCCTTTATCGTCCCTATATCCTTCGATTTGGACCTGACCAAAAAATCAACGTCCTTCGTTGGCCGAAAAAACGGCATCTCATAGACAAGAAATAATAAGGCACCTTTCAGGATAAAAGCCGAACGATAAGGTGAAATAGAAAGTCTGTAGAGGAACCTTTCCTGAAAATACTGAAGAAGAATGGCTTCAAAATCTCTTTTCGTTTCTTTTGCGATATTCGTAAGTCTTGCCCTGATAAATGCCCCTAAATTCTTTATTTCCCTTTTTTCCATCACCCACCTTTTCCTCATTGTTTAACAAGGGCTTTCAAATAGGGCATCATGACTGTTTTCACCTGACAGATCTCAGCATATTTCCTGAGTTTATTGACAGTCGCTTCCTTTCGGGAGAGATAGTTTTTAAGGCCCTCAAGGGCAAGGTCTTCCCCATATTTGTTACGGTAACGAAACATATCGCAGATGGTTTTCTCTTTGCTGTAAATCTTTATAGTGCAGTTGGGCACTTCAATCCGTTCAATTCCAGGTTTATAAAATCTTTCTCTGAAATAGAAAACCCTCAGCGGTGGGAAATCGATCTTAGGAGCTTTGGCTGCGTTTGGAATGGCAACATAGATCTCCGAAGGATTGAATGTAGTAAGATCATAGTAGGCAAGAGCTGAGGCAAGGCAGATCACACCATCGGGGAGCGCCTTGCAAACATCAATGATTTCCTGACTGATCGTACTACCAGACCCCTTTATTCTTGGAAGGGGAATCACCACGTCTCCGACATTTGCAAGTCGATAAAGACCTGGCTTAACCTTGATGATTGCCCCTTCTTTCAGAAGGCGGGCAATATCCCGTGTCTGGAAGGGGACAGCCTTAAGTTCTTTCATCAGGGCATACCCTCCATGTTTCTTGAAATAGGTGATAATATTTTTCATATTAGCCTATGAATCTATTTTACGGTCAATATTATACATTGACAGACAATTAGAATCAATCCCTTGACGGCCGATAGCAAAACTGTTTATCCTGAGGGACGTAGTTGAATTCTTTCACTTATTTTTCCTTCCAGAAATCTCATCTACCCTCCCCTTTCAATTGTTCCGGAGTCCTTTCCTGAAGCCACAACTTGCAGATGTTTTTCCACCCAATTCGGCGCCATCTAATCAAAACCCCGCATAGGGCATGGCGCAGAGCGCATAGTGTGAATACTCAACCCTTCTTTCTGGGCAGCCCTTAAATCTTCAATCGGTGCAATGACCCTATAAAATGGGTGGGAAACTTATGGGGTTAGGGCTCAACCTTTGCTATTACCTTACCCTAAACCCTTCTCCCTCCCGCTTATGATATTTCCACGCTCAGCTGCCGCCTTATTCACACCCAACAAAAAAGGGGCGGTTTTGCCCCTTGAAGTGTTTCCCTTACTTCTCCTCCACCATCCTCTTGCCTCATCCCCCATGCCCTCTTTCGGCTTCGCGATGGCACTGGCTGGTTACATGTACCCTTTCAACCGTTACGCCCGCACGCAGTCATAATAGGCAATCTTTCACCTAAACTAAACAACATCTGAGGAAAGCGAATTGCCTCATAGTGAACTACCCCGCAGCAAGCTGCGGGGCATCAAATTCTCTAAAAAACTTTCCTCCCCCTTGATGGGGGAGGATTAAGGTGGGGGTGATGATAAGATCATTTCCCCCTCACCCTAACCCTCTCCCCCCAGGGGAGAGGGAGGCCATTCATCNNTCATCCCCCCAGCAGAGCTGAGGGGTATTCTGGCATATTTTTATAAATGAGCTGGTCTATTGTCGCATGGGGATCAGTCCACCTCGACGACTTTCCCAAGCTCGGCGATCAACGGCGGGAGGTCTTCAACCACCGTCTTCCAGAGGATATCAAGATTGATGTCAAAGTAGACATGAGTGAGACGGTTTCCCATGCTAATAATATCCCGCCACGGGATTTACGGAAAGTCTTCGCGGCATTTGGTAGTCACATTAGCCGCTGCCTCTCCTATGATTTCAATGGATTTAACGAGAGACAGCACCAGTTGTCGATCAGTGTCGAGGGAACTCCTGGTTTTGTTCTGAGCAAAGAATGCAGCTTCTTGCGCGGCATCCAGCATGTGGCGCAAACGGACAGCGTCATCCTTCTGCATACTGCACCTCAGCGGAGAGAAGCACTTCCTGCCTAAAATACCGGCTCAGATCCTGCGCCGTCCTTATGTCTACCGTGCGTCCAAGAATTTCGCTCAGCTCAAATTCCATGCCAGCCAATCTGATAAGTCCGGGTATGTGGTTTGGATCAAATTCAACCAGCACATCCACATCGCTGTCAGACCTGAAATCATCGCGAAGCACAGAACCAAAGAAAGAAAGTTTATGGATATGGTGTTTTTTACAAAACTCCTCTATCTTCTTTTTGGGAATCTTAATTTGGGCTCTTTTTACCATTGTTTCACCTCACTGACACAAGAGTTTCACTTCCCAAATAATTATCACCTATAACTATAAGGATTTTTTTGATCATTGTCACTTCTTTTCTTCTCTACTCCCGAAACCCTAACCAAAAGTTCCTCTCCCCCCTTATCAAGTAGGGAAGGAAAGGAGTTATCATTTTTCTCTGTCCCGCACTCATGAGATGTTGTTGAATTCCTCCACTGATTTTACTTTTTAGAAACCTTATCCGCCCTCACCTTTCAATTTTTCAGGCGTGCTTTCTTCGAGCCACAACTTGCAGATGTTTTTCCACCCAATTCGGCGCCATCTAATCAAAACCCCGCATATGGCATGGCGCAGAGCGCATAGTGTGAATACTCAACCCTTCCTCCTGGGCTGCCCTCAAACCTTCAATCGGTGCAATCGCTGACATAAGCACCTCCGGTGCTGACCGCTACGCCTTCGGCGGCTTGAGGATCGCTATCGCTCGAGGAGCGTTTTACTCAAGGTACGCTTCGCTTTAGGCAGAGTAAAAAACCTATTCCCTTTTAAAAGAAGCCGCACGGAGCATCCTCTTACGTCCCAGAGACTACGGAGAACAGGTAGCGCAGAGCGCCCGCCTACAGTAACCTTTCGGCGGGCAGGCATGGAGCATACCATCATTTATTTCCGTAAAACGTAAGTCATAGAGCGAAAGGTTTTAAACATCAGAAAACAAAAAGCCCATTCTTGTTGAGAACAGGCTCTGTCATATCTAAATTCATATCACCTCCCCTATAACCGTAAATCGTAAGGCGCAAGGCGTAAGGCGAAAATCTAAACCCCCTCGATCCCTAAAAGCAATCTTTTGTCGCCCAATATACCAAAAAAACGATGAGATGACAAACACTTAGCATTTTATGTGCCAGAAGAAAGGCCTAAAGAAGAAGCCATTTCCAAACAGGGATTAACGGAACATTTATGCCGTTTATTGTCCGAGCCTCCTCTTGATCATACGTCAGGATTCCCCCCTTGGGGATCTTGAACTGGCGCATCGCTTCGAGCAGACCTTTCAGCTCGCGCTGTTCATTGCGGGGCGTAACTTCCCAGCAGACCTGCCACGCTTCAGAAGGATGTCTGCCATCCTGCAGAATAAAATCACACTCTTGTGTCGCTTTGAAATAAAACATTCGGTGCTGGCGACGAAGCAGTTCAAGGGCGACGACATTTTCAAGGAGGTATCCACGGTTCTCTGTAAAAGCGCCTCCCAGAAGAGCAAACCCTGTGTCCATCAGATACACCTTCTTGGGATTCATCATTCGCTTTCTCTGGGAATAGGCAAATTTCTGGCTGGCGATCAGAAAAAAAGCCTCCTCCAAAAAGTGTAGATAATTTGAGATCGTCCGTTTGCTTCCGGTTAATCCTGCCGCTTTCAGTTGCTTTTCAAATGTGGAGATCGAAAAGGTGGTGGAGTAACTCTCCAAAAAGCTTCCCATCATCTGATCCAGGACCTCTCGAGCTTTAATATTGTAGCGTTCAAGGATGTCTTTATAAAAAACCGTCCGATAATAGGTTTGAAGAAGTTTCCGCTTCTCTGGTGCTCCTTCCCTCGACAGTGTCTCGGGAAAACCTCCGAACTGAAGATAGTCATCAAAGGCCTGGATCAGTTGGCCGCGCTGAGGCGTATGAAACATGGGAGCATCGAACGTCACATGCCGAAAGTGAAGGACTTCCCGGAAGGAGAACGGTAACATCAGAATATCTTCATAACGTCCACGGAGTTCGGTAGCGATCTCCTGACTGAGGAGGGATGAATTACTCCCTGAAACAACAATGGTGTAACCCCGGCGGTTGTGAAGGGTCCGGAGGACGCGGTTCCATTCCGGAACGTGTTGGATTTCGTCAAAGAATAAGAATCTTGGCTGCCGTCCTGCAAGCTGTTGAAACGCCGTAAACAGGTTGTCGACATCAGGGGAACCGAACCCCTGTAATCGATAATCCTCGAAATCCACGAAAAGAATCTCTTCCCTCAAAATCCCCTTCGATTCCATGAGGTCCTGAATGAGTTGATAAAGGTAGTAGGTCTTTCCCGCTCTGCGAGGTCCAGCTACAGCCAAGATGGCATGCTGCTTCCGTAGATCGAGGGGGGGCATTTCCCGATGCGTCGACGGAGGGAAAACCATTTCACGAAGCCATTCGGCAATGACTTGGAGGAGGTAATCTTTTTTCATAAATTGTTTACTTAGGGAAACAAATATATCTAAAATTGTTTACATTGTCAATGATTTTCAAGGCTTTTCCACGAAGTCTTTAACTTATCAGTTTGGGGCAATTTGGGGTCAAATCTTTACTGGAGTTTCCTGAGTTTTT
>DCVM01000158.1 GCA_002327985.1 Syntrophaceae bacterium UBA2188 | reverse complement strand
TAAAAAGCTACTGTCGAAAATAAGTATGACACAAGGAGCCCCCAGTAGTTCAGGCTCATCCACATTAAAACTGACTTGAAAGGCTTGATATGGAAGAAAGAAATGATCATCTTCGACGATTTGGAAAAAATCTAAAAGCATTTTTGTCATTTCCTTCCATTCCTTCTTAGTGAGCACCTCACCCATCATCTCTTGGCCTCTGCCCAAGGGAATGAATCGCTCAATGATCAATCCATCGATGCTGAGGTCCTGGCAGAGTTTTAAAAAGGACGGAAGTTCTTTAAAATTTCTCTTCATCACAGTGAACATAAAGAAGATCTCAAACCTTGCTGCCTCCTTGAGTTGGGAAAGGTTTTGGATCACTTTATCAAAAGTCCCTTTTGAGCGAATCGAGTCATTCGTCGCTGCATTTGCTCCGTCCAGAGAAATCTTCATTTTCTTTAATTTAGAAAAGCCAGACAATCTTCTTATCAAGTCTGGGTCGATCAGAAGACCATTGGTGATGAGTCCCAGTTCTTCAACCACCGACTGTTGGTCCAACTCATTGAGGAGGGGGAATAGCTCAGGTTTTAATAAAGGCTCGCCACCCGTCAGATGAATACAGGCTGTTTGATCCCATTCTCTTAGAGTGGTGAGGAGATGATCAGAGATCTTCTTAAGCCCTGACCCATCCAGATCACTCTTATTTGAAAAATCCTCTTGGTAGCAATGTTGACAGCGAAGATTGCAAAGGTTAGTGAAATGCCATTGAATATAAAAAGGATCATTCATTTACGACTGCATATTTTAAATTGCAGATATTAGATTGAAAAATCTCAAATCTCGAGTCTGAAATCTAAAATTAAAGATAGGGTTACTTCCTCCTCGGTCTCTCGCCGAGGGTCACCTTCACATCAACAGAATCTCCCTTTCGATAAACTTTGAGAAGAACAGTATCCCCCGGTTTTTTCTCACGGAGATATCGGATGAGCTCATCATTCGTTTTCACTTCCTGTTGATCCACCTTCACCACAATATCTCCACCCACGAGCACAATCATATTTCCAACCTGGACCCGCTGGTTTCCTCCCTTCAGGCCTGCCTTGTCCGCAGGTCCGCCTTTTACCACTTCTGAAATCATCGCTCCTCTTTCTATTTTAAGTTTGAGATCCTTTGCCATTTCAGGAATAAGAGACTGGACGGTGGCACCTATAAAGGGATAAGTGACATAGCCCTTTGAAATGAGTTCGGGAACCACTTTTTTTGCCGTATTGACCGGAATGGCAAAACCAATGCCCACACTTCCGCCGGTTGGACTGATGATGGCACTATTGATTCCAACAATTTCTCCCTCTGAGTTGAGCAAGGGGCCCCCGGAGTTTCCCGGGTTGATGGCGGCATCGGTCTGAATCACATCTTCGATTAACGTCCCTGCTTCGGACCGGATGGTTCGACCCAGGGAGCTGATAATCCCTGTGGTCAATGTTCTCTGCAGGCCAAAAGGATTACCGATGGCCAGAACTTTTTGACCGATCCTTAAACTTTTAGAGTCTCCCATAGGGATGACTTTCAATTTTTCCTTTGGGGCTTCAATCTTGATCACGGCAAGGTCATTGTCCGGGTCCGACCCAATCAATTTGGCAGGCCATTTCGATCCGTCCGCCAAGGTCACTTCCAATTTTTGAGCATTGGCCACCACATGGTGGTTGGTCAGGATATGACCTTTCGCATCAATGATGGAGCCGGAACCCGATCCCTGCCTGGGAAAAGCGTTAAAGAAAAAATCCATCTGGACAGCTATGCTCGTCACATTGACCACCCCATCCGCTACCTTCTCATAGACAGCAATATTATTCTTCTCGTCCTCCGTAATCGGAAAGGCCTGTTCAAGGTTTAGAAGGGTGATGAAGAAAATAAGAACTGGAATTAAAAAGCCTCTTGAAATAAATCTTTTTCCACAAACCATTATCCTTTCCCCCTTTCATTGATCAGCCCTAACCTGTTTGGACCAAGGCTTGAGCATTGGCAAGAGAGCTGAGTTGCAGATATGAAATCGTTTATATCCTTGGAAGACCTACTTCGTCAAAAAGTCCCTCAAAAAGTGGCCCGCTGAGATACCGTTCACCCGAGTCAGGGAGGATGGTGACGATGGTTTTCCCATTGAATTCACCGCTTCTGGCAAGCCTCAGGGCGACCGCCATCGCTGCACCACAACTGACACCCGATAGAATTCCCTCCTCTCGGGCAAGGCGCCTTGCATGTTCAATCCCTTCTTCGCTGGTCACCCGCTCAACTCGATCCACCATAGACAAATCCAGAGTGTCTGGAATGAATCCGGCACCAATCCCCTGAATCTTGTGAGGCCCGGGTTTGAGCTCTGTCCCTGCAAGACGCTGCGTGATCACGGAACTTTCTGCTGGTTCAACAGCAACGCTAATCATTTTCTTTTTCTTTTCTCCTTTAATATATCTTGACACGCCCGTAATGGTCCCTCCTGTGCCCACTCCTGATACCAGAACATCTATCCCACCATTTGTCTGTTCCCAGATCTCCGGACCTGTGGTTTTGAAATGAATCTCCGGGTTAGCAGGATTCTTAAACTGCTGGGGCATATAGTAGCTGGGACTCGATGCGGCGATCCGCTCGGCTTCCTCAACCGCCCCTCTCATTCCTTTGGCTCCTGGTGTCAGGATAATGTTTGCACCCAGAATGGCGAGGACTTTTCGCCTTTCCATGGACATGGTCTCGGGCATGGTCACACTCAGTTTATATCCTTTTGCAGCGGCCACATAAGCCAATGCAATGCCTGTATTGCCGCTGGTCGGTTCAATAATCTCCATTCCCGGTTTGAGTAATCCCTGCTTTTCTGCTGTCCAGATCATATTCGCTCCGATCCGGCACTTAACCGAATAGGCAGGATTACGACCTTCGATCTTAGCCAGGATTGTGGCTTTGAGCCCTTGAGCCATTCTGTTGATTTTCACCAAGGGGGTATTGCCAATCGATAACGGGTTGTCATCAAAAAATTGAGCCATAGGAATCTCCTTTCTATGTGAATGGAACAATGGAATGATGGAATAGGACCTTCCTTTTGGAATATTGGAAGATTGGAATTTTGGAATATTGGGTATTCAAAGCTAAGAATTTGGTTTTCTCAACAATCCTCCCCTGATTCCACTATTCCACCATTCCAATGTTCCAGCGAAATTAGCTCATGGGCGGTTTAAACCTCCTTAACCTCAATGCGTTCGAAACGACCGTCACCGATGAAAACGCCATCGCCCCTGCTGCAAAAATGGGATTAAGAAGAACTCCGAAAAATGGAAAAAGAACTCCTGCGGCTACGGGAATGAGAATCGTATTGTAAGCAAAAGCCCAGAAGAGATTCTGCTTGATATTCCGGATAGTCGCCTTGCTTAATGCGATGGCAGTCACGATTCCTCTCAGGTCCCCACTGATCAGTGTGATGTCTGATGACTCCATCGCCACATCGGTTCCTGTTCCAATCGCAATCCCCACATCAGCCTGAGCTAAGGCAGGCGCATCATTGATCCCATCCCCAACCATCCCAACCTTCCTGCCCTCTGATTGAAGCCGCCTAATCTCTTCTGCCTTCATCTCAGGAAGCACTTCTGCCAGTACCCGGTCAACTCCAATCTGATGCGCAATCGCTTTGGCGGTTCGTTGATTATCACCTGTTAGCATTACTACTTCCAGACCCATCCGGTGAAGGGCTTCTACAGCCTTCTTAGAATTTTCCTTTAATGTATCTGCAACTGCAATGATACCCGCAGCCTCCCCATCCACCGCTAAAAACATAGAGGTCTTTCCTTCATTGGAAAACCGTTCCGCTTTATTCAGTAAACCATTGAGGCTCACCTTTTTCTCTTCCATCAACCTTAAATTTCCAAGGAGGACTCTTTTTGAATCGATCGTTGCCTCGATGCCGTGTCCTGCAATGGCCTGGAAGTTTTGCGAATCCAAAAGGCTTAAATTCTCTTCTTTCGCCTTTTTAACGATAGACTCTCCCAGAGGATGCTCTGATCCTTTCTCTGCAGAGGCAGCCAATGTCAAAATGTCTTTCTTTGAAAACTTATCGGACTCAATAATATCCGTTACCGAGGGTTCGCCTTTAGTCAAAGTCCCTGTCTTATCTAAAACAATTGTATTCAATTGATGCGCCGTCTCCAGAGCCTCTGCCCCTCGAATCAAAATTCCATTTTCTGCACCCTTCCCTGTCCCCACCATGATGGAGGTGGGAGTTGCCAATCCCAGAGCGCAGGGGCAGGCGATGATAAGAACCGCAACAAAATTGAGAAAGGCATAAGTCAGGGCAGGGTGAGGTCCGAAGAAATACCATATGATGAAAGTGATGATGGCGATAGAAATGACAACCGGTACAAAGTAGCTGGCAATGACATCGACCAGCCGGGCAATAGGAGGTTTCGATCCTTGAGCTTCCTGGACCAGCCGGACAATCTGAGCAAGAACCGTATCTTTTCCTACTTTGGTCGCTTCAAACTTAAATGTCCCGGTCTTGTTGATTGTTGAACCAATGACGGAATCACCCCTCTTCTTTCCAACGGGTAAGGACTCTCCAGTCACCATGGATTCATCCACAGAGGAGTAACCTTCCTTCACAATACCATCGACCGGTATTTTTTCGCCAGGGCGAACCACGACGACATCTCCTGTGGACACCTCTTCAACCCGAATATCCACTTCGTTTCCATCTCGAAGGACCCTGGCGGTTTTGGGTTGAAGACCAATCAGCTTCTTAATCGCCTCTGAGGTCTTTCCCTTTGCCCTCGCCTCTAAAAATCTTCCAAGAAGGATGAGGACGATAATGGCTGCAGAGGTATCAAAATAGACATCCATCATCAGACCTTTGACCATGATCAGATGAGGGCCAAAAGTCACGATCAGACTGTAGAGATAAGCTGCCGAAGTCCCCACTGTGATCAATGTATTCATATCGCTGGTCTTATGTTTTGTCGCCTTCCAGAACCCCGCATAAAACTGCCAGCCCGCCCAGAACTGGACAGGAGTAGCCAATAAAAATTGAATGAAGAAATTTGTCCCCATGGAAAGGCCTATCCACTTTTCAAGAAGGGAGCCACCATACATGAGAATAAGGATAGGAACGAGGAGAACAGCACCAATGATGAATTTTTGCTTTAGCTTAAGGAGTTCCGCTTCCCTGGCAAGTCTTTCTTTCTCAACAATATCCTCTTCTCGTAGAGTCGAGTCTCCGACTTTGACTTCGAGAACCTGATAACCAGCTTCTTTAACAGCCTTCTTGAGATCTCTGATCGACACCTCTTCAGGTATATATTCAACCGATGCCTTCTCTGTGGCGAAGTTTACATTCGCATGAACCACTCCTTTTAAAGAACTCAACACCTTTTCTACTTTGCTCACACAGGAGGCACAGGTCATTCCCTGAATGGGAAGAACCGCCTTCTCCACTTTTGCCCCATAGCCTAAGTCCTTCACCTTGTCGATAAGATGGGAAACATCGGTCTGCTCAGGATGAAAGAAGACCGTGGCCTTTTCCGCAGCAAAATTGACGTTGGCCTGAGAAACACCCTCAACCTTAGCCAACCCTTTTTCAATCTTGGCCGCACAACTGGCACAGGACATTCCAGTGATAGGGAGGTCAATTCGGACTAACTCTTCTCTGGGATCTTTGGATTCCATAAACAGCCCTCTGCTGTTAACAGCTCAATAGATAAAGTCCCAATAACCAAATTCCAAATCCCAAATAAATTCCAATTAGCCAATATCCAAATAGCCAAAACCCTATTTCATAGCCCTATTTTGAATTTTAGTCATTGGGATTTTGGTCATTATTTGGTTATTGGTGCTTGCCTACCTACGGTAGGCAGGGAATTTGGTTATTTAACTTCATAATAGATTCCAGCAGTTCTCTTCTGTTCTCCTACTTTAAAAAGAATCATTACCTGATACTTTCCTTTTTCCGGAAGGTTGAAATAGGCATCATAACTTTTCATCATTTCCTCATATTTCATAGGCTTCACCTGATCTTTTTCCTTGGGATCGACGACCTTCATATTGATCTGTGCATGGGTAATCTCTTTTTGACCCTTTTCGTCTTTCAGGATAACGGTAATATTGTGGGTCGTCCCAGGCTCAATATCCTCTTTCATCTTCATGTCCTTAAGCATCTTCTTATGCTCTTCATTACTCATAATCTGAAAAATGACCTTGACCCCTTCAACGATTACCTCCCGGGTATCCATCTTCATCGGGGCTGCCCCATGGCCATGGCTATGCTGAGATAGAGAAAGTGATGTAAGATAAAACAGACTCAAAATGAGTGCCCCAAAAATTGAAATTAATTTCCCCATAACGAAAACCTCCCTTTGAAACTCCCCCTTAAAACAATCTCTTTGATTTAGACTACCCCTTCTATAAATATATTCACTGTTTTCTCTATTTCAAGGATACCTGATGAATAAGTTAAAATTATTGATCAAATCTTTATCTCCGCGGCTTTTAACTTTCCCTTCTTCAACTGTCTTTCCTTCACCAAGGCAAAAATGACAGGTGTGATAATGAGGACATGGATCGTTGAGGTCAAAAGGCCTCCGATAATGGGGGTAGCAATGGGTTTCATCACATCAGCCCCTACGCCAGCCGACCACATGATCGGAACAAGGGCGATCATAGTGGTTCCCACTGTCATCAACTTCGGGCGAAGCCTAAGCACCGAACCCTCCACGGTTGCATCGTGAATTTCCTGTCTGGTTACCTCCCCTTTAATCAAACGTTTGTTCAGTGCCTCATGAAGATAGATGATCATCACGACACCCGTCTCCACGGCCAATCCATAGAGTGCGATGTAACCCACCCAGACGGCTACGCTGAAATTGTAACCCAGAAGGTATTGAAGGATCACTCCCCCTGTCATGGCATAAACGACGGCGATCATCAAAATGATAGACTCTGAAACAGAGTGGAAAGTCATATAAAGAAGAATAAAGATGACGAAAAAAACAATCGGCATTAAAATCTTTAATCTCTCCTTGGCCCGAAGTTGGAATTCATATTGACCGCTCCATGAGAGGGAATATCCTGGTGGGAGTGTTAATTTTTCTCTGACCATCTTCTTTGCCTCTTCCACATATCTTCCGATATCCCTTCCTGTAACGTCGATAAACACATATCCCGTGAGCATGGCATCTTCATCACGGATCATGGCTGGGCCTGTGGTCATGCTGATGTCAGCCAGTTGAGCTAATGGAATGTGAGCCACCCCTGACCCAGAACTCCTTATCTGCTGCATTCCTGAAGAAGCTCCTATTCTTACGGGAACCAATATTCTTTTAAGCTTCTCTAAATCATCCCGAAGTTCTCTTGGATAACGAATGTTGACAGGATAACGTTCCCTCCCTTCGATGGTACGAGTGATGTTCATCCCCCCTAAGGCGGTTTGGATCACTTCTTGAACCTCTCCGATCGTTAGACCATATCGGGCAATGGCATCTCGATTAATCTTGATATCTGTAAAATATCCTCCCGCAACCCTCTCTGCATAAGCACTTCTTGTCCCAGCCATCTCCTTCAAAATCATTTCGATATGGATCCCGAGTTCTTCGATCGTCTTTAAGTCCGGCCCGGAAATCTTGATCCCTACCGGTGTCCGGATCCCTGTGCTCAGCATATCAATCCTTGCCCGGATGGGCATGGTCCACGCATTCTGGAGTCCTGGAAATTGCATCTTTTTGTCCATCTCTTCTACCAGTTCTTCATAAGTTCGTCTTCGATGAGCTCCAAAAATCTTCTCTGCCACCGGTCTTAACCCTTCTGGAAGGGAGGAATAATCCTTTTTCACTTCTGTCCATTGATCTCTGGGCTTAAGATGGACGGTTGTCTCCATCATACTAAAAGGGGCTGGGTCTGTCGAAGTCTCCGCTCGACCTGCCTTACCGAAAACGGTATGGACCTCAGGAAAACTTTTCAGGATTTTATCCTGGATAGCAAGAAGTCTTCCTGCCTCGGTCACCGAAATCCCAGGACTGGTGACAGGCATATAAAAAATCGTCCCCTCATAGAGGGGGGGCATGAATTCACTTCCAATTCTAAAGAGGAGGAAAATGCTCAAAGGAATCAAAAGAAAGTTGATGAGGAGGGACGTCTTTTTGTACCTTAGGACCAAACGTATAACCGGTTCATAAAACCGTCTGAAAAACCTTGAAACCGGATTTCCTGACTCGGGTTTGAGACGTTTTCCTTTTAAAAAGATCGTCATCAGGACAGGGACGAGCGTGATCGCCAGAATCGACGAGGCGGCCATGGCAAAGGTCTTGGTAAAAGCAAGGGGTCTGAACAATCTCCCTTCCTGAGCCTCGAGCAAAAACACGGGAATGAAAGAAATGACGATGATCATCAGGGCAAAAAAGATACCTCGTCCTACTTGTTGACAAGCACGGACCACGGTGGCCCAGTGATTTCTTCGATCTTCCTCCGTACCTTCGGAAAGATGGCGGTAGCCATTCTCCACCATGACAATCGATGCATCCACCACGACTCCGATAGAAAGAGCGATCCCCCCTAAGGACATGATATTGGAAGTGATTTTTAAGAGGTACATAGGGATAAAGGAAACAACCACGGCAATGGGGAGAGCAAAGATTGGGACCAAGGCGGATTGAAAATGGAAAAGAAAGATGATGATGACCAAGCTGACGACAACGATTTCCGTGAGCAGGGTTTTTTGAAGATTTTTAATAGAAAGACGTATGAGTTCAGAACGATCATATGTGGGAATAATCTTCACCCCCTCGGGAAGTCCGGGACGGATCTCTTCGATCTTGGCTTTTACCCGCTCGATCACATGGAGAGCGTTTTCACCAAATCGCATCACCACGATGCCACCGACCACTTCCCCCTTTCCGTCCAACTCAACAATTCCCCTTCGTATCTCAGGTCCCAGTGACACTTGGGCGACATCCCGAAGAAGAATGGGTGTTCCTCGACTATTGCCCACAGCAATCTTCTGGATATCTTCCACAGATTTGATATATCCCCGGCCTCTGACCATGTATTCCCTTCCGCCAAATTCGAGAAGCCTTCCCTCGACATCATTGTTCGACATCTTCACCCGATCCATGACATCACGGATGGACAGGCCGTAGGCTGACATCCGATTGGGATCGATATGGATCTGATACTGCTTGACAAACCCTCCAACACTCGCAACCTCTGCAACACCCTCCACGCTGGCCAAGGCATAACGGAGGTACCAGTCCTGAAGGGTCCGGAGATAGGCGAGGTCATGTTTCCCTTTTTCATCCACCAAGGCATAGGTATAAACCCATCCCACACCGGTGGCATCCGGTCCCAGAACGGGATTCACGCCTTCCGGAAGCCTCCCGGTGATCTGTTGCATGTACTCCAGGACCCTGGACCTTGCCCAATAGATATCTGTTCCATCTTCAAAGATGGCGTAGACATAAGAAAATCCAAAATCGGAAAAACCTCTGACCGTCTTGACTTTCGGTGCGGAAATCAAGGCTGAGACAATGGGGTAAGTCACCTGATCTTCAACAAGGTCAGGACTTCTGCCTTCCCATGGGGTATATACAATGACTTGAACATCAGAGATATCGGGTATCGCATCGAGGGGAATATTCTTCATCGCATAAACCCCTCCGAGCATTAACAGGAAGACAACGGTAAAGACTAAAAAACGATTCCTTGCGCAGATCTCGATAATCTTCTCGATCATTATCTGATCCTCTTTATCTTAAGGCCTCCAAGCCCTTGCATCATTGTTATCAATCATAAAATGAAGAATGGCCCTTTGGTTAAGGTAACGAAGTCCGTATCGTTTATCGTTAAAGGGTTATGGTTAGATTTTAAAACGATCAACGTAACCCCTCGACGAAACGGGCATCTTAACCTTGACCGGATAACGAACTTTTTTCCACTAATGGGAATGGCCCATTCCTCCAATGGCCTCTTTAAACTTCGATTCGGAATCGATCAAGAAATTGGCGCTCGTCACCACACGTTCTCCAGCCTTGAGCCCTTTAAGCACCTCATAATAGTTTTCCACCTTTGCCCCAACCTGGATCTCCCTGGGTTCAAAATAGCCATCCCCTTTATCCACAATCACGATCTGTCGAAGACCCGTATCAATCACAGCTCCTTCTGGGATAGCCAATTTATGTCCGAGATGAATCTTCATCTCCACATTGGCATACATTTCGGGCTTCAATTTTCCATGAGGATTTGGGAACTCAAATCTCACCTTTGCCGTCCGGGTATTTGAATCTAAGTAGGGATAGATGTAGATCGCCTTTCCTGTAAAGGTCTCTCCGGGAAGATAGGAAAGTTGAACCGTAGCTTGTTGTCCCAAACGAATAAAAGGGAGTTCATATTCATAGATATCCGCAATGAGCCAGACGACCGAGAGATCCGCCAGCTTGAACAGAGCCATCCCCGGCATAACATTCATCCCTCCGTAAACCATTTTTTCAAGAACAACTCCACTGAAAGGTGAATAAAGAGTAAGAGTCTTTTTAGACTGACCCCTTTCCTCCAATTCTTTAATCTGGTCGTCGGTGATGTCCCAAAGCTTGAGGCGTCTTTTGGCAGAGTCCGATAGAGAGGTCCCGCTTCCAGCCACTTCCGGAAAAGGACTCTTGGTCAAAGATTCCTTTGCTCTAAGAGCGAGCAAATATTCCTCTTGCGTTGAAACCAGTTCCGGGCTGTAAAGAGTAAGAAGTGGCTCGCCCTTCTTGACAAATCTTCCTGTGAAATCAACATAAAGGTCTTCGACCCATCCTCCGATTTTGGGTGAGACCGTGACGATCCTTTTTTCATCATAATCAATTCTTCCAACAGTACGAATCGCTTTTTCAAGAGACCTCCTCTCTACAACCCCGATCCTTACTCCGATGAGTTGTTGTCGTTCCGGAGAGATCTGAACTGCCCCAGAAGTCACCTCTTGCATCTTCCCTTCTTTCTCGATAGACTCCATGGTCAGGTCTTTCATGTCCATGCCTTCTGTTTTGTCTACTTCTTGCTTTACCTGTTCTTGATGTCCTTGATGCGTAGGGGTCTCTTTCCCACAACCAAAGATCAGCCAAGGCAGAATTAAAAAGAGGGTGAGCCAAATCCATCTTTTCATTTTCCTTCCCCCCTCTCAAAAAATGGGTTGCCAACAGTGGCCCCTAAGCTGGCAATATTTTTTTCATAATCGGTCAATGCCTGATGATACTCCAACTCATATCTATAGAGCGTCATTTGACTATCCAGTAAGGTCATAAAATCAGCCTTATTCACTCGATAGGCACTCATGGCTGAATGGATTTGAAGGCTTGTCTGGGGGATAATGCCTGTCTGATAAAGTTCTAACTGCCTCTCCCCCCGTTGAACCATAGTGGCGATATCGGTAATCATGAAAAGGATCTCATTCTTCATCGCTCGGTATTGGGCCTCTGTGGCAAGTATATCAGCTTTTGTCTCTGCAACTTTTCGGTCCTGTTTCGACTTATAGAAGATGGGGATGTTCACCTCGATCATCCCTGTCAACATGTCCCGACGCCTCATTTCCGGACCATTATCCCTCTGGCCATAGGCAAAACGGAAATTGAAGTCAGGATAATATTCTCTCTTGGCAAGGACATAGGCTTTTTCCCTTGCCTCGATCATCTTTTTCATTCCCTTTAGAGTCGGGTTCATCTCTAAGGCCATTTTCTGAAGTCCTTCCATGGCAAAAGGAAATTTTTTATAGACCACCTCTTCAGGTTCACCCATAGGCAATTCTGGAGGTCGACTGAGCAAAGTGTTCAATTTTGCCTCCAGGGCTTTCTTTTTCTGCCCCAGCATAATCAATTCATCCACCATTTTGGAGACTTCCACATGGGCCTTGAACACATCCTGTTGGATTCCCTCTCCCACGGCATAGCGCGTCTCAGCAATTTTTGCAAAATCTTCCAGAATCTTTTTATTTCTTTGTGCGACTTCTATGGTACGGTAGACATGGGAGAGATCATAGTAGGCGTTTTTCACTTCTTTAATAATCCGATTGATTTTCCCCTCGATCTCTGTGGAAACGGCCTCAGCCTCCTTGGACGCCATCTCCTTCATCAAAGGTCTTTTCCCGGGAAATGAAAACTTTTGAGAGATGGAAAATTCTTTCATCGTCATATCCTCATCTCTAAAGCTGAAGTTGGTGGGGAGGCTGATGATTCCAAAGCTGAACATCGGATCTTCCAGGGCAGAGGCTTGCGGGATTTTTTCCCTAAATACCTCCCAATTCTTCTTGGCTGCAAAGATTTCCGGATTGTTCTGGAGCGCCTCCTCAACCAATTGATCTAAATGGATCCGTGTTCTTTCTGATTGAGCCAAAGAAGAGAATGGAATTAGAATGAGCAAGGAGAGAAAAACTGCTTTTCCTAATCGTAATAACTTTAAACCCATATTATCACCTTCCTTCTTAAAAGAAAGTCCCTCTTTTAAATGTTAATGCGATCTCCAGTTTAAACCCCTCATGGATAACGATGTTCGAAAAACATTTTAATTTAAATGAGTTAGAACCATTTATTTATTTAGACCCATTCATGTTCAAAATCTAAACAAAAAGCTCTTGACCTTTTGGCTAAACCTTAAGGGGGGTGAAGGTTTTAGCAATTCGGGGACCCAAATTTAATTAGGTCCTTGGTCAAGAGCTCTTTCCTATTTTTTGAATTTAATATTAAATTTTTTATTTAAAAAACATATTAACACAAAATCAATACGTTTATCGTCTTCAATTCCTTTGTACTTAACCGTTACCGGTAACCGAAACTGGCTTCGTAGCCGTAGCCCAAACACCTGTAGACTTTAAATAAAAACCCTTTATATAAAAATAAATTCCTTTATTGAATTTGTCAAGGAAGTTTAGGATTTATTCTTTTTCAATTAGGAGATTGATAAGAGAGACAACTTCTGGACTATTCCAGTCCCGAGGACCCACTGCTTTTGCCACCATTATTCCTTTTTTGTCAATCAGGTATGTTGTAGGAATTCCTTTCACTCCAAAGAGGTCGAGTGTTCTACCCTTTGGATCGAGTAAAACGGGGAAAGTGTAATGATGTCTGTTAATATATTCCTTGACGGGTTTCAAACCCCCGTAGTCAACAGAAATGGCCAATAACGCAAAATTCTTTTCTTTAAACTGCTGGTATAGAATTTCCATGCAAGGCATCTCTTCCTTGCAGGGAGTACACCAGGTCGCCCAAAAATTGAGAAAAATGACCTTTCCTTTGAATTGTTTTAATTCAACTTTTTTACCATTGATGTCTTGCAAAGAAAAATCTGGAGTCTTCTTGTTTCCCTTTATCGGAATCATCTTTATTTTTGATAAAAGATCATCTTCTCCGCCTTCCACTAATAAAGGTAGATTCAGGAAAAGGAGGAGGGGTACCAAAAGGGAGTAAAAAAATATCTTTGTTTTCATGATCGATATTTATAACATCTTCCAAATTTATGTTTCAATGAAATTTTTTCACCTTTCCCATAAAAGTTTTTTAATGATATTCGTTGCAATGCGATAAGTTTGATCCTTCCCCGTAATGAGTTGGCCACCCGCTTTGCGGGGATTGATCTCAGAGAGATCCATGCCGGCCAATCGATGTTTCGTGGATAAAAGGCCCCTGAGTAAATCGACGATTTGATAGATCTGTCTCTCATTCAGACCCTGCCTTTCGAGAAATCGAACTCCTTCAATCCCATTTCGCGCTCCGATGTCTAAGTCAATTGAAATGTAAACATAAGTGGTCTTAATATGGTTCAGAATACTTTTTACTTTGGAGGGAGAGATTAAGAAATCGTTCTTGGTTAACATCGTCACGCCTTTTTGCTTCAGTTCGGAAAAAATATGGACATATTTCTCTATCCTTAAATCCTTAATACGAAAAGCATGTTTGGGAGGATAGTCACTGATCCCGATGAGATACAAATTTTTTGGTTTCAACACCTCTTTGGCTAACAAGTCATGAATGAAAGAGCTTGCGTTATAAGAATCTTTTCGATCATATAGGAATGGATCATGACGATCATGAACCGAATCCGGGTTGGTATCGATGTCGTATTGGATCATCCCAGCCATGGCAGACATGGGAATGGCATCGGTGTGGCTGTCTAAAACAATCAAAGATATATTTTCCGGCTCATACAGCTCTACCAATTTTTTAAAAGCCCCACCGGTTAAAGAGTGATCCACTGCCAGCATACAAGGAATATCAGGAAAAATATCCGTTTCAATGAAATCTCCTATCTGTTGGGCATAGGCCTCAAAACCTCCGCAATCCATAAAATCAACAAATGCTTCTGTTTTTATTTTCTCTTCATCTGTCAAAGAAGGAATAGGACAAAGCCAACTGGGTACATCGACTGAACCCTTTTCTGACCAGAGGGTTGGGTCAACCTCCTGACGGATTATTTCCATGATGCCATCGTAGGGATCGGCGATGATCTCTTCCAACCCTTTTAGGACAAGCTTCTCTTGAATGGATTCATGCCTTTCATCACTATCCAGAGGACAACCAAAAAAGATGATTTTTCTATCCGGGCCTTTTTTCATCATTTTTATCCATACCCTCACCCTCCCCCCTGCCTACCGTCAGGCAGGCATCAAGGGGGAGGGTTGATCTCTATTTTTTTCTCGGCAAAGATAGGGTAGAAGGAGGGGCAATTTCTATTTGAAAAAATTGTCCCTTGCTTTTTTGAGTTGAAGGATGTTTTCAAGGGGAGAGCGTGGTGCGATACCACATCCAGGACATAAGAAATCCGTACCATTTTCCAAGGAGGTGATCGCTTCTTTATATGCTTCTTCTGGAGTGCCACTGAATAGGGTGGTTGCCGTGGCTACATTCCCAAAAACTTTCACACCCTTTTTATGGGCAATCTCAACCGCCCGTTTCAGGTCGGCTTTCTCTTCGATGCTGATTCCAACCATACCTGTCTCGCACATGAGTTCGATGATGGGATCCGTGTTAGCACAGATATGAAGAACCACCGGACCCTTTACCTTACTCGCGATCTCCTTCTCAATAGGCAACACAAATTTTTCCCACAATTTCGGGCTCAAGAGGGCAGGCCCCGAGGAGGGTTCAGCATAAACATAATAGTCAGCCCCATGGTCAATGGCAAAGTTGGCTGCGGCAATGGCTGCCTGTTTGGTCACTTCTAAAACCTTAAAAACCATATCGGGTTTTTTCATGCACCACTTCATAAACTGTTCTGTTCCCACGAGATTGGCCGCACAGGTAAAGGCACCTTCTGATTCCCCAAACATTGCAAGTTCTTCTCCAACCTTTTTCTTAAGAAGTTTTAAGTTTTCCTTAAAAACAGGGAATCTGCCCTTTTCGAGAAAATTAGAAGGAAAGGCGAGGTTATCGATACTCTCGGCATAGGGATGGCCTTTGACCGAGTATTGCAAGTCGATTTTCGGAGTACCCAGCTCACAACCAAACGCCTCGCTCAGAGGTAAAATATCCCACCCCATGGCCTTGATCCATTCAAAGCCCCCGTATTGGTGGCCTGCATAACCCAGTTCAGTCATGGCCACAGGATCTGTATCCGCAAGAGGTCTCTCATAGCCACACTTTTTCATGAAATCCACTACACCATAAGTGGTGGTGCATCCCGAAGGAGTCTTGTCCACTTCCTTTCCCATCAGCCTGTTCATAAATCTTTCTTTGAGTGTCATCTTCTTCTCCCCCTTTTTAAAGTTTATTTTAAATCATATCACAAAATTTATCATTGATTCAAGGGGAAGAAACGTAACCAACGGATTACCGAAATGGATTTTCATTCCATCTTCCATTAAATCTTTTTAAATGCTTTTCAGCATCCTCCCGGTTTCCAAATGCATGGATCCGATTCTTATTATGCAGAACAGTGACCACCTCACTTTCGACAAAGAATGCCTGAGAGTCACTGATCTTTTTCCCTGAGATTTCGTCCACCACCATCACTTCTTTCACCTTTTTCTTGAGTTCTGAAAAACTCATAAAGGCGCAGACGATGGAACAAAATTTTTTCTCCGAACCATCTTGAAGAGTAAAATAGACAGCATAGAGAGGCTCGATTTTCACTCCATCATAGTCACAACGTTCCTCTATGGGTTTTCTTTCCCCTTTGCAACCTGAGGCTAAAGAAATAATTACAAAGATAATAAAGAGAGTTATCCATCTTTTGTTTGAGGCCATCTTAATCTGCCAACCAATGGATGATGAGTATCAGCAAAGACGCCGATAAAAAGAAAAAGGCAAACCAGTAAATTTTTCTTAAATAGTTAGGTAATAAGTCAGAGGCCTCACCAATTTTCCCAAAAAGTTCTGTTGTGAATCCCCACCCTACAGAGAATGTCCCCAAAATGAAAAGTAAGTACATGACGATGCTATCTGGTACGTATTGCCAAAGGCAATAGAGACAATGGTGAAAAGGAAGGTGCATCATGGCAGGAGCAAACACCTCAATTTGGGATAAGACAAAAAGGATGCCGTTTGCAAAGGCAAAAAGAAACAAAAAAGCGAATATTCCCCTTCGCCAAGAAAAAGTTTTTTCAAGTTTCTTAAATTTTAAAACGAAACCCACCATCCCTACGAGGAGAAGATGAGAAGCAAAATAGATTATTTTTAGGGACTGAGCATATTGGGGACCGAAAAGGGATTCCGGGGTCGTTCGAGTCGGCCGGTTAGAGATATCGGTCACTGTGGTGCAACAGGAAACCAGGGTTCCGGGTGCGATCTCAATCATAAGGAGAATATCCCCAATGGAATCGATTAGAACGAAGATGGAAATCAAAGAGAGAAGGAGTAACTTTCTCCCCATTAAGGGAGAGGTCTTGGTCGCCCGATCGAGGATATGTAGGATGAACCATCCTCCTATCAAAAAAAAGATAATCGGTTTGAGAAACTCCAAAAAACGGGTGAGACCTGGCCTCACCTGAGTCACGCCAAAGATGCACATAGCCCCTTCGATATCATGAATGAAACTCTGAAGGGTGCCGTAAAAGAGCGGCCAGTTGATCAGCCTGATCAATAAGACAATTACCATGATTAAGAGAATCAAATAGGAACGATCTTCAAGAGAAGTTCTTTCTTCAGGCGTTGAGGATCTTCTCCATTTTTGATAAAGGAAGAAAGATGAGATTCCTCCCCAGAAAGCCAGTAAAGCACAAAGAGCACCAATAAATATCAGGGTGATGCTGAGGGCATTTAAAATCATTTTGAACTCCGCTGTTCGATGTCCATGAGCCTTCCCTCCTTTAACAAGAAAGTCATTTCACTATAATCAAGGAAGATAGGATCATGACTGGAAACAATAATCGTCTTGCCGTTACTTTTAAGGCTCATAAGAATATCCAAGAGGATCTTGATCGATTCCACATCGATGTTAGAAGTGGGCTCGTCAGCAATCACGATTTCAGGGTTATTGATTAAAGCCCTGGCAATAGCCACCCTCTGCTGTTCCCCTCCAGACATTTGTTCAGGGGGGTGATCTATTCTCTTTTCCAGTTTCAATTGAATCAGCATCTCCTTGGATCTCCGCCGCCTTTCCTTTTCCATAATCCCAAGGGGGAGCAGAGGGAAGGCGACATTTTCCCATGCAGGCAGGCGTGGTAACAGGTTGAAATTCTGGAAAATCAAACCGATGGTCTTCTGGCGAATTCGGGAGAGCTGGACATCGGAATAGGTTGAAACATCTTCTCCATAAAAAAGAATCCGGCCCTGGGTAGGACGATCGATGGTGCTGATGACGTTAAGAAGGGTGGTTTTCCCGGAACCTGAAGGGCCCCGGATGAGAACGAGGCGATTCTTGGGAATCTCCACATCAATCTGATGGAGGGCCCGAACCTCTTCAGGCCTTCCCTCATAATAGATTTTATCTACCTTCTCTGTCCGAATGATCGTTTCCATTACCGCATTGCCTCTACAGGGGGTATCGCAGATGTCTTCCAGGTGGAGTAAAGGCTTCCCACCATCGTTAAAACAATGGCAAAGAGAAAAGCCAAAAAGCATGGAAGGGGAAGAAATCGCGAAGGGACCGGGAAGGGAGCCATCAACCCAATTTCAGCAATGAAAAATTGAGCGATAAATGCCCCATTAAACCATTTCAACCAGGCCATAGCAGAGAGAATCGCAAGGGGAGCGCTCGTAAGACTCAGGATGAGGTTTTCCAATGCCACCATTTCCATCACCTCTTGTGTCTGCCAGCCAGTTGCTTTGATGACCCCTATCTCTTTTCTCCTCTCTGTCTGTCCAAATCCTGAAACAATCAGCAGGGCTGGAATGGCCAGGGCAAAAGCGACGGTGTAAAGGGCAGTAAATACCCCAGCCTTGTAATTAAAGCCTCTTTGAAAATATCTCTTGACCAGCGTCTTATCCTGGACCCTCAAGGGGGGCTCAGATCGATCAAGATTAGAAGGTCCGGTTGTCTCCTGAATCTTTTCCGCTAATTTCGTGGCATATCCAGGCCTTGTATAGATGAGAATATCGGTCGCCTTCCCTCTCATCTGGAAAAATTCCATGGCATCTTCAAAGCTCATCAAAATCAAGTTAGCACTCCAGATCGATGCCTCAGCGTCAAAAAAACCTGTAACCCGAAAGAGTTTTGAGGGATTGACCGAAAGGGAGAAACGGACACCGGGCTGCAGAAGAAATTCTTTGGCCAAGCCTTTTCCAATGATGACCTCCCCTTTTTCACGAAACATTTCTCCCTGAGCGAGATGGATCGATTTTGGAATGTTCTCAGGGAGTATTCCAACAATCGTCGCCAATCGGTTGACAAAATAGGTTCTCCCAACGATGCGAGGATAGACCTTTGTCACTCCATCCATTTTTCTAAAACCTTCGAGGTAATCAAGGGAGATGGGGGCATTGCTTCCAAAATAATCCGAGGTGACATAGATGTCGGCCCCTTCTTCCACGGAAATGAGGGATTGGAATTTTATCCCCTCAGAGATTGAGAGGGCAGTAATGAAAGGAAAGAGAACGGCGATGAGACAAAGTATAAGAACGAGACTTCGGATCTTATTTCTAATAATATTTCCAACGGCAGTAAAAAGAAGATTGAGGTGTTTATTCAATAGATCTTCCGTTTCATTTCCCCTCACCTTTTTCCTCTCCCCTCGGTTGCGAGTCGTACCGACTGGGGGGAGAGGGCGAGGGTGAGGGGGGAATAAGAAGTTGATTGACCGGAATCTCTTCAAAATAGGAAACCGTTGCCGTTCGATCCGGACTGTAAGAGTATCCGCCAGGAATGGGCCAGGTGATGGAATCATCGACAGGTTGGATACGAGGATCGAAGTTAATGAAGTTCCAGATGGGAGTGCTGATGGCCCCCATTCCAACCCCTCCTACCATCCTCTGAAAGGCAATCATCTGGTCTGCCTGAACCCTTTTCCAGGAATATTGATCCCATGCCATGGCCAGGATAGTCAGACAGATCAGAGCTATTAGAAAGAGTAAGTAGAATCGGATTTTTTTACCCATCGATAAAAATGGTTATTAGGTCAAGGTTAAGAGGCCCGTTTGCCTGCCTACCGCAGGCAGGGTTTAAGGCCAATGGGTTAGGGCTTAAGATTTAAAGACCCAGGGCTTAACCCATCAACAAAACTGGCTTCCTTGCCTTAACCCTTGGACCAAGGACTTTTACCCCAATTGAGCCATAATTTTGGGAAAATCCCCTCTAACTCCCCTTTGCCAAAGGGGAGAACCTATTATCATCCCCCTTTGTAAAAGGGGGATTGAGGGGGATTTTAAAATGAGGCCTGAAACTCTCTAAAATAGCCCAACCATCAGAGAAATATTCCATTGATGAATTTATTTTTCGCTCAATTGGGGTTTTAGTTATTTCATCTGCTCTTTCCATATTTCCAGGGCTTCCTGATAGGTGACCACCTTTCCACCAAAGCCCTTCTGAAATTTTTCAGCATTGGCCCTTGTTACAAAGGAGATGAAACCTGGAGCCATATCCGTGATGACGGTGCTCTTATATACATAGAATCCTTTTTGAGCATCGAAGGATCGATTGCTCAGAAGATCTGAGGCGGTGGCTGATTTGAACTTTTCTTTGAACCGTAGATGGAGAGTGAGGCCACATTGGACGCCACAGGTGTCAAATTCCTTGCCCTCCGTTGTCGTCACCACATATTTCGTATGAGGATATTTTGAAACATCCATGCCACAGACGATGCATCGCTTGACTTCACCGCTCCATGATAAAGAAACGATTGCAAAGAGACAGAGGCTGCAGAAGGTCAATCTAAAAATATTTTTCCTAATTTTACTATTCATTATTCACTCCTCCCTAATCACTTCATTGGCCTGAGGCTCCAGATATAGAGAGTAATGGCGTGAAGCCCCTTTTCATCGATTTTTCCATCATGACCTGGCATCCCAGGGCACCCTTTTGTAATCGCCTCTTTGATTTTAACCCGGGTGTCCATTTTTTTTGAAAAGGCGGGGGTATTCCATCCTGATGCGGATCCGCCTTTACCCTCTTCTCCATGGCATTTGTAACATCCCTGCTTTCCGGCCAGATCCTTACCCATCTTTGCCATTTCAGCCACTCTGGCCATGATCATCTTTCTATCCGATCCCATATCAGAGAGCGTCCGATTCAATGCATCATCAAAGGTACCAATCTTTCCACCATGTTTTTTCTGGTATTTTTTAGCATCTTCCAGTGAGGAAAAGGCAAGTTTGCTGACAGCTGTCATCACTCCAGGTATGTCACTTTCAATCAGCCATTTGGCCTTTCTGGCATCGATCCATCCCTTGGTTTCGTAATCGACGACCTCCCATCGATCGATCTCCGTTGGCCTTTTTTCATAGAGTTGGGCAGCACAAAAGATGCTGCATGTCTGATCCTTCGTTCCATCAGAATAAGTGAGTCGGTTGCTCGTCTGATGGTACATCTTCAGATTCATCCCACAGAGAGGGCACCACTTGGGTTCTTCTTTTGCTTTAACATTGAGAGAAGGTAACAATAAAAAGGTAATCAGTAATATAATAATAACACCCGCCGTCAAACAGAAATTTTTATAATTTTTCATCTTTCAGCCCTCCAATATATAAACTTATAAAAATAACTTTTGATTGTCATGAGTTGTTATGGCCTACGACATAGGAGTTATGGTGGTTTAAAGTTGGGCAAACTGAACTCCTCTGTCACATCCTCCCATGTCACTTCCACGGGCATGTCACATTTCACCTCATCAGGCCGGCACCCCACGATATTGGTGAGGAGGCGAGGCCCCTCTTCCAGCTCCACGTCCGCCACGACATAGGGAAGGTCGTTCTCAAACCCTGGATCGTAGGCCACATGATAGACAACAAAGCTGTAAACCTTGCCTTTTCCTTCTGCATTAATCCATTGCGTCTTCCTGGAGTAACAAATTGGACAGATGATAGAGGCCGGCCAGCGGACATGGCCGCAGACTTCACACTTCTGGAATCTTAATTCATGCTCTTTGCAGCCGGCCCAAAATTCCCTGCTGTCTCCGTTAATGTTGGGAAGTGGTTTCTTGTATTCGCCCATTCATGCCCTCCTTAAGATGATACTACTATGGGTCTGAAGTATCCCGCCGTTGTCGCTGCATAAAATGATCTGGGGCGACTTTGTGCTGGTGGCCGGTCCCAGCTGTCTCTTATCACATCGGCCCATCAGCTGCATGGCTCCCTCTGTTAGAGGCGTAAGGCCCATGTAATAAGCCTCAGAGAGCTGCCCCCCGGATGTATTGACCGGCATTCTCCCGCCGGTCTCAATCGTCCCGTTTTTGAGCCAATCTTCAGCCTCACCAGGCCCAAAAAATCCATAGTCTTGCAAGGTGATCTCCACGGTATAGGTGAAACAGTCATAGATCTCGCAGGCATCGATATCGTCTAACGTAATACCCGCCATCCTTAACGCCATCTCCCCAGCCTTCTTGGCGCCTGTTGGACCGGCGAGGTGAGTTGCTTGATGAACGTCGGACGAAGGGTTGTGCTGCCCCATTCCCATAATGAGAACAGGGGGATGCCTTAGATCGCCCGCCCTTTCGGCGGATGTGATGATGATAGCCCTGCCACCGTCTGTCATCAAGCAGGTGTCAAAAAGACGAAAAGGCTCCACGATCCATCTGGCGTTGTAGTAATCCTCAAAAGTCATTGGATGGTCATACATGGTGGCCGTGGGATTCAGGTTGGCCCATTTTCTCTGCCCGACAGCGATCTGTTTCCAAGTTTCTGGACCCGTGCGGAAGGTATGCATGGCTCTCCGTGCCGCCAGGGAATAACCCGCTACAGCTCCGAAGTGGCCGAATACCGCATCGTCTGTGTTTCTTTCCAAAAGCATGCGCCTCATACTGTCACTGGAAAAAGCATTGTGACCGTAGGATAAAATCACATAGTTACAAAGACCTGCTTCAAGCACGCCAACTGCGTGCTGGAGGTGGCTTCTGGATCAATTGGCATCCTGACTCAGATAGGTGGGAGAAAGCCCGAGATGTTGAGCCACCAGATAAGGGGTTACCGGACCCTCGTTTGAGGCAGGTGGAAAAACGCGATAACAGATAAGTCCGTCAATATCCTCTCTTTGTAGCCCTGCATCTGCGATGGCATTCGCGCACGCTTCAAGGTGAAAGCTGAGTGACGTTCGATCGGGAATGCGACCCTGAGGCGTGTATCCTATCCCCACAATGGCATACTTGTCCTTTAAACCCATTCCATCTACCCCTTCAAATAAGTCTTCGTTGCTTTACAAATTCCATTTATTGATAAGAATGTTTTAGGATGAATTCGGTAGTTCCAGCTTTTTCCAAAATTGCGGAAATATACACGTAAGTCGAACAATAATCCTTAAGGGAACCTCTAATAATTCCTAATTCGTCACTCCCGCCCCGTATCAAGTACGGGGTAAACTCCGGCGTGAGTCCAGTAATTTCAAAAGCTTATGGATTCCTGCTTTCGCAGGAATGACATTTTTTGAGGTGGCCTTAAATGTTTCGAATTGAACCTCCTTCCCGTGGGTAGCGATGCTTTTGATGTTGTTCTGTCTCACCGCATCCTTGCCATCGATATCTCGGGATCTAATATTCCCCGCTGAGGAAGATGCTTTCTGTGAGCTCTATTCTATTAATTTTTACCTATCCTTTTCAAAATCTCATTTGCCGTAATCATTCCGCTGATGGAGGCTTGCATCAATCCTCTCGTAATTCCTGCTCCATCACCAATGAGGAAGAGGTTGTGTATTTTAGTTTCTAATGTGGGGGAGAGTTCCAATCGGTTCGTATAGAATTTTACCTCTACTCCGTAAAGAAGAGTATGTCTAGAAAAGATGCCGGGCGTTATTCGATCCAAAGCCTCCAGCATTTCGATAATGCTCTTTAAATGTCGATAGGGAAGAACAAAACTGAGGTCCCCGGGTGTGGCCGATGCCAGGGTCGGCTGAGTAATGCATCGGTTAATCCGGTCGGGTGTCGAACGTCTCCCATCGAACAGGTCTCCTAATCTCTGAACGATCACTCCGTTCCCAAGAAGGTTTGCGAGTCTCGCAATGTACTTCCCATAACCGATGGGATCCTTGAAGGGCTCAGTAAAGGTGCTTGAGACAAGGATGGCAAAGTTAGTATTCTCTGTTTTCTTTTTAGCATAACTATGTCCATTCACTGTAACAATCTCATTGATCGTTTCCGTGACCACCTCTCCATAAGGATTCATACAGAAAGTCCGAACTCTATCATCAAATGTTTTGGAATAGTAAATGAATTTTGCTTCATAGGCGATATCAGTGAGTTTCAGAAGAATAGAGGCAGGGGCTTCCACACGGAGCCCAATATCCACTGGACTTGGAACGGACGGGATTCCGAGACGCTCTACTTCCTTCTTGATCCATTCCGCTCCAACCCGGCCAGGACCACAAATGACAAAAGCAGCATTGACTCGTGTACCATCCTCAAGCAATACACCGGCAGCCTTACCTCCCTCGGCAAAGATCTCTTTAACAGGGGTTTCAAAGAAAATATCCACTTTGTCTCTCATAGCCTCTCGAATCTCTTTGAGAAGAGGCGCACAATTTTCTGTTCCCAGATGTCTGATCTCCATGGGAATGAATTCCAATCCTGCCTGTTTTGCCTCCTGATAGAGGGCTTCCGTCTTATCAGAGGATTGACCCTGTACCTCTTTTGGAGCACCAAATGAAATATAGATGTCATCGGCTTTTTTGAGAAGGTTCGTTAATTCGGTTTGAGGGACAAATTCGCATAGGAAACCACCTACTTTGGGTGAGAGAGTGAGTTTCCCGTCACTGAAAGCACCGGCCCCCCCCCAGCCGCAGAGGAGTTCCATCCCTCGCCCTCTCTTTCTTTCCTGGATATCTTTTCCCTTTTCGAAGATGGCGATGTCCTTTACGCCGTTCATTATCAAGGTGATCGCAGCAAAGATGGCCGAAGGTCCTGATCCAACAATCACCACCTGATATCTTTTTTGCATATACCCCCTACTCCATTTCAGGGATAGAGATGCGGTATGCTCTTAGGATGATTATTTGCCTTTCCATAAGGGTTGTCGCTTTTCAATAAAAGCCTTCACACCTTCTTGGGCATCCTCTGTAGTGCTTAACCTTGCCATCACTTCGCTGTTGAGGACAAACCTCTGGCGAAAAGGTATATCGATCATCTGATAATAGAACTCTTTTCCCATTCGGATGGCGACTGGGCTTTTGGCAATCAGCTTCTGAGCAAATGCAAAAGTTTCCTCTTCAAGTTTTTCTGCCGGCACGACCTTATTCACCAAACCCAATCGCTCTGCCTCTCTGGCGTCGATCATATCTCCACTCAAGAGCATTTCCAGGGTTTTCTTCTTGCCAAGGCCATAACTCATTGGAATAATTGGTCCGGTACAGAGTAATCCAACATTGATGGCTGTGGTTCCGAGCTTAGCGGATTCCGCCATAATGGCAAAATCTGCAGCCGCGACCAGTCCAGCACCATTCGCCACCGCATATCCATGGACCATGGCAATCACTGGTTTTCCCATGGAAGCAATGGTGAGGTGCATCTGATCCATGGGGGTGAGCCATCGATGGTATTCGGAAGGTGTCTTTGCATGAAACTCACTCACATCGATCCCCGTAGAAAAGACTTTACCCGCTCCTTTGATGATGACGACTCGGACCCCGCTGTCTTCATCTAATTGACGCAAGGCGGCATTGAGTTCTTCGGCCAATTGCGTATTGAAGGTATTAAACTTTTGTGGTCGATTAAGGGTGAGGATACCAATTTTATCTCGCTTTTCGATAAGAATCGTTTCAAAAGACATAAAGAACCTCCTTAAAATCCTATCCGTATTGTCAAAAGTTATCTCCCCTCTCCCCTTGGGGGAGAGGGGCAGGGTGAGGGTTGAGAAGGGTATTTCGGATACTCTCCAAAACGCCTTCCAAGTTGCTGAATAGCTGATTATCCCAAAATCGCAACACCTTATACCCTTCAGCCCGGAGCCATTCATCACGCATCTTCTCTCCTGCATTAAGTGCATGCTGCCCTCCATCCAGATCTGCGACAACTTTCTTTTCGAGATTCACAAAATCCACAACATACCGGCCAACGGG
>DCVM01000182.1 GCA_002327985.1 Syntrophaceae bacterium UBA2188 | reverse complement strand
AAGTCTTGTACCTCTAACTTAGCTAAATTTCTTTCCAGATGCTGTTCCTTATGACAGAGAAGTGTCTGTCTGAAGAGGCGGTTCCTTATGAAATCCATATACTGTTCAATACGGATGATATCCCGGCTGATCCTGTTAAGGGTTTCGGATACCTCCTGCGGAAACCCGCTTGTCATCATCCTCGAGAATTCTGCCTCCCCGAGGTATTGCATGCTGTGCTTTTCAGCCCGTTCCACAAACTGATGAAAATAGACCGGCGAGTTGAATTCTTCCATATGTTCGTGAAATAGGTACTCGTCTCTGCTTCCACGAATCAATTTTATTTCATCTTTCAAGAGCATGCCGGTAGGCCTATCAGCAGGGACAGATTGTTCAAGAAAGTCGATGAGCGCCCGTGCCTGTCTTATTCGGGTCGACGTATCCTTGAACTGAAGGGCATGGTAGAGCATCATGTGGCGTATCATCCCGCGCATATGCCATCCGGGAAAGGTATTATAACTGACATAAGCGATCCCATTGGGTGCAAGGTTCTCTGACGAGATAGAAAGGATCTTCTCCTGCACCTCATTTCCCACCCAAGAATAAACACCATGGCAGATGATATAGTCAAATGTTCCCCACGATTCATCCACATCCATAATAGAAGCATTTTCGATGCGGATGTTGCGTAAACCGAGATCACATATCCCTTCCTGACCCTTCTCCACATGTCGCTTTGAGAGGTCGACCCCGATGAATTCGCTTTGGGGAAGGTTGTATGCCATTGGTATGAGGTTACCTCCGCTGGCGCATCCGAGTTCCAGCACTCTGCACTGCGTCACCGGCTCAGGAGACATTCCGAAGAGACGGCCAATGGTTGCGAGTCGCTCCGGATGGCTTTGAGGAAACGGGTGACTTTCATATGGAACTTCGTCATAGGGAGTACACCTGTTTATATTCTCCATCATCCCTTCCTACTCTTGGTAGGTTCACTTTCTCTAGTGCTATCCAGGAATTCCTCTTCATAATCTTTTGATTCAGGATCTATCTTCTGATCAGAACCTGTTGAAGCAGATGATTTCTGCCCACCTCCCGTGGAGCCAGACCCTTTACTTTGATCTTTCGCATCAGAAGGGCCGGTTCCTTTGGACTCAGATGTCTTCTGAGTAGAACCTGTGGTATCCTGGGTTGGTCCCTTTGCTCCAGACGTATCCTGCCCGGTTCCTTTGGACTCAGAGGCCTTCTGACCAGAACCTGTGGAACCAGATGATTTCCCCCCAGATCCCTTGGAGCCAGACCCTTTCTCCCATGCATCTTTATCCAATCTGGGGAAAGTGATTTTGCATGTCCCTGGATCGATACCACTTATTTTTACATAGCCCATTTCGTCCAATGTGCCCTCGGCAAGGGTTTTGCCGTCGGGCAGAGTCACCTTGTATCGCTCTCCTGGAACGGGATTGTCCTCTTCATCTACCAGCTCTATTTCAACCCAGCTCTTTTTCTCCTCCTCTTCCTCCTCTTCCGTCGATTTTTTATGGGATGGAGCCTGAGAGGCCAGGTCCCTCCCGGGAGATGCATCCGCAGCCCCTGCTGCATCAAGAGGCGCAATTGGACCCACAGCTCCACCACCGACAGGCGCAACTGCGGGGCCAGACCCTGAGTTGATTAACACAAATGGGCCCGAGATGAAAATCGCTCCTGGAGTGAGAACTATAGAACTTCCACCGCTCTTTAGTTCCAGCACTGAAGCCGCCTCAATATGGACATTCATCCCTTTAACAGAGTAGGTTTGGGCGGTTTCTTCCTTGTGACTCGCTTTAAAAACCTCAATCACATTCCCTCCAACCGTAAGGGAGAGTGACCCGCCGATTTCAGCAGCCTCCTTGCCACTAATTTTTATATTGTAATCATTGGCGATTTCTCGAAACTCATCTCTCGCGATTTTAACGTGCTTGTCGCGTTCGATCTTATCCAGTTTGTCCCTGTTTACAATTAGGTTTCGGTCATTTCCAATCGTCTCCCGACGATCACTTTTGATTCGAATATCGATATCCTTCTCACCATGGATAAAGATCTGCTCCTTCCCCTTTTCATCTTCAAACCGGATCTCATTGAAACCCTCTCCTCCGATGGAACTATTGGTTTTGATGGTGCTCTTTGTCTTTTCGTTAGGAAGCGTATAGGGAGGCATCAGGTCTGCATTGTAAACCCTCCCTGTGATGAGGGGTTTATCCGGGTCGCCTTCGAGAAAGTCGACGACCACCTCCTGGCCGATTCTCGGTGTGAAGATGGCGCCATATTGACCGCCTGCAAAGATACTTGCCACCCTGATCCAGCAGGAGGATTTATCGTCTTTTGCTCCTTCCCGGTCCCAGTGAAATTGAACTTTGACACGGCCATACTTGTCCGTGTAAATCTCCTCGCCCTGAGGCCCGACGACCACTGCGGTCTGGATTCCCTGCACCACAGGTTTGGGGGTTTTTCGTTCCGGCCGGAAGACGATGGAGGCGGGAATGGAGATAAATTCATTGTTATAACTGAACTTTTCTTTGGAATCGGCCATTTCATGGAGAACCTGGGGCTGGAGGCCTTCGTGGCGAATCTCCGTTAAAAAATATTCCTGATTAAGATTCTGGCGCTCGTGGTCAATCAATTTGAATTTGAAGCCTGGGATTAAACGGGGACAGGAGCTCTTGCCCACACCTTGCTCCTTAAAGGTCATGGATTCCTCGAGACGGATCTTGGTTAAACCTTTCCCCCGGTCTTGATCAATATATCTGCCCGGGTAGTCGTAGATCTCCAGTCTCTTATAGGATTTATCCTCTTCATTCGTTGTTAAGTCGAGTGTGGGTTTTTCAAAATTGAAATCCCTGCGGGTCATCTTTCCAGAGTATACCTTTTGGGAGAAGGTGAACTGGTAGACAAACTCCCTGCCCGGAACCATACCTGGCGCAGGATTGAAGGTGATCTCCTGATCTCCCTCTATCGCTTTATAGGTGACGGTGCTATCCCCGAAGACGAGGACATGTTTATCCTGGGCATGCTCAAAGAAGTAGAAGATACCCTCCTCCTCGCAGAGACGCGAAATGAAGTCAAGGTCGGTCTCACGATACTGAACGCAGTATTCCCTTTCCTGGTATTTGCCCTGGAGGCGGAAGTCGAAACGGTCACCTGTAATGCCTCCATCCTGAAGGACCTGCTTGATGATATCCTCCACCTTTTTGTTCTGAAAGATGCGGCAGTCCTGTTCGAGGGAGAGAAGCCACAGGGAGGGAACAACCACAGCTTCGTAGAGAGAGAAACGGCCCTTGTTTCCATTCTGGGTGAAATGACGGAGGATGCCATGGAGATAGCGATCGTTCTCTTCCCCGAGCAGGGTGAGGAGAGCTTCCTTCCCCACGACCTCGTCGAAGTTAATTTCGTCTTCGGAAACGAGCGAGACATTGAGCTCAAAGGGTGAGGAGATGCGCTCCACCAGTGTAAATTCCTTCACGGACAGGGCATAGGATGTCCCAAGGACTTCAAAGAGAAATTTGGGCTCATGGGCGGTCTGTGTCGGCGACATTTTAACCTCCAAAACTGATCTTGAAGGATCCGTCTTCCGCCATACCCAGGAAGACCTCTGAAAGCAGGGCTCCTTCACTCAGACGTCCCAGGATCTCGCGGGACATCTGGGGCAGGATGGTTCCATTCATCATGTGGTCAATATTTCTCGCTCCGGTTTCAACCTCGGTGCAGCGCTGAGAAATCTGGTCCACCACCTCAGGGGAGTAGGTCAGTTTGATTTTATGGCTTTCAGCCATTCGCTTGGCCAATTTGTCAAGCTTCAAGACTACTATTTCTCTGATGAATTTCGGATCGAGGGTGTAAAAGGGGACGACCGTCATCCGGGCCAGAAGTGCGGGTTTGAAATGGTGGCTCAGAATGGGCCGGATGGTCGTGGTCACGGTTTCGATGGGAGATCTCGTTTCAGGAGTGCAGAGCTGGGTGATCACATCCGAGCCCAGATTGCTGGTGAGGAAGAGGACCGTATTCTTGAAATCGATGATCCGGCCTTCCCCATCGGAGAGCATGCCTTTGTCAAAGACCTGATAGAAGAGGTTCATCACGTCAATGTGGGCCTTTTCGCATTCGTCGATCAGGACCACAGAGTAAGGCCGCTGACGCACGGCTTCTGTCAACACTCCACCCTCACCGAACCCGACATAGCCCGGTGGAGAGCCGATCAAACGGCTGACAGTGTGGGACTCCTGAAACTCGCTCATGTTGATCGTGACCAGGTATTGATCGCCTCCGAAGAGAAAGTCGGCAATGGCCAATCCGGTCTCAGTCTTTCCGACGCCGCTGGGTCCGACCAGGAGAAAGACACCCAGAGGCTGTTGAGGGTCTTTCAATCCAGCTTTGGCTGATTTGATCACTTGTGTAATGATGGACAGGGCCTCGTCCTGGCCCTTGATCCTCTGTTTGAGATTCTCCTCGATGTTAAGAATATTCTTGGCTTCGTCACGGAGGACTTTCCCGAGGGGAATTCCAGTCCAGTCCGAGACGACCTTGGCCACCACATCCGGATCGACCTCTGTCTTAATGAGGGAGGATTCTTTCTGGAGACCGGACAGCTCAAGAATCACTTTATCGATGGCCTTTTTCATTTCGGAC
>DCVM01000145.1 GCA_002327985.1 Syntrophaceae bacterium UBA2188 | reverse complement strand
ATCTTGAACGAAACTCGTGAAAATAGCATGAAGAGTAAAAATCGGCCCACATTAATGCTTGGTGATTTCCCTAAGGGAATGGAGTATTACACAAAAATCAGCCACGAGTGTAACCAATCGGATGGATTGCTTGGTTATGCCATTCCGTATTTAACTTCAAAGTCTCTAATCCAGTCCACGTTTTTTTCATTGTTCTTGAGCAATCCCACCAACTCTTGGATTAGCCTGATGGGTTTATCCCTGAAGACCTCGAGCCCCTCATTTTTTGAAGAGCATCTGTTAATTATGAGGTGAAGTCTTTAGAGAGAATCTTTGGGGGAGGGGTGTCTATATGGAAGGGGGGTCGGATAACACTAGCCTTCCCAAAAGAAATCTCCTGTTTATTGGGTATACCCTGCTAATCCATGATGGGTTTGCCTGCCTACTTTTTAGGCAATCAAGTGGCCCAGGATGCGATGTTGCTTCCTGTTATCGTGATTTTTTAAAATCTCTTTTCATACATCCTTTTAAGTGGTAATCGATAATTCTTGTTGAAGTTTTCATTCAAAATTAGTAGACTTTTACCAAGCCAGCGGTCGGGATACTTGACGGTAAGGAGTAGATGGGACCAGCTCCAAACAAATTCAAGCTGAAATTAAAGATACATAGGGAGGTTAAAATTGGCGAGAAAAACCTATATCGATGCGTTTGATCCTGAGGGAAAGAGCTGGACCGTTTGCGAAGAGTGTGGCCTATGTTTGCAGCAATGTCCTGTTATGAAAATGGGGAAGTTAGAATCCCAAGCTGAAATGGGCCTGCTTTTAAAGGGTCAGGAAACCGAACGGGTGTTAAATGAATGCACATTCTGCTTTAGTTGCAACCATTACTGTCCTCAAGGTTTGCGGCCTTATGCCCTTATCATGGAGCGTGCAGTGGAGAAGAATCGCAGGGTAGGAAAAGGTTTCCCACCATATATGGACTATCTGCTGACGGGGAAGACCGATTCCTGCATTTTTTGGGAGGTATATGCTGCCGAGTCGGCAGAGGAGAAGGCGATTCTAAACAGATGGGAGTCTGCTCCCCCAAAAAGCCAGGAGGTGCTGTTTATCGGCTGCGTAGGGAGAGAGATTCCTTACGGTACCGAGCACTCACGTGTGTTCGGGGGGTTGCCCAAATATTCTCCGCGCAATGCATGCTGCGGAGAACTGGCGTATCGGTATGGGGACTATCAGACCTTCACGGAGACCGTCGAGCGCACGCGTGAAATGCTCGAATGCCTCGATACGAAACGTCTGGTATGTTACTGCGGCTCTTGCGCAAATTATCTGGGAAATATCTGGCCGAATTATCATGGCGTCAAATTGCCCTTCCAGATCGTATCGGTATGGGAGTGGCTTTGGGAAAAGTACCGAAACGGAGAAATCAAGGTTGAACGCCCGATCGACCGGAAGGTAGCCCTCACCGACTCCTGCTACAGCAGTGAACTGGGAGATGGGTTTCTGGAGGCGGTAAGGGGCCTGCATCGGGCAGTGGGAATGGAGGTGGTGGAACTCGAGAATAACCGTTTCGATAATCTGACCTGCGGTACGGTGGCCATTCTTCGCAACCATTACGACCTGAGAGAAGGCACCAAAGAAGCCAAAAAAAAGATAGCGCAGGTTCTAAAGACGGGGGTTGGTGATCTCAATTGTTATTGCCCCGGATGTTATATGCAACTTCGTGGCTCGGCCAAGAAGTCCAATATACAACCCCATTATGCCTTGGAGGAAATTCTCTGGGCTTTTGGAGATGAGTGCACGGTCCCATTGGAAGAGAGGGCGGCAAAGCAGACCGAGTTTTTCATAGAAAAGGTGAAGGCTTCATTCACGGGTTAGAGAAAGAGAGGCATGAAGTCAGTCCTCGACGGGCTGTTACCTCTAAACGCAGCAAAGAAATCGAAAGATCTGTTGATAAATGTCTTAAGAGATTTAGAATAGAACCGGAATAGAAAAAGACGGCAACTTTTTCTAATAGGGAGAAGAGGTTGACCCGATGGTCAAAACAAAAAACGTGGGGAAGCAGGAGTCGATAGTTCGTTCCATCTTGGGGGGTATTCTGATCGTCCTCTCTTTTTTTATCTCGGGAATATTCTGGTTGGGTGTTGGGTTGATCGGCGCAATCATTGTCGTTTCTGCTCTCTTTAAATACTGACCTTGAAAGGGGCTTTTGCTGAAGGTCTTCAGCAAAGAAGGTAAAGAAAAGGGATAGGTGAATATTTCACCGTTTTACAAGGTTCCCGGAATCTTGAACTCTTCCTTAAGACTATGAAATTTCTTAGTAAGGTTAAAGCACTTTACCACTGGGTAATCGTCAATGGATTGCTTGTCTACAAGATCTTTGTCAATCCGAAAACACCCTGGTATGTCCGTTTACTGCTTTTGATTCCCCTTGCCTATGTTTTCATCCCTACGGATTTTATTGCAGATGCGATTCCCCTCCTTGGTCAGTTGGATGATCTTGCAGTTTTAGGATATGGTTATTTCATCTTGTTGAAGATCGTTCCTAAACCTGTTCTCGAGGAATGCCGGTAGAAGGTTCAGACCAAACTGGACTTAAGAGAGGGGAGACTTGAATCGCCAGGAAAAGGATCGAAGGATCCTTGAAAAACTGGTCAGGTGATTAAAAAAGAGAAAGACGTCAGCTAATCACGACAAGATTTTGATTGACTTTCTTCATCAAGTTTCGCTTTTTGCATGGGACCCATTCCATCAAGGACTTCCCGTACTCGCTATTTTCAAAAATCTCGCCTCAATGCAACATTCCAAATGACAATCAACGGGAGGAATCATGGGCTTTTTGGTCTGTTTTTAATATCAAAGCCCTTTGGAGGGGAAACATCTTGGCAAGGATATTCTTGCGTTTGACAAAAGGCTACCTTACACCGAGGTGGTTTCATACTGACTTCCTATTAACAACAGAACTTGCAAACTCTGGGGAATCATGATATATAAATTAGTGTAAGGTTTTATTCTCTTTTTACATTTGAAAAACAAGACTTATTAAAGCCACGAAGGCAACCCACTTCCATGGAGGAAGGTAGACTTCGTGGCTTTCTTTTTTGGAGGTCGTAATGCAAAAGTTATTAATGGTTAAGATCATTTTGGCTCTGTTAGTTCTTCCCATCTCCTCTTTTTCAGGGCAAAAAGTAGTGAAAGATATGGCCGGAAAAGAAGTTAAGGTTCCGAATCACGTTGAACATGTTATCTGTTCCGGAGCGGGTTGTCTGCGCCTTCTGACCTATCTTCAGGCTCACCACCTGATCATTGCCGTTGACAGTATGGAAAAACGTCGTCTCCAATTCGATGCAAGGCCTTATGCGGTCGCTAATCCACAGTTTAGGAACCATCCCCTTTTTGGCGAATTTCGAGGTTACGATAACCCAGAGTCAATCATGGCTCTCAATCCACCTCCTCAAGTCATCTTCAAAACTTTCAGCACCATGGGACACGATCCCGAAAAACTCTTAAAAAAGACCTCTATTCCAGTCGTGGTGCTCGAATACGGCAACCTGTCAAGTCAGCGTGATTTTTTATATCAAGCACTCCGCATCATGGGAAAGGTCGTAGATAAGGGAAAAAGGGCCGAAGCGCTTGTCTCTTTCTTCGAATCCACGATCAAAGAGTTGAAAGATCGAACCCAAGGTATTTTGGAATCGGAACGGAAGTCATGTTTTGTGGGTGGGATCGCCTTTAGGGGACCTCATGGATTTCAGTCAACGGAAGTCGATTATCCACCATTTCTTTTTGTCCATGCGAAAAATGTGGCCTATGATCCTTTTATGAAGATAAGCGGCCAAAGTAACCTCGCAAAGGAAAAGATCATCCAATGGGACCCGGAGATTCTCTTTCTGGATCTGTCGACACTTCAGATGGGGGATAAAGCCGGGGGCCTCTTCGAGTTGAAAATGGATTCCGCTTATCAGGCTCTGACAGCGGTTCAAAAAGGGCAAGTTTATGGGGTTCTCCCCTACAACTGGTACGCACAAAATTTCGGTTCCATCCTTGTCAATGCATACTTCATTGGAAAGCTTCTTTATCCGGATCGGTTCAGGGACATCGATCCTTCAGCCAAGGCAGATGAAATCTATTCCTTCCTCGTGGGAAAATCCGTTTTTAAGGAAATCGACAGGATGTTCCAGGGGTTGGCCTTTAAGAAAATTCTGGTGAAGTAGGAGGGGACCCATGCATTTCGCTGACGGCCAGATTCCCCTGGAATATACCAGATACATCAATAGAAAATTAGCCTTTATCGGGGGAAGCATTGTTTTACTGGGATTTCTGCTCGTTGTCAGCGTGTCGCTGGGAGCAGCAAACATCCCGCTCCCAGATGTGTTTTTGGCCCTTGTCGGCAAGGCCATTTCAAAACGGTTTGAAATTATTATCTGGAATATTCGACTTCCCCAGGCATTTGCGGCCATGGTGGCTGGTTCTGGGTTAGCCGTTGCGGGTGCGGCGATGCAGGCGATTCTACGGAATCCTCTCGGCTCTCCCTTCACCCTGGGCATCTCCCATGCAGCGGGGTTTGGTGCGGCCTTTTCCATCATGATTTTGGGATCAGGGGTCATGTCCAGTGCGAGTGTGGGGGCCGTGACCATTTCAAACCCGTATATTACAACCCTCATGGCCTTCTTTTTCTCCCTGGTAGCGGCAGGGGTCATTATCGTTGTATCGAAGATTCGGGGAGCTTCCCCCGAAACCATGGTTTTGACGGGCATCGCTCTGGCCTCGCTCTTTACTGCGGGAACGATGTTGCTCCAATATTTTGCCGATGACGTCCAGCTGGCTGCCATGGTCTTTTGGACCTTTGGAGATGTGGCCCGGGCCAGTTGGGGCGAATTAAGTGTAATGGCAATCGTTACAGGTATGGCTACTGCCTACTTAATTGGGAATGCCTGGAATTACAACGCAATCGAAGCTGGAGACGAGACGGCCAAAGGTCTTGGAGTTAGAGTAAACCGAGTCCGCCTGCTCGGATTGTTTACCTCTTCTCTTATTACCGCCGTCGTCGTCTCTTTTCTTGGCATCATCGGTTTTGTGGGCTTGGTTTGTCCCCACATTGTCCGGCGGCTGATTGGGGGAGATCATCGGTTTTTGATGCCTGCAACCTTGGTGGTTGGCAGTATCCTGCTTCTCGGATCAGATACCGCAGCCCGCTTCATTCTGGCCCCGCACCTGCTGCCTGTCTCTGTGCTCACAGCATTTATGGGAGCGCCGGTGTTTATTTATCTTATCCTCAGGGGGTATCGGCGGTGATTCTTGAGGTGAGCGGATTATCTTTTGCCTATAAAAGCCGAGGCATTCTTCGGGATGTCCGGTTCCACGTTGCGAACGGAGAGATCCTTGCTATCCTTGGCCCTAACGGGGTGGGTAAAACAACGCTTTTGAAATGTATCAATGCCATGTTACGGCCCTTTACGGGCTCGGTGCTCGTGAACAGCGAGAACGTTTTTTCCCTGAGCACTATGGAAATTGCTCATCGTATTGGTTACGTTGCACAACGTGCTGAAACCAGCAGATTAATAGCCTTTGATGCAATTCTCATGGGTAGACGTCCTCACCTAAGCTGGAAGGCCTCGGACAAAGATCTCGCCATTGTCAATGCAGCCATCAAACTCCTTGACCTCGGCCATCTTGCCATGCGATACATTGACCAGGTAAGCGGGGGGGAGCTTCAAAAGGTTGCTCTTGCCCGTGCCCTGGTCCAGGAGCCAAAAGTCCTCCTCCTGGATGAGCCGACCAGCAATCTGGATTTGAAAAACCAGGTTGAAATTCTCAAGATCATCCGTCGTGTCGTAAAGGAACATGAAGTTTCGGCGGTCATGACCATGCATGATCTCAATAAGGCATTGCGCTATGCTGACAAATACCTGTTCCTTAAGGAAGGGGTTATTTTTGAAGCCGGAGAAGTGATAGGAGTCACAGCAGAAACAATTCAGGCCGTATACGGGTTACCCGTTGAAATCCATTATTATAAGGGTAACCCTGTGGTGCTCCCCGTCGAAAAAGATTAGAAAAGGAGGAATGAATCATGTCCTGTTCCATCCCTAAAGAGCTGATCGAAAAAACAATTGCTTTTCATGGGCATTCTTGCCCGGGTCTGGCCATAGGGATACGGGCAGCTGAAATTGCCCTTCAAAAGTTGGGTCGCCCTGACCAGATCGATCTTGTGGCCATCGTCGAAACGGACATGTGTGGAGTGGATGCCATCCAGTTCCTCACCGGATGCACGTTTGGCAAAGGTAATCTCATCCATAAGGATTACGGAAAGACGGCCTTCAGCTTTTATGACCGCCTGAAGAGCGCAGGCTTTCGTGCAGTTATACGTCCGGACATTTCAGGAGAGGTTGGTTTGGAACTTCGTTTCCTAAGTAAGAAAGTGGCGAATGGTAGCTCTAATCAAGAGGAGCGGATCCGGTACGAAGCATTGAGACAGTCACTTCAGGATAGGTATATGGGCGCTGAATTGGAGGAAATGTTTATCATCATGGAACCTGCCTTCCCTATTCCAAAGCCGGCCCGTATTTTACAGGGCCTGCAATGTGAAGCATGCGGAGAGATGACCATGGAGTCCAGAACAAGGCGGATCGATGGAAAGACCCTTTGCCAGCCCTGTTTTGAAAAAGAAGAACAAAAAATATAACCCTATGGATCACCCCTTCTCGTTCTAAGGAACTGTTTCAGATGAAATGATTTTGTGTTATGATTTGTTCATGGATGGCTACACCATCTGGACCCGGTGAGGCTGAAAGCTTTCTCCAAGCATTTTAGAAAAGCCAGTATCTGCTATTATATTTTCTGTTTTCAAACCACCAAAAATGTTTAGCTTTGGTCTCCATATATCTACCCTGCATGATGATTTCCATCGGAAAGCTACGATTCTTTAAACATACACCTGTTGCAGAGTAGGTGTACTCATAATGGCAGAGTTAATTTGAAAGTGCCTGGCAGCGTAAGTATTGTTCAGGACCACTTCCTTAAATGATCTTTCATCTGAAATACACCTCATTTATTGTCATTTCTTTTAAACTGGTTTCACGAGGAGGGTGAATCCGTGAGCCCTTTCAATTAGTACCGTCTGTCCTTTTTCAATAGGAATCGTCTTTCCAATTACCTCGGCTCGCCAAAGTTCGCCATGCACTCGAATATATCCCGAAGGGTCGAGGCGCTCCTCTGCGATGCCTTCGGTCCCGATCAGGGATTTAACATCTCCTGAAAGAGGCTTGTCGTAGGCAGGCCAGACAAAGGTGAACACTAATACATATTTAACCATCCAGAGGGTGACGGCCCCTATGCACAACCATAAAGAAAGATCTACCCACTGATGAAGCAGAAATAGAATCAAGACAAAGATTGCTATATCGGGTATCTGATAGAGCGCATATCTCAACACAATGCGCCGTTTTGTCTCTTTGGATAACATTCTATAATGTTCGAACCTTTTCATAGCATCGACTCAATTTAAATCACATGAATCTTGAATATCATCACGCTTGTTTCAGCGCACAATTTATTTTAAACGAACAGGAAAAAGTAATACAACAACATTCCCCAAATACTGGTCAGGACATTTCTACTCTTATCTTTTTCATGAACTACAAATAAAAAAGGGAAGGTCACAGTTCAAATATTCCTAAGCTGGTCTCCCAATTCTTTAGCAATGAAGCGGGCAATCATAGGGGCACTGCCTCCTGCCCGATTATTGATGATAAGATTCATCCTTTTTCTTCGCCTAACCCCTTCCATAATGGTCTGGATCGCATCATCGATCATCTCAGGGTTCATCATCCCATCCACCATTTTATTAAAGGAAAATGCCTTGGCATATGAATCTTCATAGCTCATCCGCAAAGGGGTCATCAAACGAATAATGCAATCCCCTCCTGAATTGAACAACCTCTCCTTGGTTTTAGATAACTGCTTTAATAATGGCGGTAGCCAGGTCCAGTGAGAATAAAGCAGCCCTACCCCATGCTTTTCCAGAATTTCGAATACCGGTTCACTCAAATAAGCTTCCGTTCGAAGCTCAACATGGTAGCGCTTATCCTTGGGGATCGCTTCAAAAAAGGTATCCATGGATTTGGCCATCTCTTCTGCTTCAACTCGCCCCTTCTTGGACTGATATTCCTGCTCAAAGATAAATCCCCTCAAGTCAGAACCAGTGTAGTGTCTCAGTAATCACTTTACAATGATTCTAAAAGTTGTCATTCCTGCGAAAGCAGGAATCCAGAATGAAAACACTGGATTCCGGATCAAGTCCGGAATGACAGAATGTGTAAAGTTTTTTCTGAAACAGTACACTAGAATTTCAACAGCCGGTTTGTAGAACCGGCTGGTGAAGATTTGAGGATTCAGATAATCCTCATTTTCAACAAACTTCCTATCCTGCCGAATTCTCCTTGCGAAAATCGACTGGGGCACCTTGAGAATCAGATGTTCGTCTTTCTTGAGATATTTCTGATATTCTTTCAAAGTGAAGTAGTTTGGGGTAGGTTTTCCGTTCTTGTCCAGAAGGGGCTGGTAAAAGGTATAGTCAATTTCCAGGATAGGGAAGCGCTCAAAATATTCTTCAACGCTTTCTATAGGGAGAACTTCTTCGGTATAGGATTTTTCTCCTATCTTATGAGTCCGGGGTTTAATCTCTTTTGTGTATCGTCCCTCCGAGTAGACCTGCCCTATCCAACCTGCATACCGATCACTCGCCGTTCCGATCGAGATCCCAGGATGAAGTCCACGAAACTTAAATTCCTGAAGATCAATTTTTACCGAATTGCCCATTTCTGTATTCAGAATATCATGGTGGAATGGAATGTTTCAAGGATGGTTAATGGAATGACTGAGAGGAGGATCCTACTCTCTTCGCCATTTTGTTTGGATCCAACCAACTTCCTTTCCTCCCCTGGGGACTTAAGATCCCCTGCAACTTTTTAAGTCTTTGACTTCCTATGCTTTTAGGAGCGATGAAACTGAAATGTAACCGTCAATAAGCATTAACCCTGCTTCCCTCTCTAATTGTTAAATTATAAGTGGTATCATTATACATAGAATCAAGTGTGGAGAAGTTGGCGGTTTTCCGCTCCCTGTCATCAGGATTGTTTGAGGGTTGATAAGAAGATGATTTCATTTTACAAATCTTTGAGACCATCACGAAAAAAGATTGCGGAGGGCGAACGTGGCTGAAATTCAATTTCTTAAAAAAGAAGAGCAATCTTGGCTCCTTGATCCAAAGGAAGGATTTTCGAAGAAAGGCATTTCTTTTGAGATAAGAAGAGATGACCTAACCGGACATGTTTCCCGGATTCTTCCCTACCGTCGAAAATATCCTGAAGTCGTGATCCCTCCGGAAATGCTGGACGCATCACAGAAAGTCTGCCCTTTCTGCGTGGATCAAATCCCCTCTGCTACTCCAAAACTCCTACCTGAAATTGCTTCCGAGGGGAGAATCCGCAGAGGAGGGGCATGGTTGTTTCCCAACGCTTTTCCTTACGCTCGATACAATTGGGTGATTGTCCTTTGCAAAGATCATTTTCTTTATCCGGATCAATTCTCCGTCGAGATGTTAAGAGATGGTTTTCTTCTGGCACAAGAGGGAATAAAAAGGATTGGACGTATTCAGCCAGAGTTTCAATATTCTTACATTAATTGGAATTACCTTCCCTCATCAGGGGCAGGATTGTTTCATCCCCATCTCCAGGTCGTCATCGAGGATGTCCCCACGACGTCGCACAAAAAGGTGCTCGAAGGGATAAGCAGATATCAGAAGGAGGGGAAGCCTTCCTTCTGGCAGGATTATCTCCTGGAAGAGATAAAGAGGGAGGAAAGGTACATCGGTCATCAAGGGGATGTCCACTTCTTAACAGCCTTTTCACCCCGTGGCATCTTTGGGGAGGTCTTCATTCTCTTTTCCAACCGATCGAGGATCGATGAGGTGAACACAGAGGATTGGACCCATTTTTCTCTGGGGCTGATCAGCGTCTTTCAGTACTTAAGAAACCATATTGTCAGCTTCAATCTTTCCCTGTTTTCAGGGAATATAGAAGGAATTCGGTCCCGAGTCTATGGAAGGCTTTGCCCGAGAATGATCATCCCTCCATGGAATATCAACGATATTAACTATTTCGAAAAACTCCACGATGAAGTGATGTGTGTCGTTTCTCCAGAGGAATTCTGTGAAAACCTCAGACCCTTCTTTACAGGTTCTCGCGACGATTAATTCCGACAGGTTCATCGATGGGATGCTTGATCCAAGAATAATAAATAATAGAAGATACAGTCCAACTGATCGGAGAAGCCTTTCGAAGGGAGAGGAGGATTATGATGATTATTATTAACAACCGTTCTGGAGGAAATGCTCCCCTGATTCCATAGTTAATCGCCAAAAAATTATAAATCTGCTTGGAAATTGACAAACCCCAACAAATACCTTTAATTTTGTTTTGTATATCGATTAATATCGTCAAGTAGGCCCTAATTTGATTCGGGGTTTACAAACTGCTTGACAATCTCTGTCTGAATCGTATGATTAATCATCGACTTTTCGAATAGTATAAATAGTCAAGGTCTATGAAAATTCTTATCATACGAAATCGTGCTTCCCAAGAACAGATACAGGAAATGCTTGAGGGACTTGAGACGTATATCAAACTGGCAGTTGATATAGAGCGGAATATCCTCGCCGGAGGGGGCGAATATCACGCCGATTGTGAAGAAGTCCTGTTAGAAGATGGGAGCCGGCAGGAAGACATCTGGGGTGCAGACTGGTATCCTGAGCCTCGGAAAGTGGAATTCGGGGCGCTGATCAATATTCGCCCACATCAAGGAAACCGAACGATGGAAATTGAAGACCCGAAGCTGCGAAGTAGAATCGAGAGGATTACAAGAGCTTTATTACAGGTTAATTCATGAGAGATCTAAAAAGGATGCATGAACGATTTATGCGGGATGGAAGTTCCGTGCGTTTGGGCAATCTGGCGTCTGACTTGTTGCGCCTTAACAAATGGATTCTCATGAGGCAAAAGGATGAGGCGATCGTTGATCTGATGCGAGAAATTGCATGGTTTATGGAATGGAGTGGAGATTTAGCATTAGCGGAGTTAGCCGATATGCAGCGCGAGATCTGCCTGTGGCGTCGTGCCTGGCCCGTCGAACAAGCACGTTATATCCTGGCACTTCGTGCGTCCCAGATGTCGAACCGGATTTTGGCATGGTCAGGGCTTGTTAAACAGACGACACCCGAACCAAAACAAACCACTTGAAGCTTACTTATTCATCCAATGATTTCTAAGTCGTTAACTTGAATGAAAAGTCATCCCGATTCGAACCGAAATCATTGAATTCAAGAAAGTAAGAGCAGGATTAAACGGCTTAAGGGTTTACGTCAACCGCAGTAACGCCTGCGGGTGGATAGGCTGCGGGTATTCTATGATGTGAACGATGAACAAGGCCGAGTTGAGGTTTGGGTTTTGCAATGAAACCTGAAGCTGAGAGATTTCTCCGTAAGATCGCTAAGGCCAGAGAAGAGATCAGAAAAGGAGAACACGTTACGCTTGACGAGTTGCCCGATTGACCGATTATCTCTGTCGTCGGAATTCCAGTCATTTAACAAATCAGGGCTGATGCGACGAGAGCATTGGGCCTTCTTAGATCCAGGAAACAATGAAAGACAAGAACACAGGATCTGACCTTGACTTAGCACAAAAATGGCAAAACCATTAAAATAATTTGAATCTAATTGTTATTGAATCAGAATATAAGAACCATCCCCAAAATTACTTGACCCCGAACCAAATTACCGTTGCCTGACCCCCATGTCTAGACTTAACGCTTATTCAATCCCTATATTTCTACTTAGTCGGAAGCTTGATAACTTCCTTATATCCAAGTTTCTTCTTGGAATACTATCTTTCATCCCAGAATCAGCAATCTTTTTTATCTTGTTTGATATGAGTTAATCCTCTGAGGTATCTTCAAATTTCAAATTGACAAGAAGTAGAACTTTTGATAACCCTGATACAGAAAATCTTTTTTTTTGAGAAACAATATGACAGGTGGGATATGATTTTAGGAGTTAAACCATTTTCTGGGCCAAAGCTTTTGAACAGCCTTCGTTCAAAGGAGGTTAAAATGAAGACCAAAATTATGATTTGGACAATAATTCTGTTGTTGTCTTCATATGCAGAGAGTGTGTTTGGAGGGTTTGAAGGGATTACTAACACTTTCTATGGCACGGGGGCGGGGGAAAACAATACTGAAGATAATAATTATAACACCTTCATAGGTGCGGGCGCTGGCAACTCAAACACCACTGGTATCTCCAACACCTTCTTGGGGTATGCTGCCGGCTACTCCGACACCACGGGTAACTATAACATCTTCTTAGGGCATTCTGCCGGCTACTCCAACACCACCGGTTACGCTAACACCTTCCTGGGGTATGCTGCCGGCTACTCCAACACCACCGGTAACTATAACACCTTCCTGGGGCCTTCTGCCGGCCGCTTCAACAACACCGGTAACGATAACACCTTCCTGGGGTATGCTGCCGGCTACTCCAACACCACCGGTAGCGATAACACCTTTTTGGGGTATTATGCGGGCCTATATAACAATACCGGTAACTATAACACCTTCCTCGGGCATGATGCCGGATACTTCAACACCACGGGTTCAGGAAATGTATTCCTTGGATACAGAGCAGGCTATAATGAGACCAGCTCACAAAAACTCTATATAGACAACTCAGATACTTTAACTCCTCTCATCTACGGGGAGTTTGACAACGGCATTGTAAGAATCAATGGAAGGCTTGGGGTAGGAAGATCCCCTGGTGCATCCTATCAACTGGATGTGAATGGAACAGTCAATGCAACCTCCTTTATCGGCAATGGTTCAGGGTTGACCAACCTCAATGAGTTAGACCCGAAGGTGGGAATCTTAACTTCCGGTCGATGGTGCACAACAAACGGGTCAACCGTAGACTGCACCCAAACGGCACCGGTTCTTTTAGAGGTGGACCCAAAGATTGACACTCTCACTTCAGGTCGGTGGTGTACCACGAATGGGACAACGGTGAGCTGCACGCAGACGGCCCCTGTAACAGCGGAGACAGACCCCAAGGTGGGGAGCAATACCACCAACTATGTACCGAAATGGAACGGATCTGCCCTGGTGAGCGGAAGTATTTATGATGACGGAATGGATGTCACGGTTTTAGCAAATCTGAATGTGGTGGCTCCGGACAATGGATTGATTTATCTCACCAACGTTATCACGGATAATACCGATAAGGGATCCCGGATGGTTTTAAACCACTACTCCAACGCTCAGTCACCGGTGTATCTGTTTGGAGCGGCCTCAACGGCTTCAGACAACTTTGTGGCCTTTGGCGGAGGGAACCCGATCAGTGTTCCTGCGGTTGCAGCTACTCAGATCGATCTGTTTACCGCACCGACTACGACCACTCCGTCAGGGACTTCGAGGATAACGATCAAGGGGAATGGGTATGTAGGGATTGGGACCCAGACACCGATTTATCCACTACAGATGGCAGGAGGTGCTTATACGAATGGAACCAGTTGGATCGATGTTTCGAATCGGGAGTCCAAGGAGAACATTGAAGTGCTTAGTACGGAAGAGGCTTTGGAGGCGATTAAGGAGCTCAACCCGGTGAAGTATGCTTACAAGACAGACCAGACAGAGAGGCGAGTGGGGTTTATTGCAGAAGACGTTCCTGAACTTGTTTCCATGAGGGATCGGAAGGGACTGAGTCCGATGGACATCATAGCAGTGTTGACGAAAGTGGTCCAGGAGCAACAGAAGACGATCTCTACTCTGAGAGAAGAATTGAATGAGCTTAAAGAAAAGGTGAGGTAATCAGGAATCAATAGATAGGTGATTAAAAGCGAGGCAGGGTTAATTCGGCCCTGCCTTGTTTATTGCAACCTCTCTTCATGCTTGCTTTCTTTCCTTAATGGTCAAGGTTGGAGGTTAGCTTACTTCGCAGATTTCTATAAAAACACAAGGTGTTACAAACAAATCTTACATTTTTCAAAGATTGTCTTTAAATCTCAACAGGCACTTCCCAGTGACCCGCTTCAGTAGTTTTGGGGAGCCAAATTTGAAAAAGGCCGTCTTTTTTAGATGAGACGGCCTTTTCCTTTTGATACGTTAAGATTTTTAGCTGTGTAGGGATGGAGAAGCTTTCCTTTTCCTTAGAGTTTTATCAAATCCGCGGCTTATGCGGATTTTAGCTCCTTGAGTTTCGCGGTCAGAGCAGGCAAGACTTCTTTATAATCCCCGACAATACCGAAGTGGGCTACGTTGAAGATATTCGCTTCCTTATCCTTATTGATCGCTACAATGCACTTTGATCCTAAACAGCCAGAGATATGCGACATGGCGCCAGAGAGAGCTACAGCGATGTAAAGTTTAGGGCTGACCACCTTTCCGCTCTGTCCCACCTGGAGCGTCACCGCCGCCCAACCCTCGTCACAGGCAGGCCTCGTAGCACCCACAGCACCACCCAGAACGCGGGCTAACTCCCGGACCATCCCCCAGTTTTGAGCGCTGCCTATGCCACGGCCACCGGTCACGACGAACTCAGCGTCTTCCAGCTTCACCCCTTCCACTTCCTCTTTTATCCGCTCGACAACCCTGATTTTAAGCGCTGAAGGGTCAATCTTGCCTTCTACAGGAATAACCTGACCTTGCCGAGAGTCATTGCGCTCTGCTGGCGGCACTGTTTTCGGTCTTAGAGTAGCCATCTGAGGACGGGCAGATTTTGATATCACTGTGGCGTGGGCATTACCACCAAAGACAAGCCTCGTCGAGACCAGGAGTTTGGTCGTAGGGTCAACGGATAAGGCCATGCAATCCATAGCAAGCCCGCCTCCTAAACGACCATTGAGTCGCGGAGCTAAATCACAACCGACATCCGTATGGCCAAGAAGCATAATAGAAGGAAACACTTTCCGGCAAAGGTCAGCTGTTACCTGAGTGTAGGCATCGGAGTTATAATTATCTAAGAGACCGTCTTCAGCCATATAGACTTTGTCAGCCCCATAGGCGATTGCCTCCTGACCCAAGCCACCTGTTTTACTACCCATCAACAGGGTGCTTAAGTCTTCGCCCAGTTCATTGGCGAGCTTTCTTCCAACTCCGAGGAGTTCTATCGTCATTGGCGCCAATTTCCCTTCAGCGATCTCCCCACAAACCAAAACACCTTTATGAGTATCCATGGAATGTCCCTCCGTCTCTTGATTACAGAGATTACAAAAAAAGATCACAGAGATTTCTCTTTCGCTTCATGCCATTTTAATCGGTGTAATCGTTTCATAATCGCTGTAATCGCATTATATCAGCTTAATAAGCTTCAAGGCTAAATTGACTCCAGCTTCGCCAGGAGTACCCCCGGTAATAAGCTCACATTCGGTCTTTCGGGTCGGCACAGAGAGACTGGTAACCTCGGTATGGGCTTTCGCCTTGTCTAACTGCGAGGACTCAGCACCAATATCCTTTGCCTTCCAGACCGGAATCTGCTTTTTGCGAGCAAGCATGAGGCCCATTCCACCTGGAAGACGAGGTAGACCAATCTCACTGCTGACGGTAATCAGGCTTGGCATTGGAGCTTCCAGTACTTCATAGCCATCGTTCAACACCCTCTTTACCCTAAGCTTCTTGTCCACTGCCTCGATAGCAAAGGCAAGGGTAACCACAGGGATGCCAAGTATTTCGGCCAGAATAGAGCCAACCTGACCAGCGCCCCAGTCCGCGGCCTGTCGGCCACACAGAACTAAGTCATACCCGCCAATTTTCTGGATCGCTTTCCCCAAGACATAAGCCGTGCCAAAGCTATCCAAGTTTTCGAAGGCTTCATCCTGGAGAACAAATCCATCGTCGGCCCCCATGGATATGGCGTGCTTGATCACGTCAGAAGCTTTCGCTGACCCCATGCTGATCACTGTTATTTTGCCCTTGTGCTTATCTTTGAGCCGGCATGCTGCCTCAACGGCCCGTTCATCATAGACACTGATCACAGGCGGTACTCCCGGGGGAGGAATAACCTGTTTTGCCTCGGCGTCAATCTTGAATTTGGCCGGTGGTATCTCGGGGTCAAGTACTTGTTTAACACAGACGATTGTATTCATAGGATTCTCCTCTCCTGAAGAGACCATGAACAATGGACAATAAACAATGAACTGTTCATCGTTTATCGTTTAACGTTCACCGTCGAGTTAAGGCTGTTTCATTGCTCCTTCAACGAGTTCAACAAGGTCTCTTGCCTTCAATGAGTCCTTAATCTCTTTATGATCGATGGCATCCTCAAACATCTGTAAACAATAGGGGCAGGCAGTCACTACGGTCTCAACCCCGGTCTTGAGAACGTCCTCAATACGCATTTGATTAATCTTTGTTGTACCGGGCTGTTCTTCTATCCACATGAGTCCGCCGCCGCCACCGCAGCAAAAACCCGTGTCTCTCGAGCGTTCCATTTCCTCAAGCTTTGCCTTGGGGATCTCCTGCAATATCTGGCGTGGCTCCAAATAGACGCTGTTATAACGTCCTAAATAGCAGGGGTCATGATAGGTGAGTGTGGAATTCAATTCGTTGGTAAGTTTCAATTTGCCCTGCTTGATGAAATCAGCGATAAGCTCAGTATAGTGACCCACCTTGAAATCGCCGCCGTACCGAGGGTACTCATGCTTAATGGTATTATAGCAGTGGGGACAGGTGGTAATGATTTCTTTAACGTTATGGCTTTTGAAATTTTCAATATTTTGCTCCGCCATCATTTGGAACTGGAACTCATACCCTGCTCTTCGTGCCGGGTCACCGCAGCAGGTCTCAGCATCGCCTAATACCGCAAAATCGACACCAGCTGCTTTCAGAACCCTCGTCATGGATAAAGTCGCCTTGACATTACGCTCAACAAGAGCTCCAGTGCAACCTACCCAGAATAGGGTATCAGCAGTATCACCTTCAGCCAATATTTTGAGTTCCAGATCACTTGTCCAGTCACCCCTCAACCTCATCGACTGGACTCCAGCCCATGGGTGTCCTCTCTGCTGCATATTTCTGAGCATCAACTGGGCGCTTTCCGGCATCTTACTTTGCGTCATCACCAGGTTTCGCCTGAGGTCGATGATCTTGCGTATGTGTTCGATATTGACCGGGCATACCTCTTGACAGGCACCGCAGGTGGTGCAGGCCCAGATCTCTTCCTCAGTGACCACATCACCGATCATTGTCTTGCTTGGGGTCTCGACCTGACTTTCCGGAGATGCCTCCGCTTTATTGGCAAGCAATTCAGGGCCCGCCTCCAGCAGATGCTCTTTCAAGTTATGAATGATCTCTCTGGGCGAGAGGGACTTGCCAGTAAGCTGGGCAGGACAATTAACATGGCACCGGCCGCACACGGCACAGGCATAAAGGTCAAGCAAGTCCTTCCAGGTAAAGTCCTGAATCTTCGATACCCCAAAGGTCGCCGACCCTTCAGGAGCTTCAAGAGCTTCAAGAGGAATGGGTTCAAGCACTACTTTAGGTCCCAGTTGTTTGAAGAAAGCATTGACCAGGGAAGCAAGAATGTGTAGGTGCTTGGAGCGGGGAATATAGACCATGAAGCTGAGGATCACCAGGTAATGCAGCCACCACACGCCCCGGGATGCTGTCTCCAGTGTGCCTTGTGAAAGGCCGGTTCCGGTAAGGAAACCTGCCAGAGTTGCCCCCAGGGGGGGCCAGGAGGTGTGAACCCCACGGCTAGCATGGTCAAAGCCTACTCCGAAAACATGGAGCACCATAAGGGAAAAAACCATCATCAAAATGATGCCGGCTTCAGCAGAAGGCTCCAGTCTCTGCACTCTTATGATATAACGCCTGAAAGCTGCAACGATTAACGTTAGGGTTACCAGCACCGCGGCAATATCCAGGATGGAAAAATAGATGGTCTCAAAAGGGGTACGCTCAATCAACGGGGAAAGTCCAAAGCCTCCGGCCAGACCGATAAAGATGATGTAGCTAATGAAGAACAGGCTGAAGCACCAGAATAACAGAGCATGTCCGATTCCAGCCAGGTCTTTTTTAGTCACAGTTTTCAGGGTGCACCACTGAGGGACAACCTCGACCAGCATCGTCTTGATTCTCTCCCCTATTCTGTCGAAGCGGTTCTCCTGCTTCCCCAGCCGCATGAGGCGAAAGAGGAAATAAAACCTCTGGGCAAATAAGCCAAAGGCGATAGCGAACAAGACCCAGAAAATGACATAGCCCGGTATGCCCCAATAAGTTGCACTAACCGGCGACACGATTACCTCCTTTATTTTTCTTTATTCTTTTCTTTACTCTTTCTGACGATCGTTCTTTTTTCTTCAGGAAGGGGAGGCGGAACAGGCCCGCCAGAAATCTTCGTCACCGCGCTAAATTTAGGGGGACAAACTTCAAGGCAAGTACCGCATTTTATACATTTCTCTTGGTTAACCACGTGGACCTGGTTCTTGGCACTGATAATCGCCTCTACAGGGCATCTCTTAGCGCAAGTCATACAGGCCTGACACTTTTCCGGATCGATATAATATGACGGTAATTCACGGAATAATGTTTCTATCTCGTCTCTGGTGAAAAGCTTATTCCACTCTTCTGGATCTTTAAGACGTGATGATAGCTTCTCATTTTTCACTACCTTAATGTATGGGACTAACTTTCTAATTTCTGCAAGTTTGGACTTTAATTCATTTTCGTTTAATCCTTCGCTTTTTCCAAATGGTCCTATCGTCCTGACCTTTCTAATAAAGTCGTTTACTGTTTCTGCGAAACGGCTTCCTTCGGCGGAAGACATAAATTCGATTCTTAACCTATCTGGGTTCAGTCCTATGTGTTCCATTATTTTTCTACACAGAAGCACCATGTTGAGTGCATGGTAATTTCCCTGAGTAATATATTTACATTCATTTAAACGGCACCCAGCAATAAACACCCCATCCATTCCATTTGAGAAAGCCCGGAGTACAAATTCCAGGTCAACTCTGCCGGAGCACATGGTGCGTATCAGCTTAATTTCAGTGGAATATTGTAGTCTGGAAACTCCAGCCAGGTCAGNNACAAAACCTAATATTCCTGGTTTAAATTTAAGCCCTGTACCCATGCTTATCTCGCTTCCTTTGTTAGCATTCCCGGCATTGTTCATTAGTAGGGAACGCATATATGCGTTCCCTACTCCTGCACATCTATCGCCGCTGCATCAATTTGGGCGAACAGCTCTTCATCGGTGTAGTGCTTTAGTTGAATAGCCCCAGTGGGGCACTTTGCGTTACAGAGACCATCTCCTTTACAGAGAACAGGATTCATGACGGCCTTTTTACCCTGTCGGGTCTCACGAAACTCTATGGCCCCATACGAACAGGCTGAGATACATGCCCCGCACCCCATACACTTCTTCTCATTCACCTCGCAAACAGAGCCGGAGGCAACCACTGTATCATGTGAGAGAAGCGTTAAGACACGGCCTGCAGCTCCATGAGCCTGGTTGATCGCTTCCGTCATATGCTTAGGATAGTGAGCCATGCCACAAAGATAAACACCGTCTGCACCAAACTCAACGGGTCTTAATTTGACATGGGCCTCTTTGAAAAAACCATCCGGTCCCAAAGGTACCTTGAATAATTGGGATATTTCCTTGCTTCCTGCGGAGGGAATAATGGCAGCAGCCAAGGCAATGATATCGGCATCTATTTCAAGCCTGTTCCCTAAAATATAATCCGTCACGGTAACCTTTAGAACGGGCCGACCCTCCTCCGACTCACCCGCTTCCACCTGAGGTTTATCTTGCGGTTCATAGCGGATAAACTTTACCTCTTTATCTGCCGCTTCTCTGTAATAATCCTCACTAAACCCATAGGTTCTCATATCCCGAAAAAGAATATAGATATCCATCTTGGGGTTTATCTCTTTTAGTTTCAATGCGTTCTTGATGGACTCGCTACAACATATCCGGCTGCAGTAATTTCTGTCTTCATTTCTGCAGCCTACGCATTGGATCATCACGAGACTTTCTGCATGAATGACCTTTTCGTCTCCTTGGTTGATCTGCTCCTCCAACTCAAGATGGGTCATCACCCTGTCATCTTCTCCATAAAGGTATTCCGTAGGGTTATATACCTCAGCACCTACAGCAATGACGGTGATGCCATGTTTTATCTCTGTCATCCCTCTTTCGGACTTCACCTTGGTGACGAAATTCCCAACATAACCGGTAGCCTCCGTGATGGCCGCATCCGTATAGACATGGAGGAAAGGGTGTTGATATACCTTTTTGATAAGATCATGCAAATACGCCTGAACATCCATTCCTTCCAGAGTATAATGTATTTTTCGTGCTATTCCCCCAAGGTCTGTATCCTTTTCCACCAGGTGAACCTCATGTCCCTGGTTAGCTATAGAGAGAGCACAAGTCATGCCAGCCAGACCTCCACCCACCACGAGTGCCGTCTTGTTGACGGGCAGATCAAATTCCTGTAATGGCTCCAAATGGCAAGCTCTTGCTACCGACATCCGGATGATATCCTTTGCCTTTTCGGTAGCCTCTTCCTTTTCTTTAGAATGGACCCAGGAGCAATGTTCTCTAATATTGGCCATGTCGAAGTAATATTGATTAATTCCCGCCTCCCGAAGGGTGTCCCGGAATGTGGGTTCATGGGTCTTGGGGGTACAGGCGGCAACAACCACTCGATTGAGCCCTTTTTCCTTTGTCATGTCTGTTATTTCTTTGGCACAATTCGCAGCACATGAAAATAGCTGTTCCTGAGCGTAGACAACATTGGGTAAGGTTAAAGCGTATTCAACTGCGGAGGGAACGCCTACCACCCTTCCGATATTCGCCCCACAATGACACACAAAAACTCCTACCCTTGGCTCCTCCTTGGAGACATCCTTTTCTGGCGGATATACCCTTTCTATGGTCAGCTTCCCTCTTCGGTAGTCAAGGAGTTCACCACATTGCGAACCAGCCCCACTGGCGGTAAAAACCGACTCGGGAATATCTATAGGACCTTGGAAGGCTCCACTTACAAAAATTCCCGGGCGAGAAGTCTTTGTAGGAATAAAAGGATTGGTTTTACAGAATTCGTGAGCATTGAGTTCGATCCCGAACTTATCTGCCAGATCCTCATAATCAGCAGGAGGATTCAATCCAACGGATAATACCACCATATCGAATTCTTCCTCTTTTACTCCATCGTCGGGTGTAGAATACCGTATGGTTACATTCTTGGTTTCCGGGTCCTCTTTGACTATTGACGCATAGCTTCTTATAAATCGAATCCCGGGAAGTTTCTCTGTCCTTTGGTAGAATGGCTCAAAATCCTTCCCATAGGAACGAATATCGTTATGGAATATTGTACACTCTGCTTCTGCGTCATGATCTTTTGTCAAAATGACCTGTTTCTGGGTATACGTGCAGCATACTGTTGAACAATAACTGTTACCGCCGGGAATAACCTGTCTGGAACCGACACATTGAATCCAGGCTATTTTATGGGGATGCTTCTTGTCGGAAGCACGCAGTATCTCGCCTTCATATGGCCCGGTGGCGCATAAAAGCCGTTCATAGTCCATACTGGTGACCACATTCTGAAACTTCCCGTAGCGATATTCGTCCCTCACCTTAGGATCAAATGGCTCAAAGCCGGGAGCCAGAACGATTGCTCCTACTTTTACCTCTACCTTCTCTGCCGTCTGATTAAAATCGATGGCGTCATTTTTACAGACTGCTGTGCAAATAGTACATTTCTTTTCTTTAAGGTAAAGACAGCTTTCATCAATATAAGTAACAAGGGGAATGGCTTGAGCGAAGTATATATGGACGGCTTTATTCTTAGATATTTCCTGATTAAATGGATCCGGGTACTTGACCGGGCAGTATTCGACGCAGGTTGTACAACCCGTGCATTTGCTCTCGATAATGTATCTGGGCTTTTTGATCAGCGTGACCTTGAAGTCTCCTGTTTCTCCTTCTACGCTGTCAACTTCAGTATACGTCAGAACCTCGATATTGGGATGCCGGCCGACCTCGACCAGTTTGGGCGCGAGGATTCAAATGGAGCACTCATTGGTTGGAAAGGTTTTGTCAAGCTGGGCCATATGGCCGCCAATGGCAGGTGCCTTGTCAACCAGGTAAACCTTAAAACCCGCAGAGGCAAGATCAAGAGAAGCTTGAACACCGCTGATCCCTCCACCCACAACCATGACGTCTCCAAAATGATTGTCTGCAAAGCTTTTGGCAATACTGTCCGCAAGACTCTTACCAATCTGGTCTTCAATTTTTTCGAGTTCTTTTTCCACCTTCTATCACCTCATCCTTAAAGAAGATTACACAGATTATAGAACGATTACGCCGATTAGAAATCTTTTGAAAACAACTAAAATCTGTGTAATCCTCTCTTGAAATCTCTGTAATCTCCTAAATCACTTCCTGGAGAATCTCCGTGATGTCCATAATCTGGAGGACCTCACTATCCTTCAGAGTTAACCTGCTATCCTCGAATTGGGTGATGCAATACGGGCAGGCCGTAACCAGCACCTCAGCCCCAACCCCGATCGCTTGTTCCAGTCTGAGGTCGGAGAATCTTTCACCCTTTGCAGTCTCCATCCAAATCCTCCCTCCCCCCATTCCGCAACAGAGACTTTCTTCCCGTGACTCAGCCATCTCAATCAGTTCTAAGCCAGGTATCCTCTTCAAGACCTCTCGGGGTTCATCATAGATACCATTATGCCGACCCAGGTAACATGGGTCATGATAAGTGACTTTCTTCCCATATTCCTTAGTGAATTTAAGTTTTCCTTTCTTAATAAGCTCAAATAAATATTGGGAGATATGGACCACCTCGAAGTTGACCTTAAATTCGGGATACTCGTTCTTGAAGGTGTGATAGCAATGAGGTGAAGAAAGAAGGATTTTCTTTACGCCGTTTTCGATAAAAGTTTTGATGTTTTCCCTGGCAAGGCGTTTGAATAATACCTCATTGCCCGCTTTCCGTACACTTTCACCACAGCAATTCTCCTTGGAACCGAGTATCCCAAAATCTACCCCTGCCTTATTGAGGATATTGGCCGTGGCCTGAGATACCTTCTTTAATCTTGGTTCATAGCTGGGATAACAGCAGGGGAAATAGAGTAGCTCAGTGCCCTCGCCGAACTCCTTTACCTCTAAGTCTTTCGCCCAATTTGCCCGGTCATTCGGTTCTTGTCCCCAGGGATTACCTACACTTGCAAGGCTTGTCATGATAGTTCGAAGATTGGGGATGCTCGCAGGAACGACACCGTCTGGCACCATGATCCTGCGCATCGCCCTCATCACGTCGATAATTTCTACGCCTCTGGGGCACCGCTGAACACAATTACCGCAGGTAGCACATAGCCATAGATCTTCGGATTCGAAAGGGACCACGCCAAATTTTGCCTGATTGATCATTCTGCGAATAAAAAATTTTCTGACACGATTCCACGGACACACCGTATCACATTTTCCGCATTGATAGCAAAATTTATCGGCTTCTCCACCTGCTTCTTTGATGCCATCGATGACCACCTTGAAGGGGGATAGGGGTAATATCTCCATACTTTTTTTTAATCCTCTTGTCTCGTGATTACAGAGATTCTAAAAAATGATTACATCGATTTTTCTTTGCTCCCAACAGCCTTCTAATCGCTGTAATCAGAGAGCTAAAATAAGTTTTTCAGAGCTCCCTTAGTCCTTCTTTGCCATTCGGGCAACAGTATCCATGACCCTCTGCAATCCATATTTGTCTACCATTGATTCCAATCCTATCTCCACGTCTTCCAGCTTCACTTCTTCTTCGACTTCTTCTTCCCTTTCTTCGTAAGTCAGGGCATCGTTAACGCACCACTGAACACACAAGGGCTTCTCTTGTGGCGGATCGTCTTCGCACATATCGCATTTTAGAGGAAGACCGGAATCGGGTTCTTTGAAAATATCCCTGGATGGGCAGGAAGCCCTGCAGAAGTCACACTCGTCGTATTCCTTTCCGTCGATCACATATTTGTCTCTGCCCATACATTCGGCTTTCGCATGTTCACCCGCGTATACAGGAAGATAGACGTCCCTCAGTGGTTCACGAATCACGCGAATACGAGATCTTGCCGGATTATTGCTGCTGTATTTTGGTGTAGCGTGAAACGCGGAGCAGACGACCTCACATGCCCGGCAACCGTTGCATTTATCAACATCAATTTTTATCGTTTTGACGATTTTCTTTTTTTTCTCGTCCATGACGGTGACCACCTCTTCGCTTTATTTCTTTTCTGTTTTCGCAGAAGTGGAGGGAGTGCCTTCGTTGTCTGTCAGGATGCCCCTCCGAAGGAAGTCCTCAGCGACGTAATCCAACCCTAACTCATGCAAATACTCCTTTGTGGGAATGCCCTCATGATTCCACCCCTTGAATTTGTAATACGCATCTAAGAGTTTTTCTTCAAGCTCGGGGAATCGCTTCTTCCAATGGTCCTCAGGCGGCTTCTCATCGGCTCTTCTCAAACCTCTTCTGACATTAATGGCTCTAACCAGATTTCGGTTTCTGTTGAATATATGCGTCAGCCCAGCTTCATCCATATCCATTCCGGTCGCCGCGGAGATGAAGGCCGGCAAATTGTGTATGTGGTAGGGAGGCTTCAGAGGAAAGGATGACAACCCGGCGCAGATGCCGAGGGCATCATCAATGTGGTGCATCTTCTCTTGCCAGTCGACAATTTCACAACATGCGTCAACGGGTGGGTAAAACGGCATGGAGCGTTCTCCGCGCAGTTCCCAGTCCAGAACGTATTTCTTAAACTTCTCATCAGGGGCCTGGATCCAATCCTCCACAAATGCTTCTCTCACCTCCATCGTGGAAAACGGCGCCTGGGGGAAATTCCCTTCAATTTGAGTAATGTTCAACTTTTCCCCGGTGGAATACATCAGAAAATAAATGGGATTCAGCATCCCCAGCTTGAGAGGAAGCTGCTCATGTTTCTTAATGTTGTTGTGAGCATAGTCTTCTGCGCCCTTGCCGATCTGCTTGGCCGCCCAATAGGTGCCGTTGGCTAAAACATCTCCTATCCCTTCTCGACGGACAATGCGGTCCAGCAACCAGTAAAATTTCCCCTCATTGTCGGACGGGCACCCTGCAAAGTCCGCATCCGTCAAAATCCCTGCTTCTTTAAGCTCAAAGCCGAAAGCCATCGCTTGCGGGGTTGAAAATCCGTCCACGCCATACTCCGTAGCCCGCTGAGCGATTCTGAAACCAAAATCCAGGTCGTCTACAAAGGCCGCCATGGTGTATGTCAGTTTTGAGAAGCATTTCATCATGTAGGTTGAAACTCCCGGGGCCGAAATAATGGCTCCGCATTTCATCGGACAGTTGTAGCAGCTGATGAGCCGCGTCCGCACTGTTTCAAGAGCATTCTTCCACTTCTCTTCGATTTCTTTGTTCCAGAAATCTTTTCTGCGGACACGGGCATTTCCCCACATGAAATTCTCGGTGTGCCACTTCTCATCAGTGTGTAACATCTCTTGTGGCGACCCAAGCCCTGCTAAAATGGGCATGACCTCAGGAATAAGGTTGGGGGCCCGGACTTTTATATACTGCAACACGTCGTTGCAGAGTTGCATATATTCGGCAGGCCGGGCAATGTGGATATCCTTGGTTCCGCGAACGGCGATGGCCTTTACACCTTTGTCTCCCATGACGGCGCCCAGTCCGAGCCGGCTGGCACTGGACCTTCCCTGCTCGATGGAAGCCATGTAGACCCTGTTTTCACCGGCCAGGCCGATAGCCGCTACCTGGGCTTTTGGCTCCTTCAACTCCTGTCGAATGAGTTCTGCTGTTTCGACAGCGCCTTTACCCCGGAGATGAGAGGCATCCCGTATTTCCACTTTGTCATTGTTTATCCACAGATAAACCATATTGGGGGACTTGCCGCGAAGGATCAGCTTGTCATAACCAGCATACTTCAGTTCCGGTGCCAAAAAACCTCCCATCATGGAATAACCCATGAGCAACGTCTGAGGAGAATAGGTAGAAATGATGGTCCGGTTCGCACCGGGAGCCGGTGTGCCAACTAAAAGACCGGTGCTGAATATGAGAAGATTATCAGGAGAAAAGGGTTCAACGTCAGCAGGAACCCTATCCCATAATAACTTGGCGTTAGTCCCCAGGCCCCCAAGATGAAGTTCGGTTAATCTTGGGTCAGTCTGCACCCTTTCAATGTTTCCCCGGGATAGATCAATTTCTAAATTATACCCTGTCTCTGCGTACCTCATTTTTTAACCCCTCCCCGCAGCCATGACCTTCCAATGCGCAGGTTGTTCATATTTTCACATGCCTTTGTTTTATATATAACTATTCTTTAATACACCTGTCAAGAGAAAAAGTGTTCTTCATGAATCCCTTCATTGTTGGGGCTAAGACTGCCGAATTTCTATCTGGTCCGATCAAAGGTATCCCTGTTGGACCAGTGAAAACTCCATTATCACAACTGAGGTATCACCTCCCCGTATCGTTTTTTTTCCAGCATGCAGGTTGTTTGACTTAATGGGTATGGTAAAGGCAGCCATCCCTCAAGGTTTGGATTTGATTTTCATATATATCTGACGGATAGGATGGCTAACAGAAATCTTCAATAACGAACATATTAGAGATCCTGAAACAAGTTCAGGATGACAAATAGCGGTTTTTTTGCGGCCTGTCAAATCTTCTTGGGGGGTAGTTGCTCTTGGCCCTCGACTTTCAGGTCAGGGACAATCATCATCGTCGCTGTTCCATGAGCTAAAAGACCCCCCTCCATATCATAAATCGTAGCATCCCCTAAAGCTAAAGTTTTCCCTATCTTGATGCACCGGCCTCGAGCGACCAGTTTACCTTTTTGAATCGGAGCAAGAAAATTTACTTTGATCTCAACGGTCGTTAGCCCCATTTCATCCTTCACTTGAGGGAAAACAGCCCAGAAGGTGGCTGCATCCATGACCGAAGCGATGGCCCCTCCGTGAACATATCCAAAGGGCTGAAGGTGTTTCTCGGCAAGTTCAACTTCCAACACAGAGGATCCCCATTCAAGGTCCTTGATCTTCATCGAGAGAAGTGAAAAATATGGACTCTTGTTTACAGCATGAGAGATCGCCTCGATGTATTTCGGATTTAATCGAAACTCTGACATGGAAATCTCTCCTTTCGAAAATTTGATTCCACAGTTAAACGGCCCGGAGCGCATCCACAATAATCATCCTCGAGGCACGGATGGCCGGAAGCACCCCCCCCACAAAACCCATGATCAGTGCGAAGGCCATGCCTAAATAAATGATATCGATGTTGAGAGAAAAGCTAAAGGCAAGCTCTGAAAAAGTCTGAAAATTCATGGTGGAGAGGGTAATGAGCTGCATGAAGGAGGCAAAGAAAAGTCCCACGATGCCTCCAAGAAATCCGAGAAGCAACGACTCCACGAGAAAGGCAATCAGGATATCTCTCCTTTTAAATCCGAGGGCCCGAAGCGTTCCGATTTCAGCTGTTCGGTTAGCCACCGCCGAATACATGGTAATCATTGCACCGATAACCGCTCCGATAGAAAAAATGATGGTGAGGGAGATCCCCAGGATTCTGAGAAACTTAGCCATGATCTCAGATTGGTCAGAATAATATCTCGTCTCCCGCTTTACTTCTAACGTGAGACGAGGGTCATTCTCCAGGCGTGTTTCGACACTCGGCAATTCTGAGGAATCTCTTAACTTAAAAATGACTGAAGAATATCCATTTCTTCGAAAGGCCTGCATGAGCTGGTCTGCATCTCCCCAAATTTCAGAACTGAACCCCGTGCTCCCCGCATCAAAAATACCCACAATCCTCCAGTCACGCATTCCGCAGCAGAGCGTCCCATCCATTCCAATACCCCTAAAACTTCGGGCAATTTTTGTTCCAGCGATGACCTCAGTGGAACCCATTTTGGGAAGGCGCCCTTCCAGCAATCTGACTTGAGACCTCAAGAGAAGAGAGTTTTCATCAATGCCACGGAGAACCACGTTGGAGGCTTTATCGCTCCCCTTCTTGGGTAGGGCAATCAGGACCACCACTTCCTTGGATAGAAGTTTCTCGCCCTTTGGGCCCATAGCGATCTCAGGGAAGGTTTCCAGAATCGAAGCCTGCTGTCTGGTCACACCGCTTACCACTTCAGAACTCGAACCTTTTCGAAGAAAGACAACATTGTCGTAAGACCCTGTCTCAACCAGGGTCTTCTGAAGTCCTTCAGCAAGCATCAGGATGGAGGCAAAGACAAAAACCACGAGGGCCATCCCCGAGACGGTCAGGATCGTGGTCAGCCTTCGTGTCCAGAGATTCCGAAAATTGTAGGAAATCGGAATCGCCATCAGCCTATCCTCCTGAGACCGTCTGCAATGCGAATGTGGATCGCCCTCCAGGACGGAATGACTGCTGAGACAAAGGCAATGCCTAATGCAGCCACCAAGTTCAAATAGAGCGTTTCCCTCTCCACGTTAAATACAGGGAAGTAGGTCCCCAACTCACGACTGATCACCTGGGTTGCAGGAAACGTGAGGGCCGCTCCCAATAGGCCGCCCAGGATCGTAATCACCAGAGACTCTCCGAAAATCAGGGCAGTAATATGTCTCCCTCCGAATCCAAGGGTTTTAAGGATGGCATACTCTCCAATTCTTTCCCGAGTGGTCATCGCCATGGTGTTGGCGACCACGGCCATGATAATGAAAATAACCACAAAAGAGACGATCTGGATGGCCATCACAATGGCTCCGCTCATGGCAACAAACCCTTGCTGGAAGGCCTTTTCCGTTTCAGTCAGGGTTTCTGCCAGAGAATTTTTAAAAAGTTGATCGATGGCGACGGCCACATCGCCTGCCAGTTCTGGACGGGCCACCCCGATGATATAGTAACCCACCTGATCCGTCCAGGTGGTCAGAGCCCTTTTCGAGATTTCATTGAGGTAACCCCAGTGAAAGAAAAACTGGCTTTCATCCGTATCCTTGTCTCTTCCCTGATAGGTTCCTCGAACCACAAAATCCCAGTTTCCCAGAAAGATGGTCCCTTTAAGGGTGATGATATCGCCAATCTTCCATCCGAACTTGGCCGCAAGCTTTTTTCCGATGACACAACCCTTCTGGTCTTTTAAAAAGTCTTCCCTCTCCTGAAGGGGGATGATGAATTCAGGATAGAGCTCAAGAAAGCTCTTGCCTTCCACGGCAAAGTTAGCAAAGAAGTTTTTCTCTTCACCGTAAACACCCCCAAACCAGGTTCCATAGGAAACGGTTTTGACGCCGTTAATCTGCTGGATTTTATCTTTATAAAAATGGGGAAGCGGAAAAATGATGGATACCGAATTCCTGGTGACAAGGCGTGTGGCAGAAGAGGCCTCCACCCCCGCATACCAAGCGCTGATCAGGGTGCGAAGAAGACCAAATGCGAGGATGGCTATAGTAATTCCGAGAAGGGTAAGCCCGGTACGGAGTTTATTTCGAAAGGCATTTCTAAAGAGAACTTTGAGAATGAGCATTGTTTAAAAAACCTTTTTCCAGATGTCTAAGCACCTGAGCCCTATTGGCTGCCCGTGGATCATGGGTCACCATGATAATGGTTTTTTTCAGTTCCGTGTTGAGGCGTTCCATCAGGTCAAGAACTTCCTCTGCTGAAACTCGATCCAAGTCCCCTGTGGGTTCATCCGCAACCAGAAGGGTCGGGTCCGTGACAATGGCGCGAGCAATGGCCACCCGCTGCTGTTCCCCCCCTGAGAGCTCCTTGGGGTAATGAACCATTCGATGCGTAAGGTTGACCAGCCTGAGGGCCATTTCGACATGCTCCCTGCGCTCTTTTTTGGAAAGTCCTGTCAGATTCAAAGGAAGTTCTACATTCTCGAAGGCGGTGAGAACGGGGATGAGATTATAAAATTGAAAGATGAAACCGACATGGGTAGCTCGCCACTGAGCAAGTTCTGTTTCAGAGAGCGAGGTAATATCAATACCCCCAACCTTGATCGTACCGCTGTCTACCCTGTCAATGCCAGCGATGAGGTTGAGAAGGGTGCTCTTCCCGGAACCGGATGGACCCATGAGTACCAAAAATTCGACTTCGTTGATATCAAAATGAATATCGTGCAACACGGGGACAATCTGTGTTCCCCTGCGGTAAGATTTGTTTACATTCCTGATTTCGACAATGGGTGTATTCTCCTGTATCATTTTTCGGCCATCTTGACCCTGGACCCGTCTTTTAATCTCCTTGGAGGCTTCGCTACCACCCGGTCTCCTGCCTTAGCTCCTTCTAAAACTTCGATCATCTCACCTAATGGCTCTCCCGTGACGATGGGCGTCTCGACGACCCGATCCCCTTGGACAAGATAAATAATTTTTTTACCTCCCTGGTGAACGATGGCAGACCGAATGACCGCTGTCCTCGGCTTTCCTTCCTCTTGCTTCAATGGCCGCGAAAGGAAAATAACCTTTGCCCTCATTTCAGGGAAGATACGGGGATCCTTATCGAGAAAGCGAACCTTCACCATGACAGTGGCCTTGGCTCGGTCCGCCGTTGGAACAATTGCATGGACTTCTCCTCGGAAACGTAGATCCGGAATGGCATCGAGTTGGATTTCGCAAGGTTGTTTTATCTTCACGATCCCTAAATTGGTTTCTGAGACATCCACCTCCACCTGAAGGGAGCTTAAGTCAGCGATCGTGACGACAGCTGCCTTGGCATTGGCTGCCGCCCCCAGAGGCGTCACAATATCACCAATATCGGCATTCTTCGTTAAGACCACGGCATCAAAAGGGGCCCTAATCAAGGTATATTCCAAGGCGACATTCGTCCCCTGAAGGCTCGCAGAACTGGCCTTGATGCCCGCCTCTGCTGCAGCCACAGAAGCCTGTGCCCTTAAAAAACGAGCCTCAGAAGTATCATATTGGGATTTTGATATCACACCCTTTGCGATGAGCTGTTTGTCCCGATTGAACGTAAGGGAGGCCTCCTCGAATTCCGCTTTAGCCCCTTCCAGATTGGCCTTTGCCACTCTCAGGTTTGCCTCTGCCTGATCACGGGCTGCAACCGCATCTTCATTTTCCAGGCGGGCAATCACCTGCCCTTCCTTGACCCGACTTCCCTCTTCTACCATCAGGGAAACGAGCCTGCCTGTCAACTTTGATGCCACAGCCGCTTTTCGCTGGGCCACAACATAACCACTCGCATTTAATTGAGAAAGGGTTTGGGAGGGATAGACCTGGGAGAGAGTGGCTATCTCCACAGGAACAGAAGGTGAAATAAATCCGTTGAAGTAGAGGAAACCCGCAATGATGATGAGCAGGAGGAACACTCCCCAATAGATAAGTTTTCTGCGCTTGGCCGGTCGAAAGGTCCTGACCGATTTATCAATCTTCAGTTTCGAAAGGTCTTCATTCCCCATTTCTTTATGGCCCTCATCAAATATACTATAATTCTCATAGAACATTGGTTATTTGTCAAATGATTGCCGCAGATAATAAGTCATTCGTTGTACAGTCAGGGGGCAACCCTACCTGCCCTGCCGTTACCCTAAGATATCTTGGTTCAATCCAAATAATAGGTTAAAATAGAAACAAATCATAAGGATGGAAAGGTGCTTGCGAAAAGATCCTCCCGAAGCAGCCAAATTGATTAAATACTTATTGGAGTCTAACCAATATGCCTGAAAAGGTTGGAGAGATTGGAGAGTTTGGACTCATTCAGAGAATCAGTGACCTCCTGAAAAAAGAAGGGTTGCAGTCTGAACGGGTCACCCTTGGAGTTGGCGATGACACCGCTTCCTTCCTCCCTCGCCCTGGATTTGAACTCTTAGTTACGTGTGATATCATGGTGGAAGGACACCACTATCTTCCTGAACATATTCATCCGTTTGAAATAGGACGTCGCGCTATGGCACTCAACATCAGTGACATCGGTGCTATGGGAGGAAGACCTCTTTATGCTCTCATCTCGCTTGGATTGAAGCCTGAGGTGCCTGTTCAATATATTGAGGAGATTTACAGAGGGTTTCTGATGGAATTGAACCCTCTGGGTGCCTCAATTATCGGTGGTAATCTCAGCAAATCAGGAAATGGTATGTTTATTGACATCACCCTAATCGGGGAGGTAGAGCAAGGAAGGGCAGTGAGCAGATCCGGGGCAAGGCCAGAAGATGCCATCCTGGTTACGGGATATCCGGGTCAGGCGGCTGCTGGGTTGCAACTCATACTTCATGCGCCACATGACTCTAAATTATTAAGCCATCCATTGGTTAAGGTCTACCGCACCCCCTCCCACAGGGCCCTGGTGGGACGGACAATCGGCCAAACTGGTTGTGCTACAGCTATGATCGACATCAGTGACGGGTTCCTCGGGGACCTGGACCACATCTGCGAGGCAAGCAGGGTTGGAGCCGAATTATTCAAAGAGAAACTCCCCATCAGTGACGGGCTCCGAGATGCAGCCCTCATATTGAACCGAGATCCTTTTAACTTCTTTCTTGGGGAGAGTGATGATTATGAACTGGTGATCACCTGTCCACCACAGAAGGTTGCCCTCCTGCGGACTGTCATTGCCCCTTGCTGCCCTGTCCCGCTGACAGAAGTAGGCAGGATCACAGGGTCTGCTCGCGAGTTGACTCTAGTTCTTCCTAACGGCGAAAAGCGTTCCGTGAGGCCCTCCGGCTGGGATCATTTACGTTTTACTGAAGAAGTTTGATCACGTCAAGGTGATCTTCAATGTAGGCGTTGTTTGGAATATCTTTATTTTTATAAGCGATAAATCTGACCCCTGATGACCACGCGGTTTGCTGGTCTACATCAGAATCCCCCACAAAAATAGCCTCCTCTTTCTTCAATTTAAATGTTTCGATGATCTTCTCAAGGGATTCGGGATGAGGTTTGGGGTTTTTCACATCAAGAGCCGTCACCACCATCTCGAAATGAGGCCAGAGGTTGAATCGTTCCATAATATATTTCATGGATGTTGTCCGGTTCGTATTAATGGCTCGAAGCAATCCCCTTCCCTTTAGCTTCTCTAACGCCTCAACCAGATGTGGCTCCATCTTCAAGTACTCAACATAATTTTTTAAATCGACCTTCTTTTCTTTTAAAATCTCCAATGCCTTTTTTTCCAAACCGTCGCTCTCCCCAAAAATAAAGTGAAGGGCTTCAAAAACGGTATGGGTATGAACATACCTCAGTTCTTCCTCTCGCAAGGGCCCCCTTCCCACCATCGCACAGAGGTCGTTATACAATTTTGTATTGGCCTCAAGGGAATCAAAGAGAACCCCATCGCAGTCGTAGATTACACAGCGGATTTTCCAATCAGCCTTTTGGGTTTCCATCATTATTTATAAAACCACTTCCTCGCCAACGAGCAGAATCCCTTCGTTGACTTTTCCGTTGAGGTAGTGAAAAACCTTTGTTTCATGGCCTCTCTGAATCTGATAAAGACAATCATGGGTTTGTTCGATCTTTAAAACAGTGTCCGGAGGAAGATCCAGAAGCATCCCGATCAGCAATCGATTGACCACCCGATGGCCGACGATTAGAACCTCCTCACCTTCATGATCGCTAAGGGTTTTTTCTATAAATGGCTTAATCCGGTTTGCGACATCCGTATAATTTTCTGCCCCTGGAATACGGTAGTTGAAACGATCGTCCTTAAACCTTTCCCATTCGCTCCTGGTCACCTCATCAAATTGGTAGAGATTTCTTCCTTCCAAAATCCCGAAGGCGATTTCATCAAGTTCAGACTCCTTCCGAATGGGTAGTCCAAAGTGATGGGCAACGGGTTGGGCCGTGAGAAACGATCTCTGGAGGCTACTGGTATAGATCGCCGAGAGGGACCGGTTCTTAAGTTGCTCAAGAAGGGCAAGCCTCTGCTGGTGACCTTTTGGGCTGAGCCCGGGGTCACTCCGGCCCTGTATCCTTCCTTCCACATTCCAGGTCGTCTCTCCATGCCTCGCAATGTAAAGATTAATCAATGGGTAAAAGCTCCTTTTTCATCTTCTGGTAATCAATCTGAATCTACCTCTGGACCTCTCACTTCAAAATAGACATAATCTAAAATTTTTTCCTCTCCCTCCGCAAGGGCGAGGGAATATTTTCCCGCTTTGGGAGTCCAGGGAATCGTCTTCCCTTTTGTTTCCATAAGGGAACCATTTAATACCCATCGAAAGTCATTTTCATTGGTTTGAGAAATAAAGAAGATTTTCTGAAGCTCTGGAGGGATATCCGGATCAAGTGCAATCACCGTTCCAGAGGGAGGATAGACGATTCTCGGGTTGAATTGACCTATCTTCTGGTCCTTTGAAGGAGGCTCTGTTCCACGGATAAACCATTCTTCCCGGGGAGGTGCAACCCCTTGGGGAAATTCAACCTCTCTTCGAACAAGGCCGGGAGGAACTTCCCTTTTAATACTGGGATGATTCCGATGAAGGAAATTCATCACCTCGATCCAGATGGGAGCCGCCCCGGTCACTCCACTGACATTCCACATGGGTTCCCCAGTGAAATTTCCTGTCCAGACACCCACCGTATACTGTCTTGAATATCCGATACACCAGTTATCCCTCATATCCTTGCTGGTACCGGTCTTGACTGCTGTCCAGAAACGGGTGGACAACGGATTTTCAAGACCAAAGGTGAGACTCCGGGCCTCCCTATCAGATAATATATCCGAGATGATGAAAGTAGCCTCTTTTGAAAAGATCTGTTTTTTTTGAGCCGATGTAGGCTCATCAGGGATGAGACGGAGTCCACTCCATATCCCTTCGTTGGCAAGAGTTCGATAGGCATTGGTAAGTTCCCAGAGGCTGATATCAGCAGATCCAAGGGCAAGAGAAAATCCGTAGAAATCCCCTGATTCATTGAGCCCCTTCATTCCCAACTGCCGCAGTTTATTTAAGAAAGGGTCAATGCCGACAAGGGATAATGCCTTGACAGCAGGGACATTGAGGGAGGAGGCCAAGGCAATTCTTGAAGTAACAAACCCTTTGAACCGGGAGTCATAATTTTCGGGTTGATAGATTCCGCTGATGACGGCGATATCAAGGGGGGAATCATCCAAGAGAGAGGCCGGGGTAAGAATCCGTTGATCAAAGGCAAGGCCATAAAGAAAAGGTTTCAGGGTAGACCCAGCTTGTCTCTTGGCCTGCACGCCATTGACAAACCGTGAAGACAAAGGTTCGCCACTGTAACTCACATAGGCCAGGACATTCCCTGTTTGATTCTCCACAATAAGAACCACTCCATCCTTCACATTCTGCATCCTGAGCGTAAAAAGGTGGTGGACCAACCGATCCAGAGCAAATCGTTGGATTTGGCTGTCTAAAGTAGAGGTAACCGTAGATCCGTGAGATGCCCCTTTTATTAACTGCCTCGCCAGATGGGGGGCAAGATCCATGCGTGGACGGGGCAAGTTTGGTCCCAAAACTAATTGCCTCACTCTTAAAACAATCTCTTCCTCCCCCACTTGCCAATCCATCTCTTTTTTAAGATGAGAAACCCTCTTGATTAACTCCGAGGGTGAGGCATTGGGTGCCCGGATTAAAGAGGCCAGGATGAGGGATTCGGATTGATCCAGGCCATGGGGGTCCTTACCGAATATTCCCCTCGAGGCCACAGCGATCCCCTGAAGTTCACCTCGAAAGGTGACAAGGTTGAGGTAGGCTTCTAATATTTCTTGCTTTGACCAACCCTTTTCAATCTCCCATGCCTTAAGAACCTGCTTTCCCTTCTGCCATATGGATCTTCTCTCTTTTTTGGCTTGGAGTTCTTGATTGAGGAGGGAAGCTAATTGCATGGTAATGGTGCTTGCCCCACGGAGGCTTTCTGAAGTTAGTCCCTCGAGGACTGCACCCGCCGCTGATTTATAATCCACTCCTGTATGTTCATCGAATCGTTTATCCTCTGCTCTGACCACGGCCATCCTCAAGGCAGGAGAAATGTTCTTCAACGAAGTCCAGTCAAGCCTTCTCCGAACTTTATCCGTTCTCAATTCATAAAGAACCTCCCCGTGCCGGTCTAATAAAAGTGAGTCTGACTTCACATAGGACTGCCGCACCTCTTCATACGTAGGCAGACCATAGGCTGCCCCATTCAAAAAGAGGGAGAGAATGGGAATGATGAAAAATCGTGTCTTCATGGACGGACCTCAATCGTCTGGTTTGGAATTTCTCCGAACATCTCTGGAAAATAGAGTGCCTCCACTCTCGTGGCGGGAAGTTGAAATACGCCATTCTGGTTCAATCGAAGGGTATACTCAACCACCCATTGTCCTTTGGGGACATACTCATAATAAGCCCGGAATGCCTCAAAAGAGCGCTCTTCAAAGGCTGGCCAGACCCAGCCTTTTCTCTCTTCCCCTTTGGTCAGAAGTTGTGAATCCCTTGCCAACCCTTTTCCGAGAAGGGTCGACCCTGAAGGAATCGGGTCACTCACCACAACCCAGGTCTGATCAGCCTGGGCTTCCACTTCCAAACGGATTCGAAAAATATCCCCGCGACTCCATTGCCTGGATTGTTTCTGCTCAATCGGAATGATCGTTTTTTTAATCCGATATCCACTTGAAAATGGTTCTTTCAGAGGAATAGCAGCAAGGCTCTGGATCGTGGCCCATGGCTTCCCCGTCCCCTGATGTAAAAAGGTAAGTTCCTCTTTTTTATTGGGCCATTGAAATAAAGAGGTTTTCCCTTTGGGCGAACCATTCCAATCCGCCGTAAAGGATTCGTTGGACAGGGAAACATGGGTAGAACCAGAAACCGGAACACTCTCAGAGGCCTTTGAGAATTTTTCCATAGCCAGAACGCCCCAGGCATTGGCTAGAGTTAAGTCCCATCTTCCTCTCTTCTGTCGGGCCAGCGCCCCCTGAACCATTCTTGGCATATCCTCTTTCCAATGTTCTAAACGGAGAAAGGATAAGATAACACGAACAGCATTCACATCATTCGAAACCATGAGCCACCATAAACTATCTGACCTTTCTGTTGAAAAATTCATGATTGTCCCTTGAAAATGGAGCCGAGATCGGATGATCTGCTCTGCTTCCCTTTTTCGCTCTTCCCGATTTGGAATGGTTTGAACATGATTAAGAATATTAAACCAATCGATCACCGCGGAAGTGGGCCAGAGGTTGGGCTCAATAGAAATCGAACTTAATAATTTTGCCTCTAACTTCCCCCCTCTTGATAAAGCTTCCGCAGCGGCTAATTTTCGAATGGAAAGATCTGCCGTTGGGATGGGTGAATACCGAGTGATCGTCCCTTCGATGAATTTTCGGAGGCCTGTTTCTATCTTCTCTCTTATTCCATCAGGAACACTCCATCCTGCTTCATGACCAATCGCCATGATGTAAGAGGTCAACGTCGGACTTCCATAGAGGCAGGGCGGAAAATATTTTGCCAAACCATCGGAGTCAAGATGAGAAGAAAGTTCAGACATATATTTCTTCCAAAGATTTTCATCACGCAGCGCCACAGCCACCGAAATCTTTTGTTCCATGCATCCATAGGGATAGCCTTTCATATAATCGGTGACGCCATTCAATCCTTCAGCAATCTTTGGACGCAAAGTCACCCTCACCCCTCCCCGGCCCGGAAGGGCATTTTGGGGTCGCTCCACAGTGGTCTTAAATTCTTTTTCTACCTGTTCGACGGTCGCTTGAAAGGTCCTCACTGGGATGGTTGGAACCACTCTCTGTGTCACCCTGATTCGATCTCTTTCCCCTGAGGATTTATCCTTGACCTCCACCTCCCAGCGAAGGATGGCAATATTGAGCGGAACAAGGGTATCCCATCCAATCTCTTTTGCCTCCCCTGGTGTTAAAGAGATACTCTGAGGGCTAAGAGAGGCTGATAGGCCTTCCACCTTTGCAGAAACCTCTAATTCCATATTCCTGTTGGTCGTATTGCGAAGGGTGAACCCAGCTTTGAATCGGTCGCCTTCCCTGACAAGAGGAGGAAGTCCGGATAAAACCATCAAATCCTGTGTGGACTGAATGGAGGTGGAACCTGTTCCAAACAGGCTTGATCCTCCGGTGGCCACGGCCACAATGCGAAAACGGGTGATGGAATCATTCAGGGGAATTTCAACCGATGCCTCTCCGTTGCCATCCAGTGGCAGACGGGGTTTCCAGAGGAGGAGCGTATCAAATAACTCCCTGGTGGGCTGCTTCCCTCCACCTCCTCCTGAAGGCAGGGCCTTCAATCCGAAATGGCGTTTCCCAATCACCTGCATCTGGGCCGTTGAGGTATGAACCCCAAAACCTCTTCTTCCCATCATCGCTGAAAGGATCTCCCAGCTTTGGTTGGGCATCAGTTCAAGCAAACCCTCATCCACCACAGCAAGGGCAATCTCACTCCCGGCAGGAGGAACTTTCCCGTCCGAGGTCTTGACCTTGATGTTCACCTTTGCCTTCTGTCGAACCTTATAGACTTTCTGGTCTGAAGTGATACTGACCTTCAGTTCATGTTCTTTCCATCCAACCTTAATTTCCCCGATCCCAAGCTTATAAGCAGGTTTCCCGAGATCAATCATCGCGGTCGGCTTGATCCAGGGCAAACGGCCTCTCACGACCAAGGCAGAGACAAAGACATTCGGGGCATAGGATCCTTTGATGGGCACCTCCACAATAGGTTTCTTCCCTGAGATTTTTTTTATCCAGGCCTCCATCACCCCTTCCCTTTCTACAGTGATTAGAGCCATTCCGCTCCGAAATGGCATACGTAACTGAAACGTCGCTTTCTCGCCAGGTTCGTATTTCTTCTTTTCAGAGAGGAGGTCTATCCGGTCATGATCTCCGACCTCAAACCACCATTCATCCTTCCCTGCCACCCAGACATCCCTGTGTGTCACCGTCCTATTTCCCCTCTCATCAACACTCTGAGCTTGAAGAATCACATTCCCAGAAACAGGTGACTGAGATTCACAGATCAGAAGCCCTTTAGGATCGGTTTTTCCCTCACAAACCATGACCACCTTTTTTATTTCCGTTGAATGCTCATAGGCATAAAATCCTCCTACAAGACGTTTTCGATGGGTATAGGTTTTTCTCTCAAAAAGTTCGACCTTCACGGAGGCATTTGGAACAGGCTTGCCGGTAAGATCGATTACTGCAATGTGGAATTTGAGACCTTCCTTAGAGACGGCCCAGGAATCTGGCTTGATTCCAATGAGATAGTTTGAGTGCCACAGAGGAATTCTGGTCGAGACCGTTTGGATCTCTCCACTGGGGTCTTGAAATTCCATTTCAGTCAATATCTCTTTGGGACTTTCAACTTTTGGTAATTTTGAGAGTGTTGTCTGTGTGGATCCGGACTTGTCTAAAACCAAGTCGATGGCTGGAAGTTTTATCTCCTTCTTCTCAAGGATTCTATCTCCTTCTTCCATCTCTTCCACAAACTCCCCGCCCCCCAGAGGCTCTCCTCTTCGAACAAGCCCTTCCTTGACCGGACCACTGCTAAATACGAAGTCATCAAATCCTTCAAAGGGAGGAATTGTTTTAGGCCTGATTTCACTTCGTAATTTGACTGGAAGGAAACCTGCGCCACCTCCTGCAAGATACTGGATGCTCAAATGAAGCGGAACGTCTTCAGCACGAATTAATGGATCAGCCGGTGGCTGGATTACCCCTTTTAAAAGAGGAACTCGAAATTCCTCAACCCTAAATTTTCCAGAGGGCCACTCTCGAAATTCTCTCTGAGGGGTTGTTTTTTTCTGTTCTGCTTCAACCTGTTTCAGAAGATAAACTTCGTAACGACCCAGCTTGGCTTCTTTTGGAATGACCCAGGTTGTTTCAGCAATCCCCTGGGGATCCCACTTCAACGGAAGTTGTGATTTCTGTCCACTCCCAGAATGTTCGATCGAAACAAATTCAGGCAGTTGAGCTTGGGGAACTAGAGAAAATCCCTTCATGGTGGGTTGGCGTAGGATATGTTTCATGTGGACGGTTTCACCGGCTCGGAGCAAGGTGCGATCAAAAATCGTATGCGCAGTAAAAGGACCTGGGTAAACCTCTTCGGGAAGATTAAACCTCCAGGGTTCAATCCCTTGATCCCAACTGGAATGAACAAACGCCATGTCCTCAGAGGTCTGAGCTGTAATAAACAGACCCCCTCCAAGGGAATGGAGGGCTCCCATTTGAGAGTAATCAAAATAATCCTCCACTTTATACTCACAAATGGGAAGCTTATCTTCTGAGGGTAACGATCCTCCAATGCGTGAAAGGCCATTGGCATCAGTTTTCCCTTGCCACAGAACCTTCTCCTTACAGTCCTTGATGGTCACCATCGCCCCCTTCACAGGTTCTCCTGAATCAAGGGCCGTGACCCAAACCAAAGAGGATTCCCTCCCCCACTTAAAGTGGACAGAGAGATTGGTCACCAGGGCTGCAGTTGGCACAAACATGGGCTCGGGTAAGCCAAGAAGGGAACTTCCCAGGATCGTGCTTTCAAGTTCAACAATGTAGAGCCCGGGTTTTTTTAATGGGATCCCGATCACCTCAAAGGCGCGAGCGCCCAATGGTTTTGGAACGCTAAAATCTTTTACCCCCTTCCCATCACTAAAAATAGATCGCTTCCGTGAAGCAGAAGCCACCTTCCTCAACCAGGTCTGAAGATTCTCCCCTTTTTCGGGCTGCACATTCAAGATTTTACCCTTTACCCTTCCAAGAATCCCTTCCTCCTCGTTAACCTTCAACATTTTAGCCTTCACCTCGGGTTCCAGATTCCTCAACGTGACGGGTAGCACGGGTTCCGGCTTTAGTTCCACGATCCCAAATCTTGCAGAAAATTTTGCCAGGGGAGGATACTTTTCAGTTCGAACAGAAAGCGGAAATTTCTCTGCATTAACAAGCGGCCTGCCTGTCATATCTTTTAGCCTGGGTGGAAGCTCTATGGTGAAGTTCTCATTCTCTGGAAAAGGACCTTTAAAGGAAACGTTAATCACCTCATCCTGCTTTCCAACATCCGGTTTCCATGTTTTTCCATCAGGCCCTTTCATGACAATTTTGCTTGCCTGGTCCTTAGAGAAAGGGGCAGAGAAGTAGAGGTTCATCGGTAAAATAGGAATACATCCCGCACCCTTATGTTCTCTTTCGCAGCTGAACTCTGCAGTGAAAGGCCGCCTGACTTGGAAACGAAGGATTTGATCTTGGTCTGTGGCCACCCCTGTCTTGGACATCACTCCTTGGCCCCAGATCAGACTGATTTTGGCATTCGAAGGAAAACGCTGCTTGCTCTGCATGAAGATCATGGGAAAGGGTGGAGGTGTTCTATATCCAAACCGGGCCTTCAGTATTTCTTCCCTAACCTTTCCAGTAATGATCCGGATTCCTACCCGGTCCTGGATTCCCTCGATGGAGAAAAAAACGTTTTGAATCACCGAGGTCTCATCAGGTTCTGCATCCAAGGTCAAGATAAAGATCTGTTCCTCATCAAGATATTCTGATCCTTCATAGGGGGTAGACGCCTTGATGGAAGGGCCACCTGTTAAGAAGGAAAATATTTTTTGCCCGATGATTTCTTTCCCAGAAAGGGCCTTCAGCCCGGTTTTGGGCCGAAATTCGCAGCGAATTCCTGCAGGCAGATCCTTTTCAAAATCGAAGACCCAATTTTTTCCATCTGCCCAGCGGCTGATTCCCTTTACAGGACAAACAATATCAAAGGGTTCGATGAGACCGCGCGGGTCGCCCAACGGAACCATCTGTTCTGAGAATCGAACACTCACCTGACGAATCCCCTTCACCGTTCCCTGAGGAGAAAACATCTCAATGGAAGGTCCGTCTTCTGCAGAAACAATAGGGTTGAATAAAAAGAGAAAAGACAAAAATAATCCAAAATATCTGTATCGCATAACTCCCTCCATCTATGTCTGGCCATTCGTTACCATTCGTAACCCTTTAGGGTTTCTGGGATTCTACTAAATTGGGGGAAATCGGTCAATGAAGAGATGTTTTAGGGGAAACATCTCTTTTTCCGTGGTGAATATGATGAATAGATAAGGGGATGGGGAGAAGACCGGCCTATCTTCTTGCACATTTCACAGAATTGGAGATGCTTCCTGTTTTAGGTTTGGTGTAGGTAGGTATGAAAAAAGTGTGCGCCTTTATAGAGTCAAGATTTAAAAAAATTTTGAAATTTTATGGAACCCATTATTTGGCTTTGCAACTCTCTTCCTCCCGCAGTGCCCGCCGCAGGATTTTACCAATCATGCTTTTGGGTAATTCCGCACGGAACTCGACCTCGGAGGGGACTTTATACGGTGTGAGCCGCTCCTTGAAGTAGGCGATCAACTCTTCCGGCGTCACCCTCTCCCCCTCCTTGAGGACAATATAGACCTTAATACGCTCTCCCTTTCGCGGATCTGGGAGGCCAATGGTAATGCCTTCCTTAACCTTTGGGTGCTGGTAGATTAATTCGTCAATTTCCCGGGGAAAGACATTAAATCCTCCAACGATGATGAGATCTTTCTTTCGGTCGGTTATGTAAAAGTATCCGTCCTCGTCCACATAGCCAATATCGCCTGTGTAGAGCCAGCCATCCACAATGGTCTTTCGGGTTTCTTCGGCATTTTTGTAATAACCCAGCATCACGGTGGGACTTCTGAGAACAATCTCCCCCAACTCGCCCGAGGCAAGGTCGTTGCCGTCATCAAGGCTAAGGATTCTAACATCCACATCGGGAAACGGAAGGCCAATGCTACCGATCTTGTGCATCCCCTGGTAGGGATTGGCCATGATCGCCGTCACCGCCTCGGTGAGGCCATAGCCTTCAATCATCCGTCCACCTGTCTTTTTCTCAAACTCATCCTTGATGGCTCTGGTCAAGGGCGCCGCGCCGACAAACGTCCCTCGCAGGCTGCTGAAATCGTAGCGCTGAATATCTGGTAAGTGGTTCAGTTGCACAAACATGGCCGGAACCCCGATAAAGAAGGAAGGCTTGTACTTCTGGATAGCCCGGGCCACATCCTTTGCCTTAAAGCGAGGGATCAAAAATATCTCGCCTCCGGCCAATACGGCTGCGTTCATAGTAACGCTCATGCCAAAACCATGGAAAAGGGGCAGGACAGCGAGTACCCCCTGTTCATCAGTCAGATGACCCCATGCAATGATCTGGTGAGCATTGGCCACCAGGTTAAAATGAGAAAGCATAATGCCCTTGGCAATGCCCGTGGTTCCACCGCTATAGATCAACACGGCCATCTCATCTGCCTGAAGTGGCTCTGGATGCCAATCCGGCCGGGGCACTCGTTTCATCAATTCTTTGAAATCTAACAAAGCCGCCCTGTCTTGCTTGCTCATGAGTTTATATTCCTGAAAACCTTGGGCAAGGTTGAGTGGAAATGGTAGAAAATCAGCAAGACGACTGCAAACGATATGTTTTAGAGGGGTCTTCTCTCTGAGTGATGCCACTTTATTCAAAAAGAGTGGAATCGTAATGACCGTCTCAGCTCCTGAATCAGTTAAGTAGAATTCGAGTTCACGCGCAGCGGAGAGAGGGTTCAGGGGGACGACCACCACCCCAGCTTTCAAAAGACCGTAGTAGGCGATGAGAAACGGCGGTGAGTTAGGAAGGAGCAGGATCACCCGATCACCCTTTCGGATGGCCAAGCTCTGGATACCCACTGCAAATCGATCGGACAGTTCTTTAATCTGCTGGTAAGTAAGCCGTTTGCCGAAAAAGTTTGTACATGGGTTGGCGGGTTGTTTATGGGCAGTTTCGTCCAACAGGCCGTAGAGGGGAAGATATGGATAGCTCAGATGCAGAGGGACTTGCGGATCATAGTGTTTGGACCACGCACGGAATTCGGAACCGTTGGATAACTGTCCTCCAATGTTCTGGGCCATGGTATCCCCTCCTTACTTGGAGTTAAATATAGTTCCTCTTCCACGTCATGTCAACGCAATCGTTTTTTCTGATCTTTATCAGATCTCGCTCAACTGGTATTGAAAAGAAATGAAAGGCCAAGGATTGGAAGCATCTCCCATTCTATGAAATGAGCAATAAGACAGCCGGTCTTCTCCCCATCCCCACACCTATTCATCATATTCATCACGGAAAAAGAGATGCTTTCCGAGAAATTTTTATCAATTGTTTGAAGGTCATGAATATGCTAAATTGGACGTTGATGAAAAAGACCTTTCCTATCCATGGAATTTTTGGAATCATTCTTCTCCTGCTCTCCGGAATCTTCCTCTACAAAAAGATCGATCCTTTCTACAGCTGGTTTTATTGTTTCGCCTGGTGGTCTTATATCTTGACCATTGATGGGGTCATCTATCGTTTAAAAGGGAATTCCCTTATCCTCAGTCGGACCAAAGAATTTTTCTTGATGATTCCCTGGTCGGTCTTCCTCTGGTTGATTTTTGAAGCGGCAAATCTCTCTCTTGGAAATTGGTATTATATCAACCTCCCCCATTCACCCGTGGAAAGGTGGTCGGGCTATGCCGTTGCTTATGGGACGGTCCTCCCTGGAATGTTCGAAACTATGGAATTGTTGGAATCTCTGGGGCTGTTTAAGAAATCGAAAACTAAAAAGGTGGTCATTTCCAGTGGGGGACGCGCTATACTCATTCTCCTGGGTATCCTCTGCCTGGTCTCTTCGGTGCTCATCCCTGAATACTGTTTTCCCCTGATCTGGGTTGGATTTATCTTTCTCTTAGAACCTTTCCTCTACCAATGGGGAGGGAAATCTATTCTCAAAGACCTGGAGGAAGGCAACCCTCAAAAAATTTATGTATTGCTCATAACCGGATTGATCTGTGGTTTTCTCTGGGAGTTCTGGAACTTTTGGGCCCTTTCAAAATGGGTTTACACGGTTCCTTTCTTCGAGAGGGCCAAAGGGTTTGAAATGCCTTTCCTCGGCTTTTTAGGATTTCCTCCTTTTGCCGTCCAAGTTTATGTGATGTATAATTTCATTTCACTCTTTCGGTTTGGAAGAGGATGGGAGGAGGCGACGGATCGTCTCAATGCGGAGAAAAAGACAAGACCTCTTACCATCGTTCTAACAACCATTCTGATCGGAAGTTTTTCTGTTCTGATCTTCAGGGCCATCGACTCTAAAACAGTGGACTCCTCTTTCACACGACTTGAAGATGCCTACTGGATCGAATCTCCTTATCGCACAGAGCTTCCAAAAGTAGGAATCGCCACTCTTGACGACCTCCTCTTCAAAACCAAAGAGAAAAAAGAAAGGGATGAGTTGGCACTTCGCCTCCGTATTCCAAAAGAATTACTTAACCAGTGGGTAGAAAAAGCCCAACTGGTTCAGCTAAAAGGGCTGGGGCTTAAAAATCTCCGATACTTAGAAGAAGTGGGGATCGATTCGATTTCCGCCCTGGCTTCAGAGGACCTGGAAAAACTTTATATGAAGATTGGACAGGCTCTCCCGAGGGGAACTCCTCCACGAAAGGCTAAGATAAGAATCTGGATCAAGGAAGCAAGAAAGTCTGGAAGTAGGGGCGATTCATGAATCGCCTCTAAAGAGTTTGGATAAAGTGAACTACCCCGCAGCAAGCTGCGGGGCATCAAATTCTCTAAAAAACTTTCCTCCCCCTTGATGGGGGAGGATTAAGGTGGGGGTGATGATAAGATCATTTCCCCCTCACCCTAACCCTCTCCCCCCAGGGGAGAGGGAGGCCATTCATCCCCCCAGCAGAGCTGAGGGGTATTCTGGCATATTTTTATAAATTTTAAATTGAAGGAGCAGAAAATGAAATATGGCGCCATGAATTTTCCGATTAAACCTCTCCTAAGGGAGATAGAAGAGATTGGAGAGATGGGTTTCGATTATGTGGAACTAACCATGGACCCTCCTGAAGCCACCCCACAAAAAATGTTAGGACAAAAACGGGCGATTCTGGAAATCCTTCATCGATACGGAATGGGCATCATGGGACACCTTCCCACTTTTGTCTGGACTTCAGATCTCTATGAAAGTCTGAGGAGGGCCTCCCTCCAGGAAAATTTTGCAGCCCTGGAAGCCGCGGCAGAACTGGGAATGAAAAAAGTGGTGCTCCATCCTGGTCTCATTACCGGTTTAGGAAAATTTCTTATCGACAAAGCAAAGGGATATGCTATGGAATCTCTTGAAGCCATCTTGAAGAAGGCGATTAACCTCCAGATCACCCTCTGCATTGAAAATATGTTTCCCCAAGCCCATTTTCTCATTCAGGCTCATGAATTCCAACCAGTCTTCGAAACCTTTCCGGAAATCAGACTTACGTTAGATATCGGTCATGCCAACCTCGGAGGAGGTAAGAATCGATCCTCTGAGTTTATCCGTCTCCATGGTTATCGAATCGGCCATGTCCATGCCAATGACAACTTTGGCAAGGAGGATAGTCATCTCCCCATCGGGGCCGGAATCATTGATTTTGACAGAATTATAAAAGAACTAAAAGAAACCCAATACGATGAAACCATCACCCTTGAAGTCTTTTCCAGGGACAGGGATTACCTGAAGATTAGCAAGGAGAAGATAAAGAAAATGGTGGAGACCCTGTGATTTTTGCCGTTGCCTTTTCTATTCTGGTCGCTCTTTTCTGGCTTCGGTGGTTTCGGAAAAAGGATAAGTATGAAAAGGAGCCAGAACGCCTCGTCTTTCAGGCCTTTTTTGCCGGGGCGCTGGCAACCGTCCCTTCTGTTTTTTTAGAAAGCCTCCTTTGCCTCCGTGATTGGGGTTCAAACGTCGTGCTCCGCGACTTTTTCCTCTCCTTTTTGTGGGTAGCTCTCGTGGAGGAGTTTTTCAAATATCTTGCCGTACGGATGACGGTTTATCGTTCCATCCAATTTAATGAAGTGATGGATGGAATGGTCTATATGGTCTCGGCCGCATTGGGTTTTGCAGCCATTGAGAATGTAGGATATATGCTCGGGTTTGGATATGCGGTGGGATTTTCTCGAGCTATTCTCTCTTATCTGGCCCATATTTCTTTTTCTGCGATTCTTGGATTTTATATGGGAAAGGCAAAGATTGAAGGGAGAAGAAACTTTATTTTAACCGGTTTTATCTTCGCGGTCCTCCTTCACTGGCTCTATAATTCATTCCTTGTTTTGGGAACAGCCAAGGCATCCGGAGGCCTTCTCCTCTTGGGGCTGATGGTTTGGGTCTCTGGATTGATTCTTTTCCTTGCTCTCGTTAAAAAGGCTCAGGCTATCTCTCCTTTCCGCCTGGCCCATATCCTTCCTAAAAAGTTGACCAAACCCTGTCCGTCCTGTGGAAAAACAGTTTCTGCAAAGGCCCTCATTTGCCACCACTGTGGGGAATCCCTCCCCTTAGAGGAAGAAGAGGTTACTCTGAAAGCTTAATGAAGACCCCTGTTCTTCTTGCACGTCGAAGCACCATCTTAAAGAGGATGGCTTCAATGGCCAGATAAACGCCTATTTGACCAAATCCCCAGCCTAATAACTTTCCATCCCCACTAAATCCATAGAAGGATCTAAGATATTCTAAGAAATAAGTGAGAGGAATGGCCCGGGCGATTTGCAAAAGAGGAGAGGGGAGAATGGAAATGGGGTAGTAGATTCCACAGATTAAGGCCATCAGGCTGGTGATGGACCAAGCGGCCACCTCCGCCTTATAACCAAAAAGGAGGACCAGGATACAGACGCTGATCCCGATTAAGGCAGAGATGAAGAAAAGGCCAAGGAGAAAAAGGAGGAGTGGGCCTAATCCCGGCCTTAAAACATCAAAGCCAAAGGCAAGAGTGCTTAAAAGGGAAAGCAGCAGAAAAACAACAAAGGATCGTAGGATCCCGATCAACCAGGCTCCCAAGATGAGTTGGAATGGATGGACAGGAGCAATGAAGGTATGTTTGAGGGATTTTGACCAGAGGTCATAGAGAAACACGTAAGCTACGTCAATCTGGCAGACTTGAATCACGCTCATGGAGATGACGCCGACGAGAATAAACCCCACCATATCGGCATTCAACTTCAGAAAATGGGTCAACAATCCGACAGAGAAAAAGCCGACCACAGGCCAGAAGAGGATCTCGAAGAGGCTGAAAACATTCCTCTTCGTGATAATCCAGTTCTTAATCGCCGCCGCCCATATTTGAATCAGTCCCCTTGGCAAATTCAATAAAGACATCCTCCAAATCGGTCTGTCCTAAAGTGACTTTTTTAATTTGGGCGCCACCCTGGGAAAGCAAGGCAATTAAGTTTCCCAACCTCCTCTCCCCATCATCGACAATGATTTCACATAGATTTCCCGTGATCCCATAGTTGATGACGCCATCCGCGCGGAGTAACTCGTCCTCCAAGATCGTCCCTTTAAATTCAATCTTCACCAAATCTCCCATCCGGACCATCCGTTTTAAGGTCTCTGCGGTTCCCGTGGTGAGGATTTCTCCCTCCTTTAAAAAAGCAATCCGATGACAAAGGAATTCCGCTTCCTTCATATTGTGGGTGGTGAGTAGTACAGTCATTTCCCTCTCCTTCTGGATCATCCGGATCTGTTCCCGAATCATGATCGAAACACTTGGGTCGAGCCCTACTGTGGGCTCATCTAAAAAGAGCACAGCCGGATCATTGAGGAGAGACTTGGCCAGGGAAAGTCTTTGTTTCATCCCCGTCGAGAGCCTATCGAAGGTGGTATCCTGATGTTCCTCTAAATTAAAGAGTTGAATCAAGGCTTTGATTTTCTCCTCCCGTCGATGTCCGGTCAGACCATAAAGCATTCCATAAAGGTGGAGATTTTCTTGAACGGTCAGGCTCCAAAGAAAATTCGCATTCCCGCTGGAAATATTTACTTTCTCCCTAATCCGCTGGCCATCCTGAAGGCCATCGAAACCAAGGATTTGAATCTTTCCCTGGTCAGGAATTAGCAAGGTGGACAGGATGGAGACAAGTGTAGTTTTCCCGGCCCCGTTGGGTCCTAAAACACCAAAGATCTCCCCCGTTTCGATTTGGAGGTCTATCCCTTTCAGAACCAATTTTTGTTTCCTTCCCCACCAACCCGATCGAAACGTCTTAAAAATTCCTTCTGCTTTGATTGCCAGTGCCATTTTTTTAACCAAAGGGGCCAAGGGGTCTAGGGTTTAGGGAGTCAAGTGAAATGCTTAAGTGAATTACCCCGCAGCAGAGCTGCGGGGCATCTAATTCTCTAAAAAACTTTCCTCCCCCTTGATGGGGGAGGATTAAGGTGGGGGTGATGATTANNTATTCTGGCATATTTAGATAAAAAACCTTTAATCCATGAACCCTCGAATCCTCGAACCCTTTTTAAGGATGAATATATTATGGAATTCGGGATTTGCCAATAAAAAATTAGATTATTAGAGCTTCATCGTCTGGATTTTATGGAAGTTAGAAAAAGGAATGCTTACCGAAAGGAAGATGTGAAGAAGTGAGAACGATTTAAATAACCCGCCGGGGCACTCACATCAGGAAAAACCACAAGGGGCTATTCCCGGTCGGGTTAATTTAGTTAGCCCTGCTCTTTAATCATTCTCTGATACTCATCATGTGTTCCAATCCAGAACCATAACAATCCTTCAGAAACCTGGACGGCAAGTGCGCGATAGTGCAGACCGACTCTTACCGAGCTGTATTTTCCGGTCTTCTTGAAGTGAAGAGAAGGATGTCGAGGATTTGATTTTAGGATTTCGTAGCACTGGTCAGCGAGTTTCCGGATGTTCATGGAAAGTCGTTGGTAGGTTTCCCAAAAAGAGGGGGCAGCAAAATGCTTCAAATTTCTCTCGTCCTTCCAGCTTTATGGGCCGCAATCGCCTCTTGTGCTAACTTGTCCAGTCTCCCTGCCGAAACATCCCTTTCAATCTCCTTGTCCCATTCATCAGAGTCGTACCTTCGAAACCAGTCCCGAAACGCGGCGAGTTCATCTGAATTGAGTTGCTGGACCTCATTTTCTAATTTCTCTACTTTTGTCATAACCGTAAACCTCCATTTCTATTTTATCATATCTTCATTTATTAATCACGGGCTAACGATTTGCATAACCTGCGCGGGCAATCAGCAGTGCCAAAGACCTGACGCGACTAATCTGCGTCAGGTTGAGGCGGTTGTTAGGGCCTATTTCGTTATTTCAATTCCGAGGTCTTTGCATATCTTTCTGGCAAGGCTATCACTGATTTCTGTGTGCCGGGGTACTGAGGAACGTTTGTTCTTTCCGGGATTCCCCCACCATGAATGCCGCGCGCCTTCTCTGATAAATTCGCAGCCTTTTGATCGAAGGTATTTGAGGAATTCAGTTCTCTTCATGCAGGTACGGCTATTTTCTCTTCACTATATTCGCGTCCTGCAGACGCAATCGCCTCTTGACGGTTAAATTCGATTGCTTCCTTCAAGGTTACTCGCAGGCTTTCCAGTAATTCCTGGCGGGTGCGTTCCTGACAGTTCACCCCTGGAACTTCTTCTATCCACCCTATCCACCAATCACCTTCTTGTTTTATTACTGCTGTATATTCTATGGCCATCGATTATCCTCCTTTGTTTTCATTATAGCGGACATCCAATAACTTTGGAATACATTCTTATTCATGCCCTAACGATTTGCATAACCTGCGCGGGCAATCACCCCTACCAAAACCTGACGCGGCTATTCCGCGTCAGGTTGATGCAGTTGTTAGCCCGTGGTTAAGGTGTGACCATCTCCTGCAATATCGCAAGAATGCGTCCCAATGTAGCTGGCGACAGCTTACCCAAACGACGCACGAGGCGTTCACGATCGACGGTGCGAATCTGGTCGATCACTACGTAGCCCGCACGGCCTTCAAACCGACACGGTATACGAAACGGATAGGGATGCCCCCCAGTCGTAAGGGGAGTCACGATAAAAGTACGTAAATAGGAGTTAAGTTCGTCTGGCGAGACGACTACACATGGACGAGTCTTCTGGATCTCGCCCCCCCGGGCCAGACCCAAACTAACTAAAAATACATCACCACGCCGGACATCTTCAGTCTTCACCACTCCCACTCCTTCTCGTCAAAGCGGGTAGGGGTGGGGGTATCAAGCAACCGATCTTCATCTCGCTGGCGCATTTGACTGGCCGCAGCTGCCCAACCAGAGCGTGTAGAAGTTGCTCGCGCAATAACAACGGCTCCATCTCGAACTTCTAACTCCACTTCTTCGGTCAAGCCAGCTTGCGCGATGATTGTCTTAGGCAGTCGCACCCCACGCGAATTACCAATACGAACTAAACGGGTCTTCATTGGATATTTCCTCCCGATTTAATGTAATTACATTATAATCACATGGGGAAAGTTATGTCAAGTAAAGAAAAAACGATTTCGTCTGACATGGGAGCGGAATCAACTAACGGTTTTAAATATAAGAGAGATCCCTGCCTGCTCAAACCAGTGTGTAACTGCCTGAGTATCATGGTCCCATCTGAGACCGAGGGTTCCTCGACAGCCACAAATCCCAATAACAAACTGATCTTTGGTTTTCGCCAGGGTACACTGTCCCATCAGCCGTTGGATTTCCCCGTTGGGCATACGACCACCGTTAGCAGCTACAAATTTGATCTCGATCGCAAGTTTTTTTTTGACGCATCCTTTGAGACCAAATCGAAGGTGTGATGTGTACCAAATGCCAAAACCGATGCCCACTTCTTGCTTTCTGCCCAGCATCGCGGGCACCCGACCATTGTTTGCCTATGCTCACGAGCAGTCTTACAATCTGGTTGACAGCGGGTCTGTTGTTCCAAGGATGGCTGTATACGTAAACATCCTTATGCTGAGCGGAAACTCGCAGGACAACAGGAATGACAAACCGCGTCTCGAAGTTTTTTTCGGTTGTGATCTCTGCAGGGATCGGGGTACTGCTTAGTCGGTCGTATGGAGCGGGGCTGGACATTTGAATTTGAAGAATGGATGGATTTATGTATTATAATTAACTTAATGGAAAAATTCATCGAGATCATTGGAGCCAGATCCCATAATCTCAAAAATATTGACTGTCGAATTCCAAGAGGGAAAATCACGGTTATCACCGGAGTCTCAGGCTCGGGTAAATCAACCCTGGCCTTTGACACCCTCTTTGCCGAGGGCCAAAGGCGATACATCGAATCGCTTTCCACCTATGCCCGGCAATTTTTAGAAAAGATGGACCGCCCTGATGTGGAAGCCATCCACGGAATTCCTCCTGCCATCGCCCTTGAACAAAAAAATACGGTCAAGAATGCCCGCTCCACCGTTGGGACAGCCTCTGAAGTCTATGACCATTTGAGACTTCTCTTTGCCAAGATCGGTGAGGTATTCTGTCCGGAGTGTCATATCAGAGTTTCAGGGGATACCGTGGAGAGCGTTGTCGAACAGATCTTGAGTCAATATCAGGGTACAAAAATATTCATCCTCAGCCCGGTTCCCCTGGAAAATGTCACAGAAAAAGAACTCCAGATAAAAGATTTGATCAAGAATGGGTATTACCGAATTTTGGAAAAAGGAGAAATGCTCAACCTGACCTCCCTCCCTTTCTCTGAAATTCAACAGCGAAACGCCCTCTCCCTTCTCGTTGATAGACTTTTCTTGAAAGAAAAAGAAAGATCGAGATTATCCGAGGCCATTCAGAAAGGTTTTCAAATAGGAAAAGGTAAGATTGAAGTGATCGGTGAAACCGGGGAAAAGATCACCTTTAATCGAAGTTTCTCCTGCAATCAATGCGGAAGAAATTTTTTAGAACCAGAACCCCTTCTTTTCTCGTTCAACAGCCCCCTCGGTGCCTGCCCTACCTGTCAGGGGTTTGGCAGAATCATCGGGATTGACTGGCAGAAGGTCATCCCGGATTCAAAAAAGACACTAAAACAAAAACCCTTTGCTCCCTGGAATACCCCTGCTTATGAAGGCCTCTACGACTATCTCTGGGAGGCCTGCCGGAGACACCGGATCCCCATCCAAAAACCTTTTGAAGAGCTTGGGCAGGACCAGAAGGATATATTGCTGAATGGTAAAGGCGAATTCATTGGGCTCAAAGGGTTTTTCGAATGGATGGAGGGAAAACGATACAAAGTCCACTACCGGGTTTTTCTTAGTAAATACCGTGCCTACACCCCCTGCCCTACCTGTCATCATACTCGACTTAAAAAGGAAGCCCTTTACGTCCTCCTCGCTGGGAAAAACATTGCTCAGCTCTGCGACATGGCCATTTTAGAACTTCAACTCTTCTTTAAAAATTTATCGATCAGAGATTTCCAGAAGAAAGTCGGAGAACGCCTTCTGAAAGAGATTAATGATCGAATCGGATTTATGGTGGAGGTTGGATTAGGATACTTAACCCTCTCCCGCCAAACCAGAACTCTCTCCAGTGGTGAATATCAACGGATTACCCTGGCAAGGTCATTGGGCTCGGCTTTGACTGAAACCCTTTATGTCTTAGACGAACCAAGCATCGGACTTCATGCAAGGGATACCCATCGTCTCCTGCGCTCTCTTCAAAGATTGCGGAAGGGGGGAAATACCATCGTCGTCGTTGAACATGATCCGGATGTGATACGAGCTGCTGATGAGATCATCGACCTCGGACCTGGCGCCGGGAGAGGAGGCGGGTCTGTGGTCTTTCAGGGAAAATTAGAATCTCTTCTTGAAAGCCAAGATTCCATGACCGCCCAATGCCTAATGGATGGAAATTTTTTGGCTCCTCTAAACCCTCCCCGAACACCGAAAGGATGGATCTCGATCCATAACGCCCGGGAACACAATCTCAAAGGGATCGATGTTAGAATTCCATTGGGAGTCATGGTGTGCATCACAGGGGTCTCGGGGGCGGGAAAGACCACATTGGTTCACAACATTCTCTATGCAGGGGTGAAAGGCAGCGGGAACTCAGAATTTGAAAAAGGGTCTTTTGACTCCATCCAAGGTCTCGAACAAATTGATGATCTTATTCTGGTGGATCAATCACCCATCGGGAAAAGTCTTCGATCGAATCCAGTCACTTATATCAAGGCATTCAGCGAGATTCGGGATCTTTTTGCCCTGACCCGCGAGGCCAAACGATACGGATTTAAACCCCGGCACTTCTCCTTCAATACAGAAGGGGGGCGATGTGAAACCTGTCAGGGAGCAGGATTTCAGGTCCTGGACATGCAATTCTTGGAGGATGTTATCATCACCTGCGAAACGTGTGAAGGGAAGAGGTTTCGACCCGAGATTCTCAAGGTGAGATATCAGGATAAGAATATTTCAGAAGTGCTCAATATGACAGTGGACGAGGCGGTGATCTTCTTTCAACGCCATCATCGGATTCTTACAAAGATTCAAATCTTAAAAGAGGTGGGGTTAGGTTACCTCACCCTTGGTCAGTCCACGAATACCCTGAGCGGTGGGGAGTCGCAACGCCTGAAACTGGCTCAGCACATCGGCCAAGGCCAGCGTGGGAAAACCCTTTTTATCTTTGATGAACCGACTACAGGACTTCATATGGCCGATGTCGAACTTCTTCTGGCCACCTTTGACAAACTGCTTTCGCAAGGACATTCACTGGTCGTGATTGAACACAATCTGGACCTGATCCGACGTGCAGATTACATCATTGACTTGGGTCCGGAAGGAGGAGAGCAGGGAGGAAGGATTGTCGCTGAAGGGGACCTCCAAAGGATCATCGCCTCACAACCATCCTATACCGGACAGTTTTTGAGACAACGAATTGAAAGTTCAATTTATAAGTCCAAAGATTGAAAATTGTCTGAAGTTAATAGGTCAAGGTTAAGAAGCCAGTTTGGTCTAAAGTCAATTGGTAAGGTTTCAAATTTAAAGACGACCGACCTAATCTCTCAAAGAAACCGGCATCTTTACCTTAGCCCTAACCTTCATTTTTTTATACTTCACTTCTTTGGTTGATACAACTGAGCATTTGCTCCAGTCGAGTTCGATCAAATCCGACCATCACCTCATTGCATGCTGTAATGACCGGAACACTCCGAGCCCCTGAAATCTTAACCATTTCATCCAGCGCCGCCCGATCCTTAGTGACGTCGTACTCAGTAAAGGTGTATCCTTTCTGCGAAAGAAACTCTTTCGCCATCTTGCAATAGGGTCAAGTGGGTGTCGAGTAAACCTTAATTTCTTCTGCTTCCATGATGATCCCTCCTTGTTCATGATTGATTCTGGCGTTCTTTTCTATTTTTACACGCACATCCTTTCAATTGTCAACAAATGTTTTTCCTTTGTTTTTCCTTTAAAAGAAATTAGGATATAATGTCTCACGGCGAGATGGATGGGTCAGTACCAGAGGATGAATGAGAGGTTGAAACTTAAAGATCTTGAGAAGGCATCACAAGACTTTCGTTCCCTGCTCAATCGAGGGTATCCCAGAAAAGCCTCTCTGGAGTTGGTGGGAAATCGATACGGACTGACTTCTGATGAGCGCCACCTCCTTCACCGGGGAGTGTTCTCAGACTCTGATTCAAGATCAAGAGAAAGGAAAAAGATTTCAGCTCAAGAAATCAAAAACAAAGACCTGGCTATAGACGGCCACAACGTTATAATCACCATTGAAGCTGGCCTCTCAAGGCGGCCCTTGGTATTGGCAGATGACGGCTTCATCAGAGACATCTCAGGTCTTTCCGGAAGCTTCAAGCAGTCCGAAACGACAGAGAAGGCCATCCAGATCATCACCCAAACCATAAAAAAAATGAGACCCCGCCAGACTCTCTTCCTCTTCGATGCTCCAATCAGTAAGAGTGGAGAGTTAGCTCAGGAGGTCAGAAGCCAACTCAAGAGAGAAAATCTCCGAGGGGATGCCATCGCCGTGAAGGTCCCGGAAAAGATTTTGATCGGGTTTCCAGGGGTGATCGCTTCCAGTGACACCGCCCTCATTGATCAATCCAATCAAGTTTTCGATCTGGCTGGGCATATCTTAAGGAAGAAAACCAAATTAGAATCTCTAATTCGGATGAGGACAAAGGAAGGTTTTGTTGGAAAGAGGTGAAAGAATTGAAAGTTATCGCTGGGCGATCCTGGGGATGGTCTATCTATCCATTCTTTCCTTCGCACTCATTTTCCAATCCATTCCCCCCATTCTCCCTCTCATCATCTCTGAACTCCATATCACTTATGCCCAGTCAGGACTTCTCATGAGCCTCTTTGCACTCCCGGGGCTTTTCATTTCTCTTTTAGGCGGGTTTCTCTCAGATCGTTACGGAATGAGGCCTTTGGGGATGGGCTGTTTTTTATTGATGATCGGAGGGACACTGATGGTGGGATTAGGGATAGATCTCTGGATCCTTGGGTTGGGAAGAATCATCGCCGGGATTGGAGCCTTCACCCTTTCTGTCTTCCTCCCAAAACTTATTTCCCAATGGTTTAAGGATAGGGAATTAGGCTTTGCAATGGGAATTTATAACACCGGTGTCCCCTTGGGGTCGGTCATCTGTTTTGGATTCTTTGGGAACTTGGGAAGTTTATGGGGATGGCGTTTCCCTATTCTATTGACAGGAGGCTATTTGTTCATCACGTCTTTTCTTTTCTTGATCCTCTATCAGCTCCCTTCTTCATCAAACATGAAAAACCAAAAACCCGTTGGGATTTATAAATCGCTAAATCAAATGGGATTCCCTATTTGGTGGATTGCCTTCTCCTGGCTTTGGTTCAATGCAGGCTTTGTCTCTTTTGCCACTTTTGCACCCAATTTTTTTATCGAGAAGGGTTTCACTATTGAACAGAGTGGTTTCCTCTTAGGTGTCCCCCTGTTAGGTTCACTTTTCTTGAGTACACCCACAGGATATTTGGTAGACCGGTTCCGACGCCAGGAATGGCTGATCGGAATTGGAGGAATCGCCTTATCGATTCTGACTTTCACTTTCAACTTCAGTTCCTCCTATCTACTTCTCGTTATCTTGATGGGAATTTTCTCTGCTCTTATCCCTTCACCTATTTACTCCCTTCCCCCCGAGACATTGAAACAGGAAAATGTGGGGTTAGGATTTGGGGTCATCTCAACCTGCTCGAGCATTGGCCTGTTTGTCGCACCTTATTTGGTCGGAAAAGCAAAGGACCTGACCGGTTCTTACCATTGGAGCTTCATTCTCATCTCCCTGTTTTTCCTTCTCGTTATGATCTCCATTTTCTTTGCTCACCGCTCCCGAATCTCCACTGATTACACAGATTTGAAAAGATGATTACACGGATTCTTCTTTATTTTCAACACATTCCTGATCTATGTAATCGTTTTATGATCGGTGTAATCAAGATTTCTGGACCGTTTCAGAAATCTCCCAAAAAACCCTTGACAAGCGAATACCCTTGGCGTATAAAAATGATATAACTCTGGATACAGTATACAAAATTTTTAATCGAAAAGGAGGGTTCTGTGGATACGACATTAGGAGGCCTTCGGGTCGGTAAAAGGAAATCATTAAGAGAAGAAGTCTATGAATCTCTAAAAAAATCCATTCTCCACGGAAAATTAAAAGCTGGGCAAAGGCTCATCGAAGAACAGTTGGCCCATCAGGTCGGGATCAGTCGTACTCCCGTTCGGGAAGCCTTTCATAAACTGGAAAGGGATGAATTGGTCTCACGACTTCCAAAGGGAGGATTTGCTGTAAGAGAATTCACCAAAGAGGACGTTGAGGAAATCTTTGGCATTCGAAGCGCCCTTGAAAGTTATGCCGCCTATTTGGCCACCCTTCATATCACCCCAGACAAAATCTCCACGCTGGAGAAAAAACTGAAAGAATCGGAGGAGGCCTTAACGAAGGGAGACGATGAGAAGGTCGTTCAACTTCACACTGAATTTCATGATCTTCTCTATAAATCTTGCAAAAGTAAAAAACTCGTCGAGATGATTAATAATTTCCGAGATTATTTTTATCGCTATCGATCTGCCCTGCTCCACACCCAACATGGTATCAGTCATTCTAATAAAGACCATCGCCAGATGTTGGAGGCCATGAAGAAGAAAAACCCAAGATTGGCAGAAAGGCTTGTCCAAAAGCATTTGGAGAGGGGAAAGGATCTTGTCCTGAAGGAAATTGAAGAGGGAAGAATGGCCCCCTAAGGGAGAGAAAAGTGGAAAAGAGGATCCGTATCTTAGTTGCAAAACCTGGTCTGGACGGTCATGACCGAGGAGCCAAGGTCGTCGCTCAGGCCCTGCGCGATGCAGGGATGGAAGTCATTTACACCGGCCTTCATCAGACCATCGATCAAATTACCCAGACGGCCATCCAAGAAGATGTGGATGTCATCGGTCTCTCGATCATGTCCGGCGCCCACCTGCCGATCTGTGAAAAACTGATGAGGGAAATGAGAAAAAATAAGATCGATGACATTCTGGTCGTCGTCGGGGGAGTCATCCCCAAAAGGGATATTCCTAAATTGCAAGAAATAGGAATCAAAGGAATATTTCCAGGGGGAACCCCTTTTGACGAATCGACCCGATGGATCAAAGAACATATCAAAAACAGATAGAGGAGCGGGAACCTCGTTCCCTTGAGGAACGTTTCACTTAAGGAACGGCCTTTTAGGTCTTGAGGCACTCTTATAACGGATAGGGGCTGAAGATCCATGAATAGTGAATTTAAATTTCCTTTTGAGAAACTTGAAGTTTGGCATCTTGCTGTTTACTTCGCCGATTATGTTCTCAACATTTTGGACTCTTTTCCACCCAATAAATATTCAAGAGTAGTTTGCCAAATGGAAGCAGCCGTCACGAGCATCCCGCAGAATATCGCTGAGGGCAAAGGGAGACAATATAAGAAAGAGTTCATTCAATATATTTATATTGCAGAAGGATCACTTTTCGAAGTGCTGACATTATCTGAGATTTTGAAGCGTAGAAAGCTTATTAGGGAAGAAGAGTCTATCGAGATCAGAAAGCGGGCCGAAATCATTGACCGGAAACTTCACGGGCTAATCAACTCTTTAAGGAGTAGATAAGGAGGGTTTTCCCTCAAGTGAAACGCTCCTTAAGCGGAGCGCTCCTTGAGCAAAGCGATCCTCGGCCCCCTATTGAGGAGTAAATTATGGGTGTCGCAAAATACATCAAAAACGAGAAGGACGAAGTTCAGGATGTCATCCTCCAATCGGGCCTACACATCAAACCTCTTTATACCCAAAAGGATTTAGAGGAGATTGGCTTTGACCCGTCAAAGGATTTAGCTCCCCCCGGAGAATATCCTTTTACACGTGGGATCCATCTACAGGGATATCGAAGCCGGGAGTGGACCACCCGGCAATATACGGGTTTCGGAATGCCCAAAGAGACCAACGAGCGTTTTAAACTGATGATTTCTCATGGACAGACCGGACTCAATGTGGCTTTTGATCTCCCCACTCAGATGGGACTTGATTCCGATGACCCGCTGGCGGAGGGTGAAGTGGGAAGGGTCGGGATGGCGGTCGATTCACTGCGTGACTTTGAGGTGGCCTTCCAGGGCATTCCCCTTGACCGGATCGGTGCCGGACTCACCATCAATGCTGTAGCCAGCATCATGCTGGCGATGTTCCAGGCGACCGCCGAAAAATTTGGATTTAAAAAAGATCGAGTCAGCGCCACCCCTCAAAACGATATTCTCAAAGAGATGATTGGAAGGGGGGCATGGATCTTTCCGGTCAAACCTGCCGTACGGCTCATCGGTGATACCATTGAATATTCCATGAAGGAACTTCCCCGAACCAACCCTGTGAGTGTCTGCGGCTATCACATCCGTGAATCAGGTTGTTCTCCAGTCCAAGAGATCGCTTACGCCTTCCAGATTGCCAATACCTATATTGATGAGGTCCTCAAACGAGGCCATCACATCGATGACTTCGTAAGGGGCTTCACTTTCAATCTCAATGTCTTTGGGAACCTCTGGGAACAAGTGGCCAAGTTTCGTGCAGCCAGGAAGCTCTGGGCTATTAATTTAAAAGAACGGTACGGAGCCAAGGATAATCGGTCTCTCCTTCTACGAGGAATCTTCGGGGGCGGTGGATATGGAATGACCAAGGCCCAGCCCGAAAATAATATCATCCGTGGCGCCTACTATGCTCTGGCTGCTGCATTGGGCGGAGCTCAGACAACCGCCCTCTGCTCTTTTGATGAAGCCTATACCATTCCCACTCCTCGGGCAGCCCTTCTCTCTTTGAGAACATTCCAGATTCTCATGGAGGAGATTGGAATGAGGGATACGGTGGATCCCTTAGCCGGGTCCTATTTTATCGAAACCTTGACCAAGCAGATGGAACAGAAGATTGTTGAAGAGATGAAGAAAATTGATGAGATGGGCGGAATGATCAAAGCCGTGGAAACAGGTTATGTCCAAAAAGAAGTAGCGAAACAGGCCTATGAGTTTGAAAAGGGAGTCCAAAAGGGAGAATTGATTAAGGTGGGGGTAAATAAATATACCGAAGGGGAAGAGATGGAAGTGGAACTCCATGAATACCGTCAGGAATCCGTCCAAGAACAGGTTCAACGGCTTCAGGGAGTCAAACGGGAAAGAGACAATCGTAAGGTTGTTCAATTGCTCAAAGATCTTGAAAGCGCAGCAAAAGAAGAAAAGAATGTCATGCCTTATCTTCTCGAATGCTGTAAAGCATACGCCACAGTGGGAGAAATGACCAAGGTCTTCAAAGAAGTCTATGGAGAATTTAAAGAACCATCCATCTTTTAAAAACAGTTAACAATACAAAATTAGCATTGCAACGTTCGCATTTCTTCTTCATTGATAATGTTGCATTGCTAATTGACTATTTTGCAATAATCCTTTGAGAGGAGGAACTTATGGCTTTTACGATGTTTGGTCGGACTATTCGGAAGATTGGTGTCATCGGTTCAGGAAATATTGGCCCGGATATTGCGCTTCATTTCAGTCAAAACCTTTATGCTTACGGCGTCCCGGTGGTGATCGTCGATATTGTCCAGGCAGCGTTAGATGCCGGCTCCAAAAAAGCGGAATCCAAAATGGCCAAGGCTGCGGAAAAAAAGATCTTCAAGAAGGAAGTAGCCGAGGCCATCTTCAAGAACATGCTTTTCACCACCGACTACGGAAAAATCGCCGATGCGGATTTTGTGATCGAAGCCGCCTTTGAAAGAGAGGATGTCAAGCATAAGATCTTTGATCAGTGTCAGGCATCCTGTCCGAAAACGGCCATCTTTGCCTCCAACTCCTCGCACATGGAGCCGGAAGTAATCTTTAAAAAGATGAACGACAAAAGCCGGTGTCTGGTCATTCACTATTTCTATCCCGCCGAGAGAAACATCCTGGTTGAAATCGTTCCCGGCAAAGATACGGATTCCGCCCTGACGGAATATTTGATGAAGCTGTACGAATTCATCGGGAAGGCTCCAATTAAAGTAAAAAGCCGTTATGGTTACGCAGTGGATCCCATCTTTGAGGGCCTCTTTGAAGCAACTGCCTTAACCGTGGAGAAAGGACTAGCCACTGTCAAACAAGCAGATACCATTGTCCAGAAAGCCTTAGGCATGGGTGTGGGTCCATTCACTGCCCATAACCTCGCGGGAGGGAATCCGATTACCCAGCATGGCCTCAATGAGATGAATACAAAGATCATGCCCTGGTATCGATCCACTAAAATTTTGGACGACCAGGTAAAATCTGGAAAACCCTGGGAGACCGCTGCCAGGGGAGAAGTGGTCGAGTATTCTCCAGAGATTTACGAATCCGTTTCGAATCGAGTGATTGGGGCTTACTTCGGAATGATCTGTGAAATTGTAGGGAGTGGTATCTCCAATATTGCCGATCTGGAATTGGCCATGGATGTCGGACTGGTTTTAAAGACCCCCTTTGCCTTGATGAACAAAATGGGGGTGAAGAAAGCCCTTCAACTGGTGGAGGCCTACGCGAAGGAAAATCCTGGGTTCAAGGTTGATGACATCTTGGCCAAACAGGCTGCTTCTGGACAGCCATGGAAGATCCCAGTCGTCTTAAGAGAGGACAAGGAAGAAGTCGCCGTGGTGAAGATTCGGAGACCCAAGGTCCTGAACGCCTTGAATGCAGACGTCTTTGAACAACTGAGGGAGATCATCCTTGATATCCAGAAAGATTCCAAAATCAAAGGGGCTGTCCTGACCGGATTCGGGACAAGGGCTTTTGTCTCAGGGGCAGATATTGGAATGTTGGCTGCGCAGAAAACTCCGGAAGAGGCTGAAGCCTTCTGCCTGAAAAGCATGGCTGTCTTGAACCTCATTGAAAATCTTGGAAAACCCGTTGTTTGTGCGATGAATGGGCTGGCTTTTGGAGGAGGTAATGAGATGGCGATGTCCTGCACCGCTCGAATCGCGACAAAGGGGCAAAAGGTTTTTGTGGGTCAGCCTGAACCAAGGCTCGGCATCATCCCTGGAAATGGGGGAACACAGAGGCTTCCAAGATTGATCGGAATGGAAAGGGCCTGGCCAATTCTTCGAAATGCCAATCCCATCTCCTCGGCACAGGCCAAAGAATTCGGCTTGATTCAGGAAGAAGTGGAAGGCGATCTCATTGCCAAAGCCATCGATTGGGTTCGCAACATTCTTGGAAAAAAGGTCCAAGTTCCCGTGATTCCCACAGGGCCCATTGCTGTCCCTGCGAAACTTCCAGATGTGGATATTGGACATCTAAGTCGGAAAATTGATTCTCTGGTCCAGCGAGCCATTCTGGAGGGGGCCAAGGTGACCCTTGAAGAAGGACTGAAATTGGAGGCTAAAATATTCGGCGAGTGTTTGTTGACCCAAGATATGAAAATTGGAATTGAAAATTTTCTTAAGAATGGATCTAAGGTCAACGCCACGTTTGTAAATAACTGACCTGTTTTTTCACCATTCCATTACTCCATCATTTTGCAGATGAGTGCGTCTTGATCAATATTGGTGATTGGATAAAAAAATGGAGTTTTCTTCAACCTCATAAGCGAGCCTTAATCTTTGAGGATCGTCCCTTCACTTACCAGGAGATAAACCAACGCACCAATCAACTCTGTCATTTTCTTCTGGACTTAGGAATTCAAAAGGGAGACCGGATTTCTGTTCTCCTCTATAATTGCCATCAATATATTGAAATCTTTTTTGCCCTTTCAAAAATGGGTGCTATTCTCGTCCCTCTCAACTGGCGATTGGCTGGACCTGAACTCGAATTTATTATCAAGGATAGCGGCTCCAGGATACTCATCTTTGACCCAGAATTCGAAAAGGTCATCGATTCTATTCGCTCCCATTTCAATTTTACAACGGAAGACATGGTCTCCACTGGGCCTTATTGCCCGGACTGGACGAAGGATTATGAAAAGGGTCTTTTGGGACACTCTGTTCAGGAACCCCACTCACAGGGTTCGATCGGTGACGAAGACCCTCACATTCTCATGTATACCTCCGGAACGACCGGCATTCCCAAGGGAGCAATCCTCTCCCACCGAAAAACCTTCTTTAATGCTCTGAATGCAGATATTTTTTATAACCTTACCTCCAAGGATATCATGATAGTGTCCAGGCCTCTATTCCACTCCGGAGGACTCCTGGTCGAAGCGGCTCCTGTTCTTTACAAAGGTGGAACCCTCGTCTTAAAAAAACGGTTTCAATCCCATGAGATCCTCGAGACGGTTCAAAAATATCGAGTCACCTTGTTGGAAATGGCTGCCACGGTCTATCAATTTATGCTTCAGGAATGCGATGTAAGCCAATATGACCTGAGTTCCATCCGATGTTACTTCACGGGCGGCGAAAGAGTTCCAAAGGCTATGTTAAAAGAGTATTATCGAAAAGGAATGGCCATCTCACAAATTTTTGGACAAACAGAGGCCTCCACAATCACTTTTCTCTCTCCCGACGATGCGATTCTAAAAATAGGATCGGTGGGGCTCCCGGTTTTCCATGGGGAAGTAAGAATTGTCGATAAGCAGGGAAAAGATGTCAGCCCGGGAGAAGTAGGCGAAATTATCATCCGTGGTCCGACCCTGATGAGTGGATATTGGAACCGCCCTGATCTTACCGCTGAGACGATTCGGGAAGGCTGGCTCTATACCGGGGATCTGGCTCGGGTGGATGAGGAGGGATATATCTACATCATAGACCGTGAAAAAGATATGTATATCAGTGGGGGGGAAAATGTATACCCCGCTGAGATCGAGAAGGTTCTACATACCCATCCAAAGATTTTTGATGCAGGCATTGTTGGAGTTCCAGATGAAAAATGGGGTGAGGTAGGCAAAGCCTTTGTGGTCCTCAAACCAGGAGAAGCCATGAGCAATGGCGAAGTTTTTGAATTCCTTAAGGGAAAGGTCGCCAAATACAAGATTCCAAAGTACGTGGAGTACATTGAAAACCTTCCTAAAACAGCGAGTGGTAAGATCCAGAAATTTTTATTAAAGGAGTGGCATCAAAACAAGTTATGAGTTCGGAGTTCAGAGTTCGGAGATTTAAAGAAGAAGACTCCGAACTAAACGGAGGTTTCCATGGTTGAAAAGTTTTATCGGTTAGGATGTGACATTGGCGGGACCTTCACCGACTTTGTCCTTCTCAATGACCAAACAGGGGAATTAAAAATCTATAAATGTCTGACAACCCCTAAAGACCCCTCTGACGCGGTGGAGCACGGCATCAGAGAAATGGAAAAAGTGACCCCCGGTTTTGTCGAGAAGATGGACGAAGTGATTCATGGAACAACCCTGGTGATTAACTCCATTATTGAGAGAAAAGGAGCCAAGACTGGTCTGATCACGACAAAAGGTTTCAGGGACGTTTTAGAAATCGGGAGGGGAATTCGTTATGCCCCTTACGATGTCTTCGCTGAATTCCCGAAACCCTTGATTCCGAGGCAGTTTCGTCTCGAGGTGAATGAAAGGATTCGGAGCGATGGGACCATTCTCGAACCATTAGATCGTGAGGAAGCAAGACAGGTGGTCCGAACACTCCTCAAGATGGGCATCGAATCCATTGCCGTCTGTCTGATCAATTCTTTTGAGAACCCAACCCATGAGTTGATACTCAAGGAGATCATTGAGAAAGAAGCTCCTGGGATATCGGTTTCCATTTCCTATCGGGTTTTGCCGCAAATCAAGGAGTATGAGAGAACCAGCACCACAGCGACGAACGCCTATGTGAAGCCTCTGACAGGAAGATATCTCTCTAAGTTAGCCGGAAGGCTGGAGTCCATTGGCTTTAAAGGGAAACTTTTTATCATGCTTTCAAGTGGCGGTGTCACCTCCGTTGAAACAGCCGCCGAGTTTCCAGTAAGGATCATCGAATCGGGCCCAACCGCGGCAGTGATCGCAGGTCAATATTATGGCAAACTTTTTAACATTCCGGAGATGTTCTGTTTTGATATGGGGGGAACAACAGCCAAGTCTTGTCTGATCCAAAAAGGAGTGGCAGGGGTGGTCCCCACCTTTGAAGTCGGCCGTGTCCAGAGATTTATGAAAGGAAGCGGTCTCACCATTCAGGTGCCTGTGGTGGACCTGATGGAAATTGGAGCGGGAGGTGGAAGCATTGCAAAGGTCAGTCGAATGGGAACACTTCAGGTGGGACCGGAAAGCTCTGGAGCAGACCCAGGACCGATCTGTTACGGAATCGGAGGGACCGATCCTTGTGTCACGGATGCCGATCTCTTATTGGGCTATCTGGATGAAAACTACTTCCTGGGAGGGGAGATGAAGCTGGACAAGGAGGCTGCAAGGCGTGGCGTCGAGGAAAAGATAGCCAAACCTTTGGGCGTCTCCTTTATACAGGCGGTATGGGGAATCCACGACCTCATCAATGAGACGATGGCAGCAGCAGCCAAAACCCATATCGCTGAAAAGGGAGGAAATCCCAAAATCGTCACGATTGTTGCCTTCGGAGGAGCAGGGCCAGTCCATGCCTATGGCTTGTGTAAGAAATTGGGAGCACCCCGGTTACTCGTTCCACCGAATGCCGGGGTCGGTTCAGCCCTGGGCTTTTTCACTGCACCCCGCGCCTTTGACCTCCTCCGGAGCCACAAGGTGTCTCTGGGCGAGGCTGATTTTAACGAAATCGAAAAGATCTTCAAGGGGCTGGAGACAGAGGCGACCCAAATACTCAAAAAAGAAGCCTCGGAAAAAGAGATCCGATTCGAAAGGTCCTTGGACATGCGTTTTGTTGGGCAGGGAGCAGAAACCAATGTCCCGCTTTCTGAGAGAAACTTTATTAAGATGAAGAAGGAAGAGGTCCGTCAACGCTTTGACGAAGTCTACGTGAAGTTATATGGAAGAACCTATCCTGACTCTGAAGTGGAGTTCATTAATTTTAAGGTGAGGGCGAGCCTCCCCGAGCGTCTGTTGCAATTGCCCAAACTGGTGAGAAAGGGGGAAACACTGGATCAGGCGATTAGAGGGAAACGCCCGGCTTATTCTCCGATCGCCAGGGATTTTATTCCCTATACGGTTTATGATCGATACAAACTTTCTCCGAATACAATGTTTCGAGGCCCTGCCATCATTGAAGAAAAAGAGTCAACGCTCATTGTGGGTGAGGACGCCTCCGTATCAGTGGATGATTTTGGATTTTTATGGATTGATCTTAAATAGGATGAGGTTGAAGGAGCGTCCCGCAAAGAGGGACTTGAGGTTGGAGGTAAAAGATCTTGCCTCAAGTGAAGCGCTCCTCGAGCGAAGCGATCCTCTAACCTTTGGCCGTTTTTCAGCAACCTATTAGGAGGTATTTAAATGGGACGAACCTTTGACCCGATCACATTAGAAATACTGTGGCGTAGATTGATTTCCATTGTCGATGAAGCGGACAGCTCGGTGGCCCGGACGGCATTCTCAAGTCTGCTCCGGGATGCCCATGATTACACCTGCATGTTCACAGACCAAAAAGGGAGGGAGCTGGCCCAAGGAACTTTTGCCACACCTGGCCAGTCTGGAGCGATGGCCCTGGGGATTAAAAATCTCGTAAACATGCTTCCTGCAGAAACTTACAAACCGGGTGATGTCTTCATCACGAATGACCCCTGGGCCTTGGCCGGGCATCTGAATGATGTGTGTGTAATGAGCCCCATCTTTTATAAAGATAAATTGGTCGCTTTTACCGCCTGTGTGTTTCACCATTCAGATATTGGAGGTCGCGTCTCCTCAGATAACCATGATGTTTTTGAGGAAGGATTGTTCATCCCTCTCGTTAAGCTCTACGACGGAGGGAACCTGAATCAGTCTGTCATTGATATGATACGTTGGAATGTACGAACCCCTGATGAGGTAACTGGAGATATTCGTTCTCAGATTGCAGCCAATCATGTATGTGCTGAAAAGATAGGCCAGATGCTCAAAGATAATGACTTGGAGAATCTGGATGATCTCGCAGATCAGATCATCAGTCGCACAGAGAAAAGCATGCGTGAGGAGATTGAGAAGATCCCGGATGGCATCTACCGAGCCAAAGGGATCATCGAGCAGATGAAGGGGCAACAGGATGTGGTCATCCAAGCGGCGGTCGAGGTTCAGGGAAGCGATATCACGGTGGATCTGGCGGGATCATCCCCCCAAGTGAATTGGGGGGGGAATGTCGTCTACAATTTCACTTATGCCTATGTCTTTATGGCCATGAAAAGCATGTTCGGTCCAGACATACCCAATAACGACGGCTGCACAAGACCCATCAAACTGAAGGCCCCTGAAGGAAGTGTGGTGCACTGTAAATTTCCTGCAGCCGTGGCCGCTCGGCTTGTGATTGGTCATTATATAACTGAAATCATTTACCGGGCTCTCTCTGGAGTTTTACCCGACAGGGTGATTGCCGCCAGTGGAGGCACGCCTGCCCAGATGAATGTTTTCTATGGAAAGAGGAATGACGGAAGACCCTGGCACTCCGTCATCATCAGGGGCGGAGGAATGGGAGCAAGTTCCATCAGTGATGGGAATTATGTTTATATTTTCCCTGCAAATGGTGCCAACACGCCTATTGAGATATTCGAGAGTGACACGCCTCTCATTGTAGAAACCAGGGAGCTCCTCACTGACTCAGGCGGTCCGGGCAAAATGAAAGGAGGCATTGGACAAAGGGAGGTTTTTCGAGTGCCTTCTGATAAGTATGCTCCCACGCCACCTGTGAATTTAGGAATACAAGCAGGGAGGCACATCCATCCCCCAGAGGGACTCTTTGGAGGGAAACCCGGAGCCAAGGCCCAGTTCCTGGTGAATGGAGCGCCTGGAAACCCGTTTGGGTTAACGCAATTGAAACCCGGGGATGTCGTGACGATTGATGCAGCCGGTGGGGGGGGGCACGGAAATCCCTTGGAGCGTGAGCCTGATAGGGTCGAACGAGATGTGATCGACGGATATGTCAGTCTTGAAAAAGCAAAACAAGATTATGGGGTGGTGATCGATCCAAAGACTTTAAAGGTTGATATGGAGGAAACAAAAAAACTTCGAGGGTAATAAATTCGCAATCAGGTTGACGCCTGAACCAAAGCACCAAATTTTCACTTCGTCTGTTATTGACAACACCTACCTCAACAGCAAGTTGGTCTGGGCGTTGATGATTACCGAACTAAATAAACAAAAAAGGTAGGGCCCATCTCTGACCCTGCCTTTTGAATTTATTTTTTCAATTCATAGGTTCCCGTTACCTTTACGCAACCTTGCGATGTCCCTGGAGAGACTGGCTTCCCTTTCGTAAAACGGATGGTTTTACCTCCCCCGGTAATCCCTGCAAATTTCCCAGTGCCATATATAAACTTAAAATTTGATTCCGGACCGACGGATGATCCTTCAGTGACATAAAAATCGCCACTTGGATTCAGGTGTTTGTTAATCCAACTACCAGTCACTTTTCCCTTGTCAATCTTCATTATCCCTACGCCATGGACAGTATCGCTGTCGAAAAACTTACTTTCCGTATTGTCGAGGACAATTCCCTTGCTTTCATAACCCATAATGATTAAGTCTCCAGTTTGAACGATGGTTGTAATTGTCATGTCTTGACATACAACACAGTCAATAGGTTCCGCTGCTTGGGCTATCACAATAAACAGTATAAAAGTGAAGATTCCAACGATACTTAAAGTGCAAATGGTTTTTTTAATCGTCGCCATGATCGTTTCCTCCTTTTCAATTGTAATCTTGGTTGACATCTAAAGAAAGGACCCTTTAAGAAGGCAAAAAAGAAAGGCCCCAAAGGGATCCTAAGGTCCCTCTGGAGCCATGGCATTGGCACTTTCCGAAAACTCCTTTTCGTGACATCCTCCAAATGGTTAAAGCGGACCTGTCCGACCCTGCCTTCCAATCTTCCCCCTGTGGCCGACTACCTTTGATCGCCATACCACTTCCATTGGCCGTTTTCTTTGATGATCTGCCGGAAGCCCATGGGCTCCTTCACAGCTTTGTCGGCGTGGTCTCTTGCCTTTGATGCAAAAAATCCATCCACATATGCTTTATCTCCCTGGGCTTCAAAAACCGTCACGGTTGCCTCGGATGAAAGGAGGCCCCGCTGGATGGGGGAGTCAGGATTATTTCGAAGCCATTGTTCATAAAATGCCTTCTTCCGGCTTTGGTTACGAAACCGATCCGAGAAATTGGCCATGATTCTTTCCACATTGCCGCTCACTAAGTCTCTGGAGTACTTGTCAAGAAACTCCTGGACATCGGAGGGCACTTTCACCGGCTCTTCCCTGCCCTGCTGAAATGTCAGGGAATAAGCGTAGCTCTTCACGTCCTCCCCTATCTTCCCCTTATCGGACGCTTGGATGATCTGGATCCATGCAGCGTCTTTCCTCGTAGTAAGCACCAGTATATTCACCTTCGCCTCATTGCGGACCCATTCAATCTCTGCTTCCTGCGCTGGAGCGCCATCTTTCAACTGCGAAGGTTTGTCATATACTATTTTGATGTCACTACCCGGCCATCTAAGGGGCGGAACGAGTATGTCGCTCCATTTGTCAATGGGGAGAGGAGTTGGAAAGACCCAAACCGCAAAGTTAGGTACACGACGAGGGAAAGTCAAAGTTATTGAATCGGGAGTGGTGACGCAAAAGACCTCTCCCGCCCGCGTAGGCATTTCCACCCAATCCTTGGGGTAGGAAACGGTGAAGGCAGGCCAACCGTGCACGTAAGTGCCAGGAGTTGGTGCAAGGAAAGTTGGCTTCACCTGACTCGCAGGACTCTGAGCTTGAGTGAAAGCAGAAAAACTCCCCACTAATAACATGATAGCCGTAATCAATGATACGACGATGAACTTTTTCATAGGTCCTCCTTCAATCACGTAATGGTTTGCTTCTTTAGAGTTCCATCCTGAGATTGACTACATTTTAAAGATATGATATGGTCTGTCACGGTGCGCATCGTGACATTTTTTTAATTACTTCCGGGCTTAATAAAATCTCCTGTCTTTTCAATGGGATTTGGGGAAAGGGGAAAAATGGCCAAAGACGCCAAACCTCATTCCATCACAATTGATCTCAATCAGTTCAAGCTCCATATTGAGCTCAAAAATAGAATTGAACTGACCCTTCATTTCAACTCATCCTCCCGAAGGTTTTACCTCTCCGTCATTGCCCTTGTCGTTAACGAGATGAAAAGACAGGGGAAAATCACATCCATCCCGCTGGAAGGGCACCATGACCGCCTTGCTTTGCTGAACGAAACGATTGGGGATTCAGCGGGGTCGTCAGATAAAGAGAATTTGCTGGTAAGGATCTATAAAAAATGGAAAGATGCCCTCCCTAACCTCGAAGAGGCCCCGCTTTTCATGGTCCTCGGAAAGAAAAAGGGGTATGAGGAAGGGATTGGCAAAACCTATCATTTTAGCGAGGCTGAAAAAGATAGCTGGGCAAATCTTTTTGAGTACAAGGGGAGTCATGAGAATGTCAGGCTTAGGTTTGCCATAGATAAAATAGGAGCAACTTTAAATGATATTGCCATCCTCTACGAGGACTCCCTGAACGGAGAGGCATGGGAAAAATTCATCTCAAGTCTCAAAGAGAAGAAGGTAGAACCTGATAAAGCTGTTTCGGAAGAGCCTGAGATAACAGTTCCTCCGTTGGAGAGAAGGAGGACATTATTGCCAATCAGGTATCGGTGGGTGGCGCTGATTGGAGGGATTATAGTGGTTGTGGGAGCCGCTGCCATAGCAATCTGGGGACTTTACATTCACGATACTCCTCAACCCGAGAGGATTCCCCCTGAGAAGACCCCCGAAGAGGAGGTTGCTCTCCTCAAGCATGAGAAGCCCTTAGGGATCGTGCCCCCTTCAACAGAGGCCCCTGACAGACAAAAGATAATTGTAGAAGTTGCTCCTAAGAAAAAGGTAGAACCCCCTTCAGCCGAAAAAGTATCAAAACCTGTGGCTCCTCAACTCCCTAAAGAGGAGGTTGCCTCCAAAGAGAAGATGGCTTTTCCTCTGCCCGATAAGCCCTCCATTGCCGTGCTTCCCTTTGTGAATATGAGTGAGGATCCGAAGCAGGAATATTTCAGCGACGGGATGACTGATGACATAATAACCGACTTATCCAAGATCTCTGGCCTATTAGTAATAGCCCGGAATTCAACTTTCTTCTACAAGGGAAAGGCGGTGAAATTTAAGCAAGTGGCTGAAGAGCTTGGAGTGCGGTACGTCCTTGAGGGGAGTGTGCGCAAGTCCGGAGATGAAATTCGAATTAATGCCCAGCTTATTGATGCTATGACTGGCCTTCATCTATGGGCAGAGCGATATGACGGCACGATGAGCAAGGTCTTTGCTTTGCAGGATCAGATCACCCGAAAGATTGTCTCTGCCTTGGAAGTGAAACTGAGCGGAAGTGAAAAAGAACGGATAGGTCAGAGGGGGACTGATAATATTGACGCCTATAATGCCGCTTTGGAAGGATGGGGTCAGTTTTATCGGTACACCCCCGATTGTACTGCGAGGGCAGCTGGCCTTTTCAAGAAAGCCCTTGAGCTGGACCCAAACTATGGGGATGCATATGTGGGCCTGGCCCAAGTTCACTATCAAGTCACTTTATTCACGAGATTGCTCCCAGCACTCAATATGTCCTGGATAGAAGGGCGCTTGCGGTTTCGTGAATATACGCAGATGGCCATGAAAAAGCCGACACCCAACGCTTACAACCTATCGGGTTTATTGTATCTCTCTCGGCGTCAGCATAAGGAGGCGATCTCCGAAGAGGAACGGGGCTTGGCTCTCGATCCCAACAGTCCGCATTGCCTTTTTAACATGGGTCGGGTCTTGTACCTTTCTGGCAGGCCGAAGGAGGGAATTGAATATTTGAATAAGCGTTGGCGGCTGGATTCCCAAAGCCGTTATTTATATTTGACAGCCCTCGGCATTGCACACTTTTGCATGGGGGAAATTACAGAAGCCGTCAAGATAATGGAACAAATCGAGAAACTCAACCCGGAAGCCGGAGCGGTTTTACTTCCTGTACTCTACGCCCTTATTGGTCGTGATCAGGATGCCCGGGCTATGGTCGAGATGTACAGTAAAAAGTTAGGCCGCACGCCCAATCTGGAGGTTACGATGTTTAGTTTGCCCCTCAGGGACCGCGCAATGGTCGATCGGTATGCGCAAGGTCTTCTCAAGGCAGGATATGCGCCGGCAAGAATATCGGGCGGGTATTTCCCTGCCTCCCAGGAAAACCAGCTGACCGGAGAAGAGATTAAGAGCCTGCTCATGGGTTCCAGGATCACAGGAATCGATCGGGATGGTCAACAATGGTGGGTCGATCGTGAAAAGAATGGAGAATTCACTTGGCGCGGGCCAGCTTTGAAGGATCCGTATACCCAGAAGATTATCTCTGCCCCCACGCTGGCCGGGCCAAATTCTGACCGCGGTAAGAGTGGGATTCAAGGCGATACGATTTGCCATCAGTTTGAAAAGCTCTATTGGGGACTTGAATTTTGTGGTACTGTTTTCAGAAATCCCAAAGGAACAAACGAGAGTAAAGATGAGTATTTCTTCTGCAATGATATAGGATTTACACCTTTTTCCTTGGTGCGATAAGATTTCATTTCTATTGTCCTCAAGGTTACTTCTTCAACACACTGCTCATCTCCATTAACTGGGAAAAGAATTTAGGATTCTCCAGACTCGTTATCCTTCCCCAATTCTCCATCACTTCCTCTGGCGTTGGAATCTTTTCTTTATCTGAAAGAATGACCCCTTCGCCTGTCATGATTGCAGATCGGCTAAAGTAACCGAGACCTGCATTAATAATGACGCCGGAGTCCTGGCACGGCTCGGAGCACATATAAAGAACCGCAGGGGTAACAAAATCAACCTTCATCATTCTGAAGAGCTCTGGGGGGACAATATCCTCGGTGAGCCGGGTCCCTGCAATCGGTGCAATAACGTTGGTTTTAATGTTATATTTCGCTCCTTCGAGCTTTAGGACATTAACCAAACCCACCACACCCATCTTTGCACTCGCATAATTGCTCTGACCAAAATTTCCAAAGAGGCCAGACCCTGAGGCAGTCATGACCATTCTTCCATAATTTTGCTTCATCATTTGGATGAATGCAGGCTTGGTAACACAGAAAGTCCCCTTCAGATGAACCGCCATCACCGCATCCCACTTTTTTTCGTCTATCTTTGCAAAACTGCTGTCCAAAAGTATCCCAGCATTATTGATCAGGATGTCCAGCTTGCCAAAAGCATCCAGTGCAGTCCGAACGATACTCTCGCCTCCCTCTGGAGTGGCAACATTATCATAATTAGGGACAGCCTCACCCCCGTTGGACTTGATCTCTTCTACAATATGATCAGCGGCGGATTTACTCGAGCCAACTCCGTCCCTCGACCCCCCTAAATCATTGACCACCACCTTAGCCCCTCGTTTTGCAAGCTCGATAGCATGATTCCTTCCCAGCCCTCCACCTGCACCTGTGACAATGGCCACTCTACCTGTAAAATCTATTCTTGACATGGATCACATCTCTCTCGCCATTTATTTACATTACTCTCTATTATTTTTCATCGATCATTTAGATCAGATGCCGTTTCGTTGATGAATGAGTCTGCCTGGAAATAACCACCTCACAACAGTCATCACCCTGATTCAGATTCTTTGTATGTTTCACAACCACATCCATCTCTTTTCCAAATAAACCCCTCATTAATCCCTGATAGGTATGGACGGTCGCAATTCCGCAATCGGCTACCCCAGCCTTAGCAATAGCTTTCTGATTTTCACAGTCTGTAACCTGAACCGTGATACGATCAGATTCAACAAACACTTTACGACCTTCAATTTTAAGAATCTTACTAAGAATTTCTAATGCTTCCAAAAAACTTTCAGGCCATTTTGGATCGGGGGCTATGTCTTTCCTGATTTTTTTCCCAAGTACATAGGAGAATTGCTTCCATGCCTCAACATCCATTTCCCACGCGGTTTCTTTTCCAAGCTTCCTAACCAAGGCCATAAACCAAGCACCATCTATGCGGACAAGCGAATATTGTGCAATTTCTAAAAGCTGCTCCGTTGATAAATTCACCCTTTATCCCCCTTTTTCAAAGTAAAAGAGATGTCTAACTATTAGTAACCTCAAACAAATTTGGAATATTTGTCATTTTTTTTACAAGGTAAAATCTCATTTCAATGAAAAATCATAACAAAAAAAAGTCTATTTTCTCAAGACCAGATATGATAATTTTGTTAAAACAATGTGATAAGTTTCACTTGACTCTATTTCTTTTTTTTAATACGATGGGGTTGACACGATGAGGAGGACGAAAATGGGAAAAACGTTTATGCCAAAAATAAGAACAGAGAGGGAACTGAAGCAAATTCAATTGGAGGGACTTCAATGGACAGTCAATCACGTTTATAAAAACTCCGAATTTTATCGGAAACGATTTGATGAGGCTGGAGTAAAACCCAAACAGATTCATTCGTTAAAAGATATTGCCAAGCTTCCTTTTACCACCTCTAAAGACCTTCAGGAGGGATATCCCTTTCCCTTAAGGTCATCACCGTTTGAGAAGATTGTTCGAATCCACGCTTCGTCTGGAACCACGGGAAAAAGAAAAGTCCTCTGCTATACTCAAAAAGATATTAATGATTGGGCTAACATGTTTGCTCGATGTTATGAGATAGCCGGATTGACCACAAAGGATCGGGTCCAGATTGCAGTAGGATATGGCGTTTGGACGGCTGGTGTTGGTTTTCAGTTGGGGGTTGAGCGTTTGGGTGCCATGGCCATCCCCATTGGTCCGGGTAATATCGATATGCAATGCCAGTTTTTAGAAGACTTTCAATCCACTGTTCTGTGCTCCACGGCCTCAATGGGCATTCTCATGGCAGAGGAAGTTGAAAAAAGGGGTTTGAGAGAAAAAATTGCTCTTAAAAAATTGATCATGGGATCCGAACGTTCAAGTGACGCCCAGAGAAAGAAGATGAGGGAACTCCTTGGCGTCGAACACGTCTTTGATATTCCAGGGCTGACAGAACTCTATGGCCCGGGAACAGGACTGGACTGCATTTATCACGAGGGAATACACTATTGGGCAGATTATTACATTCTTGAAATTCTCAACCCTGAAACACTCCAACCTGTTCCACCCGGAGAAATTGGAGAGATGGTCATCACCACTCTCCGGAAAGAAGCTGCACCTCTTGTCCGCTACCGGGCCAGAGACCTCACCAAGATGATTCCAAAACGATGTTCATGCGGTTCCATTCTTCCCATGCATGACCGATTGCTGGGCCGTTCTGATGATATGTTTATTATCAGAGCAGTTAATATCTACCCTGGCCAGGTAGATCATATCCTCTCTAATACACAAGGGGTTGGGAGTGAATATCAGATTCACCTCGACCGGAAAGAGGACGGGAAAGATTATATGACGATTAAAGTGGAAAGGAGAGAAGGGGGAAATTCAGCAGAAGATCCGGCTTTAGCCATCATCATTGAAGAAGCGATTAAAAAACAGATTCTGGTCAGCGGGAAAGTAGTGATTGTGGATTATGGGACTCTTCCGAGATCGGAGAGAAAGAGCAAACGTGTTTTTGATAACCGGGGAGTCTAATTTTTCTCAAAGGAGGTGATGGAACTTAAAAAGATTTCTGGAAAATCCAGAAATCTCTGATTACATAGATTATTGAATGATAACGCAGATTAGAAATAGAGAAAATCTGTTTAATCAACTTTTTAAATCTGTGTAATCAAGAGGGCGCATTATGGTTTCTCGGAGCTCTTAAAAAAAACTTGACGGGAGGGAGATATATTGTATACAGTATACTATGAATTAAATCATTTTAAACTCAGGAAGGAGGACTACAGAAAATGAAACAAAAGAGTATATCCATGATGGCTTTAGGATTAGTCGCTGCCCTCTTATTGGGGGCCAATTTTTGGGCCATTCCAGCCCAAGCTCAAATTAAACTGAGCTATGCCAATTTTCCGCCTGCCCCCACTTTTCCCTGTGTTCAGATGGAAAGATGGAAGGCAGAAGTAGAAAAGAGGACTGCCGGAAAGGTAAAAGTGGACACTTATCCCGGTAGCACCTTGCTCAATCCAAAGAACATGTTTGATGGAGTTATTGCTGGGACGGCAGACATCGGTTGCCTCGCTACCTCTTACCAACCTGGTGCCTTTCCTGTCGTTGAAGCAGTAGATCTTCCTCTCGGATGGCCCAGTGCAACAGTGGCAAGCGTTTCTCTCTATGATCTGGTGGACAAATATAAGCCCAAAGAATTCGAAAAGGTGAAGGTCATCACGATGTTCACCTGTCCCCCGGCAAACATCATGTCCATGAAGGCAATCCGTAGCCTGGCTGATATCAAAGGCTACGAATTGAGGGCATCTGGTACAGGTGCAAAGATTCTTGGACTCCTGGGGGCTGCACCCGTTGCCATGCCACAATCCGATGTTCCCGAAGCCCTTCAAAAAGGGGTTATTAAAGGAAATGTCTCCTCCATGGAAGTGTTGAAAGATTTCAAATATGCTGAGTACTGCCGCCATGTGACAAGCAATGTCAACCTCTTCGTCGTTTCCTTTGCCGTGGTCATGAACCAGGCTAAATGGAATTCCCTGCCCGATGATGTAAAAAAGGTCATCGATGACCTCCGAAGAGAACAGGCCATCTGGACCGGCCAGTATGTTGACGATCATGTCAATAATTCCCTGAAATGGTCTAAGGAAACCTATAAAGATTTCCAGATGTACACCCTCCCCAAAGAGGAACTTGCCAAGTGGTATGCACTCCTCAATCCAATGATGGATAAGTATCTAAAGGATTACGAAGCNNAAACCCTTTTCATCATCCCCTCAATCTCCCCTTCATGGAAGGGGGATTGGGGGGATTCAATGAATGAGTCACTCATGATAGGAACACTGGAAAAAATCAGTAATGCCCTGAACAAGTGGTTTGTCTGGGTGGGAGGGTTTGCCCTTCTGGTCATGATCGGCATTGCCTGCGCCAATATGCTTCTTCGGCCTCTGGGATCCCCTCTCAAAGGGGCCTATGAACTGGTTGGGTTCTTCGGGGCCATGACGGTCGCCTTTGCTTTGGGCTATGCCCAGATCACCAAAAGCCATATTGCGGTAGATATTCTGGCCACCCATTATTCAAAACGTACTCAACGGGTCATGAATGTGATCAGTTCATTCCTGTGCACGATTTTTTTTGTTCTGGTGGCCTGGCAAACTGCAGTGTTTGGAACCACGATTTGGAAACGTGGTGAAACGTCAGAGACATTAAGAATCATTTATCACCCTTTTGTTTATCTCGTCGCTCTCTGCTGCCTGCTCCTTGCCTTTGTTCTCTTCATTGATTTCCTGAAATCACTTGCTCCTGAGAAAGGAGAAAAGTAGATGGTCGGGATTATTGGTATCATCATCCTTCTCTTTGTGATGATCGTCTTGAAGATGCCTGTTGGCTTCTCAATGGCAGTCGTGGGTTTCGGCGGGCTATGGTATGTGACAGGGTTGAATTCCGCGCTCTCTATGATGGGAACCGAGACGTGGTCAAATTTTTCATCTTATAGCCTCACTGTGATCCCCCTCTTCATCCTCATGGGAACCATCTGTTTTCATTCTGGAGTGAATAAGAACCTTTATAACACGGCTTATAAGTGGTTTGGCCGAACTCGAGGGGGCATTGCTATGGCAACAGTGATGGCCTGCGCGGGGTTTGCAGCCATCTGTGGTTCCAATAATGCTACCGCGGCGACCATGACGACGGTGGCCCTCCCGGAAATGAAAAAATATAACTATAACAAAGCCCTTTCTGCTGGTTCCATTGCATGTGGCTCGACGCTGGGAGTCGTTATCCCTCCAAGTGTGGTGCTGATCGTTTATGGGATCCAGACTGGACAATCGATTGGCAAACTCTTCTGGGGTTCTACCCTTCCTGGAATCTTCATGACGATCCTCTTCGCCCTGACGATCTATCTCCTTTGTGTCAAACATCCGGAGTGGGGTCCAGGAGGAGAAAAAGTGTCGATCATTGAAAAAATAAAGTCCATTCCTGGAGCCATCGAGATGATTATCCTCTTTGGCCTGGTCATGGGCGGGCTTTATACAGGGGCTTACACCCCCACCGAGGCAGGGGCAGCAGGTGCCTTTTTTGCATTTGTCATCGCTGGCCCAATCAGGAGAAAGCTTAAATGGAAAGGGTTCGTCTCTGCGATTGTGGATGCGTTGAAAGTCACCTGCATGGTGATTGTCATCATTTGGGGGGCCGTCATTTTCGGCCGATTCCTCACCATTAGCAGGCTTCCTTTTATAGCGGTCGATTTTGTTTCAACCCTCCATGTGCCTCCCTACATGATTATGATTTTTATCTTGATCATTTATGGCATCGCGGGAATGGTTATGGATGCCCTTGGCTTTCTTCTCATCTCCATACCCATCTTCTTTCCCATGGCCATACAATTGGGTTATGACCCGGTATGGTTTGGCTGTATCCTCACGGTGGTTACCACAATGGGAGCTGTCACCCCTCCGGTTGGGATATGTGCCTATGTGGTGTCCGGAATGTCCGAAGATATCCCCCTTTCAACCGTTTTTAAAGGTGTCTTATGGTTTATCCCGGCTTATGCGTTGACGATGGTAGTGATGATATTTTTCCCTAAAATTGTCCTCTTTTTACCCAGTCTGATAAAGTAATGTTAAACCATATTTTCTAACCCGAGGAGGCTTCTATGAAAAAGTTTGATTATTTTAAGCCAACATCCCTCGAAGAGGCACTCACCCTCTTTGCCCAATACGGCGAGAAAGCAAAATGGATTGCGGGGGGGACGGATGTCATCGTGATGATCAAGCAGAAAACGATGACTCCTGACGTCTTGATCTCTCTTCAGGGGATTCCGGGCCTGGGCGAAATAAAGTTTAATGGAACCCTCAGTATTGGGCCAATGGTCACTCATCGGATGATTGAAAAATCCGAATTAATCAAAAAGGACTTTTCTGCATTGGCCGATGCGGTCAGTTGGCTTGGTTCGATTCAGATCCGAAATGTAGCGACCATCGGCGGAAACATTTGTACTGCTGCCCCTTCTGCGGACACAGCCACTCCTCTATTAGTCTTAGGAACTCAGGTCAAGATTAAAAGCCTTAAAGAAGAGAGAACCGTTCCCATCGAGGCGTTTTTTAAGGGGCCTGGGGCGACGGTATTAAAGACAGGGGAAATGATAAAAGAGTTAATGATTCCTAAACCCCTGCCCAATACAGGTTCTGCTTACTATAAACTTCAGAGACGGCTTGCTTTAGATCTTCCAATTTTAGGGGTATCCGTCCTACTTTCCCTTGATAAAAACAAAGTCACCTGTTCCGATATGCTCTGCACCACCTCTCCTATTTCGTCCATCCTCCATAAAATGGAAGAGGATCAAATCATTTGCAAGGAAGTGAGGATCGCTTTGGGGGTAGCAGCTCCGACACCCATGAGGGCGGTCAAGGCAGAAGGTCTATTAAGGGGTAAACCCCTGAGCGATGAACTTTTAGAGAGGGTTGCGGAGACAGCAGTTCAAGAAGCCCAGCCCAGGGACAGTATCCGAGGAGAGGCCTGGTACCGAAGAGACATGATCAGGGTTTTGGTGAAACGGATGGCGATGAAATCGATTGAGAGAGTCATCCAACCGGAAGAGACGGTCTTTCCAGAAAGGTTGTGGTAGCTCTCGATAAAGGCTGGAGGATCGTCTCGTAAAGCGAGACTTGAGGGAAGAGGCCAAACAAAGCGGATAGAGGCTAAAGGAGCATCCCCCAAGGCGGTCCTCGAGCGGAGCGATCCTTGAACCGTCGAAGCGATCCTCAACAATAACGATCTTGAAAGGAGTATTTCATGGGTAAACAAACACTAAGTTTTACATTAAATGGAGAACCGGTATCGGTGGAGACCGAGTCACATCTCACTCTGTTACAATTATTGAGAGATAAATTAGAACTGATTGGGACCAAAGAAGGGTGCGGCATGGGTGAATGTGGTGCTTGCACCGTCTTGTTAGACGGAAAAACGGTCAATTCCTGCATTTTCCCCGCCATGGAAGTGGATGGAAAGAACGTGGTGACGATCGAGGGTCTGACCGATGCGCAAGGAAACCTTCATCCCCTCCAAAAGGCATTCGTTGAATATGGGGCCGTTCAATGTGGTTTCTGCACACCGGGAATGGTGCTCGCGGCTAAATCTCTCCTGGATGAGAATCCAAAACCCACAGAGGAAGAGGTCCGTCATGGTATCGCAGGGAATTTATGCCGCTGTACAGGATACATACAGATTATTCAGGCGATTAAAGCAGTGAGCGGTCAAATATAAAATTAATACCCAATAACCAAATTTCAATAACCAGACAATCACCAATGAATCAATCATCAAAAACCAAACATAGTTTTGATCTCGAAGGAAGGACCGCAGAATTTGCAAAAAATGTAATAAGGCTTTGCAAACAGTTGCCCAAAAACGTGATCAATAATGAGCTTATCGGCCAACTGATAGATTCAAGTGGTTCGATGGGTGCAAACTATCGTGAAGCAAATGATGCCTTGAGTAGAAAAGACTTTAAGTATCGAATCAAAATTACCCGAAAAGAAACTAAAGAAACTCATTACTGGCTTGAACTCTTAATAGAAGCAAACCCAGAATTTAAGGGGAAGATCGACATCTTATTAACAGAAGCTCTTGAATTAAAGAAGATTTTTTCTTCAATTGCTGATAAATCTTCTTAATTTGGATTTGGATAATTGGTGCTTATTTGATGTTTGGTCATTGGTGATTGGTAATTATTTGATATTTGGTTATTGATTATTGGTGATTAAAGAGGGAGGTTGTCATGGAAGAGTTTATTAACGTTGGAAAACGAATTCCCAAAATGGACGCAGAGGAAAAAGTCACAGGCAAGGCAATCTATATTCATGACTTGAAGATTCCGGGGATGCTTCATGGGAAAATCCTTTACAGTCCCCATCCTCATGCAAAGATTAAAAGTATCGATACTTCTCAGGCAGAGAAACTTCCGGGGGTGAAAGCTGTTTTAACGGGTTATAACATTCCTCCCATCAAATTCGGTGTTTATAAAGACAATGTTCCTCTCAAAGCCAATAAGGTCTGCTCTCTGCGAGACGAAGTCGCTGCCGTTGCAGCCACAGATCCTGAGATTGCTGAAGAGGCTCTCGATCTCATCAAGGTCGACTACGAAATCCTTCCAGGTATATTCGATCCTGAAGAGGCTATGAAGGAAGGTGCGCTTCTCATCCATGAGGAACATGTAGGGGGAAAGGAGAAAAAACCAACCAATGTCCTCAACCTTCCATGGAGACTGATTGCTGGAGATGTGGAAGAAGCGAGAAAAAACTCTGCTTTTGTCGCTGAAGATCGATTCAAAGTCACATGGGTCACACACTGCTGCATGGGAACAAGTGGATGTGTCGCTATGTTCGATTTAAAAAATAATCTCACTGTATACAGTATCACCCAAATCCCTTCTTTGGAACAACGGGACTTCACAGACGCCCTTGCTGCAATGGGATTGAAGGGGAAAAAGGCTCGAGTGATCAAAACGATGATCGGCGGCGGATTCGGGAGCAAACTCGATACTTATGCCTTTGAATACATTGCCATCTTATTAGCTTATAAGACCCGAAAACCTGTAAAAATTATCTTTAGCCGTGAAGAGGAGTTCTTTGCTACCTCGCCAAGGCAACCAGCCATCATCGATATCGCTCAAGGATGTACCAAAGACGGAAGATTGACATTTCGCGATATTCGCATGATTCTCGACAACGGAGCCTATACTTCTTGGGGGGCCACCACACCCTCGGTCATGATGATGCCCATCTCCTCTCTTTATAAAGTTCCCAATGTTCGTTATATCGCTAAATGTGTTTATACGAATAATACCTACTCTCAAGCGATGAGGGGATATGGAAATCCTCAAGCCACGTTTGCCATCGATTCTCAGCTTGATATTCTTGCAGAGATGGCAGGGATAGACCCTCTTGATTTCAGAATGAGAAATGCCAATACTCCTGGTGAAGTGACCCCCCAGAATTTCAAAATTAACACCTGTGGTCTAAGGGAATGCATTGATGCCGTAGCACAAAAATTGGATTGGCGACAGGTTCGAGGAAGGAAAGATGGAAGAGGAGTTGGAATGGCTTCCCTCATCCATGTTGGAGGAGGTGCTCGGGTCTATAAATCGGATGGTTGTGGTACCATTATCAAAATGGATGACTTCGGGACCGTTAACGTCTTTACTGGTGCCACCGATATGGGACAGGGATCCGAGACGGTGATCGCTCAAATTGTTGCTGAAGAACTTGGGGTCAGGGTAGAAGATGTGGTGGTCACCCATACGGATACGGATATTTGTCCCTGGGACGTTGGAGCCCATGCCAGTCGAACAACCTTTGTAGCGGGAAATTCTGCTAAAGGGGCGGCAAAAAAAGTAAAGGACCAACTCCTCGAGGTAGCCGCCAAATCGTTAGGCGAAAGCATTGAGAATCTGGATATTCGGGATCGTACCATCTATTCGAAAAAAGATCCTGAAAAGAAGTCTCCCCTGGGGAAAGTATTGAGAGCGGCCCATTACACCGCGGGTGGAAGCATGGTCATGGCGGAGTATTTCTATGATCCCAATAATGAGAACTTAGATAGAGAATTTAAAGGAAATCTCTCTGTCACCTACGCCTATGGGACACACGGCGTGGAGGTGGAGGTGGATAAGGAAACCGGCCAGGTGAAGATTCTGAGATATGTGGCCGCTCATGACGTAGGAAGAGCTATTAATCCGATGCTCCTCGAAGGTCAGGTCTATGGCGGAGCGACCCAGGGGATTGGTTATGCCTTGACGGAAAGATTGATTTTACAAAATGGCAAGGTGATGAATCCAAACTTCCTTGACTATAAGATGCTCACCGCCAAAGATGTCCCTAATTTCGAAACCATTGTGGTTGAAACGAATGATCAATTTGGACCTTTCGGCGCGAAAGGAATTGGTGAACCAGGTTTAGTTCCAACAGCCCCTGCCATCGCCAATGCCATTTATGATGCCGTGGGGGTGAGGATCAAAGATCTTCCCATCACTCCAGAAAAGGTACTGGCTGCGCTGAAAGATAAGGAGAAAAAATAAATTCATTTTTATGTGACGGTGTCATGGGGATATTAATAAAGCGTCGGGGTCTGTTGCCGGCGCTTTTTCCTTGAATCGATAAAACAAATTTGGTTCTCTGAATACGGATGAATTAAGACGGAATTTCTCCCCTAACTTGAATCAATTCTGCAACAATGCTGACCGCAATCTCTTCAGGAGTTTCTGAATTGATATCAATTCCAATAGGCGCATGGACCCGGTTTAATGTCTCTTTCGTCATTCCTTTTTCTATCAAATTCTGATAAAGGGTTCGAATCTTCTTCTTTGAACCGATCATCCCAATATAACGAGCGTTAGTTTTGACGGCCTGCTCCAATACAAACCCATCGTAGAGATGACCCCGAGTGACGATGACAATGTAAGAGGATTCATCAATGTTGAGTTGATCGAAACATTTCTCAAATTCTGAAACGATGACCTCGTCCGCCTCTGGAAAACGGTTTCGATTTGCAAACATCTCCCGGTCATCGATCACTACCACTTTAAAATGGACCCTTTTGGCAAGGGGAGCCACCTGTTCGGAAACGTGCCCTCCTCCAAAAAGATAGACCGTCGGTTCAGAAAAAATAGGTTCTAACAGTATTTCCATCCTTTTATTCTCAAAATTTAAAACCAACACCTTTAACCTCTTCTCTTTAAATAATGCCTCCCCCTCACTCAAAATCTTCTTCTCCAATTCCGATCCGCCCATGAAAGACCCGATTTTTTCCCCAGAAGTCTTCAACAAAGCCTTTGAACTTTCCCCTTTTGAAAAAGCGCCATCCACGGAGATCAGCGTGGCAAGGATGGCTGCCCCCCCCTTCTGCCTTATCCTCGCTACCTCCTGATAGATATTTAAAAATGCTTCTTGAAGGGGTTCCAAAAAGACATGAATTTCCCCCCCACAAATAAGCCCCCCCTCTGCCAATTGCTCAGCGGTCAGTTCGAAATGGGGAATTTTTGCCTCCCTGTTCTCCATGACTTGTTGTGCCTCTTGCCAAACCTCTGCTTCGACACATCCGCCCCCAATGGAGCCAACTGTGCTCCCATCTCCCTTAATCAAATATTTTGCACCCACTGCCCGGGGAGCGGAACCCACCCGGACGATCAATGTGGCCAATGCCGCTTTCTCTTTCTTTCCAAGGGCTTTTACGATTTCAGAATAAATGTCTCCACTCATACTTCTTAACTCCTTCAACTTAAATTTTGAACGATGAATTCTTGGATCCCAAGGGTTATGGTTTCTTCTCTTTTAATGTCGGCTTCTTGTCTTTCTGAACTGGCTTTGCCTCGATGTCTTTTGAACGGGCGAGCGGAAGGAGGTAAAGGTTATAGAAAACCGGATCCGCCCATAGCTTTATTTCAGGTGCCAAATCTCCCACCAAGGCAGAGAACGGAGGTAAATTGTTGTAGGCATTAAAATTCGATGAAAGGTCTTTCAAGGATCGATAAAGTTTGATCGAAGCAACGAGAAGGGTGGGTTTCTCTTTCAACAATTTAATTTGTTGCATTCCCGTTTGGATTGAATCTCGATCTTCTTCAAGCTTGGTGATCCAAAACTTTCCTTCCTGATATCGAGCATCTGTCTCCCCCGTTTGAATGGCTTGCATGATCTTTGCGCGAACGGTTTGAGCCTGTTTAAGGACGCTATCCAATTGATTGAACAATTCGGTCTTTTCTTTTTTGGAAAGCTCCATGGTTTTGGGTGAGGTTTTTGCCAAGAAGTACTGAAGAGAATAATCCTCTGCAAGGCTCATAGAGGCCAGCCCCGAAATTAAAATAAAACCTATTAAAAAAGTCCTTCGATATCCCATTGCATCCCTCCATGACCGCCCTACCCTATCTCTCTCTCGTGACCGTCTCGCCCTAGATTGGAACCGCCTGCCGATCGGTAGATAGGGATGGGGGTGAAATTCTATGGAAAAATCACCTGTGTGACAGGCGGTTCATTTTTTAACTGACCCAAAACTACTCTTTCGATCTGAAGGTGTTTTTTCTCAAGGATATATTGTGCAATGTCCTTTGCTCTGACGAGTCCATTTGGAAGATCCACCTTATTGAGAAAAGCAACGACTCTCGCCGAAGCAGGAGTTCCCTTAAAAATGCCCTCGGAATGGGTCATCAAGATGGCCATCGCCTCATCCGTGAGTTTCTTTCCAATAGGAATTCCGGTCATTCTTGAAACCCGCTCCGGCTGAAAAACTCTCTCTTCATTGAGTTCCCTGTCTACCCCATCCACCCCTAACATTGCCACAACCAGAGTCGTGCTGGTCGGGATGACCGGTTCATTCTCCCTCGGTGCTTTCACCGGGCGTCCTGCCGCACCATCCGCCTCAACAATAATCATATCTACTCCTTTAGAATCCCAGAGCTCATTGACCAGGCTTGCAGAAATTCCTTTCAATTTTCCTGATCCAAGCCTCTCGCAGGCAACGGTGACATGACGATAGTGATTGAGATGCCGCCATACAAAATCCTTAATTCCCTGCTCATTCGGATTAATCGTCAGAAAACCCGTTTCCTCCCGAGCGGGTTCGAATATCTTCGTGGTCGTCGTCGTGACCACTTTTCTCCCACGGAGGGACAACTCTTTGGCAAGGTGAAACATCAATGTGGTCTTTCCCCCTGCTCCGACCAAACTGATTAGTTCCCTCGCTTTGAGGCCCAAGGCTTCGATCAAAGAACTGGGCGACCCTGCTTCTTTTTGGCTTCCCTTCATCAACCGATTAACGTTATCCTAAAGACGATGTTTATTGATTATACTGGTATAGGATGGCTTCCAGCACCCCTCCGCCAATGGCCCTGGCCTTATCTGAGATATTAAAGCAGAGCTCTCTTTTCCCCCTCGGATCGATATCGCCAACCTTCATCCCTTTTTTCACTTCGATCCCTTCGCGAAGAAGTCCTCTCACCACACCACTGATTTTGGCGATAACCGGAAAATCATCGACGACAGCCACTACCACCCCTTTATCCACCCTTTCTCCAATAATCTTTTGTGGATGAAAGATTCCTTTCTTCATCGTCCGAAGAAGCCTCTCTATGGTATATCCCCCGATCTCGCCAGGAATGCCGGTGTCAGGTTCTGCCGATCCATTCAAAATCATCTTCCCCAAATTATTTCCCCGATTCGTTTCGATCACAATGTGGACATCCTCTCCTGCTGTAAAACCTGGACCGAGGCCGATGACCCAGCGGGCATCGTTGATCTGGGTTCCAAAATTCTTTTTGGCCATGATCGCATCAACCAGAACATCAGGTTTTAAAAAACTTATCGTCCTCCTTCCATCGGGATCAATGAGGATTGGAATCTGTCTTTTCTTCCATAGGGATTCAATCCCCTCTGTTTTGGAAACGAATTTCGCCTTCACCCCTTCTACTTCTTTCTCGCCCTCATGAATCGCCTCGCTGAAAGTCACCTCCCTCCTTACAGCAAGGGGGTCAGGAATTTCTATCATACAGACCTTGAAATGGGACTGGTGAAGTCGATGGGCGACCCCACTGGCCATTTCCCCTCCTCCCCGGATTAAAACAATGACTTCAGACAATTTTTTTTCCGATTTCATCTGGGTTTTTCCTTTCCCTTTTGCTCCATTCTTCATGCCTTACTCTTATTTCTTCACTCCTAATATAATCTTGCCATGTATCAATATCCTTTACAATCCCTTCTGATTTGACATCTATCACTTGTACCTTTTCTGGGTGTCTCTTAACGAGGGTTCGCCCTCCCACATCCCCTTTCAAACGCAATAGCTCCTTTTCATATTTTCTGCCAAAAATAACCGGGTGTCCCCACCTTCCTCTGAAAGAGGGCACGAGGATCCCTCCTTTCCCCTGGGCAAAGGCACGGATCAAGGCATTGATGGTCCTCGTTTTGAGAAAGGGTTGATCACCCAGGGCAATAAGAATTCCTTGGCATCGAGGATGGATGGCCTGGAGACCTCTCCGTATGGAACTGCTCATCCCCTTTTCGGGATGCGGATTCATGACTATTTTTACTTTTTTCCCCTGGAATAGATTTTTTATCTCCTTGTTTCGATCGCTCAGGACAATTACCAACTCGTCAACGTTCGATCGTAAAAGAGCCTTGACACAACGCTCCAAAATAGTCTTCCTTCCCAAAGGAAGTGATAATTTATCCATCCCCATTCTTCTGGATTGACCTGCTCCGAGAAGGATTGCAGAAATGTTTAGCATCTTTCCTTTTCAACTGAACTCTGTTAAATTTAATATGTTTTTTAAATCTCTGTCAAGAATGACGATGAGGTTCGAGGTGCCATCCGTGTCAAAATTGCTCTTCCCCAATTTAAGGAATAAGGAGGACTGAAAAATGAAGAGATGGGAAGGTTGGATTTTTTGCTTCGGGATATTGATTGTCCTGTTCACCCCATTGACCCATGCCCAGGCTCAACAAAACATGAGTGAAAACACAGAGGCCTGCCTTTCATGCCACTCTCAGTTACACCCGGGGATTGTGGCCGAATGGAAGAAGAGTCGCCATGCGAACACCACTCCCATGGAGGGACTAAAAAGACCGAAGCTTGAAAGAAGAGTCTCTAATGAGAAAGTGCCTTCCGTTTTTTTGAAAAACGTGGTGGGGTGCGCTGAATGTCACACCATGAATGCTGAAAAACATAAGGACAGCTTTGAACACCATGGGGTCAAGGTCCATATAGTCGTCACACCTTCTGACTGCGCAACGTGTCATCCCATCGAGGTCCAGCAATACGGGAAAAATCTCATGTCCCATGCATACGGAAACTTGAACAACAACCCGGTCTATCGGAGTTTGGCAGATGAAGTCAATGGAATTAAATCATTTGAAAAGATGAAGATCACCTTCAGATTTCCCGATCTTGAAACACAATTAGACTCCTGCCTCTATTGCCATGGTAGCGAAGTGAAGGTCAAGGGGAAAAGATCGAGGAAGACCTCTATGGGCGAGATGGAATTTCCCATCCTTTCAGGCTGGCCCAATCAGGGCGTGGGGAGACTCAACCCGGATGGGAGCAAAGGTTCCTGCACGGCCTGTCATACCCGTCACCAGATCTCCATCGAAATGGCAAGAAAACCCTATACCTGCTCTGAATGCCACAAGGGACCTGATGTCCCAGGATATCCAGTCTATGAAGTCAGCAAACACGGAAATATCGCTTCCAGCTTAGGCAAAGCTTGGAATTTCGATCCTGTTCCCTGGAAAGTGGGGAATGATTTTACTGCTCCGACATGCGCCACTTGTCATGTCAGTCTCCTCGTCAATGAAAACGGCGAGGTCATCGCTGAAAGAACTCATCAGATGGGAGACCGAATTCCTTGGCGCCTGATGGGTCTGATTTATTCCCATCCCCATCCAAAATCCCCGGATACGTCGATCATTAAAAATAAGGGGGGCTTGCCATTGCCCACCGAACTCACAGGTGAGCCAGTGATGCAATATCTCATTGATTCCAAGGAACAGGAGAAAAGAAAAATGGCCATGCAGAAGATCTGTCTCTCCTGTCACGGTCAAGGGTGGGTAGAGGGTCATTGGGCACGTTTCGAAAATACTTTGAAAACCACGAATGAGATGACCTTGACAGCTACCAAGATTCTTCTTACGGCCTGGGAAAAAGGCGCCGCAAACGGCCTTGCCCAGAAGGACAGCATCTTTAATGAAGCGATTGAGAAAAAATGGGTGGAACAATGGCTCTTCTATGCAAACTCCACCCGCTTTGCCTCAGCTATGGCCGGTGCGGATTATGGCGTCTTTGCCAATGGCCGCTGGTACTTGAGCAAGAATATTCAAGAAATGTTGGATTGGCTTGAATTCAAACTTCAAACCCTGCCGGGAAAAAAGGGAAAAAAGTAAAAGATCCGGTGAGATATCAAGAAATCTTGTGAAATAAAGAGCTCAGCATGATTATAAAAACTCATTGTGCCAGGATGGATCACGGAGGATGTGGAATTTTAGCCCATGTGGAAAACGGAAAAATAACGAAAATCGTGGGAGACCCTGATTCTCCGATCAGTAAAGGATTCATCTGTGCAAAAGGACTTGCTCAAATAGAGAGACTTCACCACCCTGACCGTCTCCTTTATCCTATGAAAAGGATGGGGGAGAAGGGAGAAGGAAAATGGAAACGCATCTCATGGGATGAGGCATTGGATGTCATTGCCGGAAAAATCAAAGAGACGATTGAACGAGATGGGCAGAAAGCTATTTCTTTTGCCCAAGGAACGCCAAAAGGCTTGGAACTACTCTTGATGATTCGTTTGGCTAATGTCTTAAACATCCCCAATATTTCTACGCCCGGAAATATCTGCCACATGCCAAGGGAAACGGCATCCAACCTCACCTGTGGTTTTTTTCCGATCCCGGATTATAGTGGCCCTCCTGCTTGTGTGGTCGTCTGGGGGAGTAACCTCTTCCAGACCAATGAAGAAGGGATTCTCGGCTCCCATCTGAAAGGGGCCATTGATCAAGGGGCTAAATTGATTGTCATCGATCCGAGAAGAACGGGCATGGCCTCTAAGGCTGATCTCTGGCTTCGACCAAGGCCTGGAACAGATTTGGCTTTAGCGCTGGGGATGTTAAGGGTGATGGTGGATGAAGGTCTTTACGATAAGACTTTCGTAGAAAATTGGACCCAGGGTTTTCCAGAGTTGATAGACCATCTCCGACAATACCCTATTGATAGAATTTCAGAGATTACCTGGATTCCGAAAGAGCAGATGGTTCAAGCCGCCCATCTTTTTTCTCAGACAAGACCAGCCTGCATCCAGTGGGGAAATGCGTTGGAACATAACCTCAATAGTGTTCAATGCGCAAGAGCCTTGTTGACCCTTATGGCACTTACTGGAAACTTGGAGCAGCCAGGGGGGAATGTCAATCGGCCGGGTCCACCTATCCTGCGACCAGGAGAATTGGTTCAGAGCAAGACATTTCCCGATAAAAAACAGAAGATTCTAAGTCCTGAATTTCGTTTGGCAACCCAAATGGGTTTTGTGCCCTCCCCATTGATCGTGAAGGCCATCCTTAGCGGAAAACCTTACCCCATTCGAATGATGTACCTCCAAGGAGGGAATCCCCTCCTCAGTTATGCCAATGCCACGGAGACTTTTCATGCAATAAAACAGCTCGAATTCCTCGCTGTCTCCGAAATATTTCTTACCCCCACAGCCCAGTTGGCAGATATCCTTCTGCCCGCGGCCACTCACTTTGAATTTGATGATATCGGACATTATGGACTCCCCCATGGGTTCATTCTCGCCCGACCGAAGATTATTGAACCACAGGGCGAATGCTGGTCCGATTCAAAAATCTTAAACGAATTAGGAAAACGTCTCGGCCTAGCCCAATACTTCTGGAAGGATATGGGAGAGTGTCTTGACGAAATCCTTAAACCCGCTAGGATAACTTATGACGATTTCAAAAACATCGGTATCTTGAAAGGGAAATGGGAATATAAAAGTTATGAAAAGAAGGGCTTTAACACCCCCTCTAAAAAGGTGGAAATTTATTCTCAACAGCTCAAGGAATGGGGAGATGACCCATTACCGACCTATCGAGAATTACCCGAATCCCCTTACAGCACTCCCGAACTTTATAAAGAATACCCTTTGATCTTTACCTCTGCCAAAGACCCTTTTTATTTTCATTCCTCTTACCGAAACGTCCCATCGCTTCGAAAACTTTCCTCCGACCCAATCGTGCTGATTCATCCTGAGACCGCTTCTCCATTTGGGATTGAGAACGGGGATTGGGTCTCTATTGAGACAAAGCGGGGAGCCATTCAACAGAAGGCAAAACTGGACTCAGAGATCGATCCAAGGATTATCATTCTCAGCTTTGGCTGGTGGTTCCCTGAACGGAAAGACCTCGACCTTTCTGGTTGGAAAGAATCAAACCTCAATATTCTCACAGACCATGATTCCCCTTATGATCGGATGATTGGGTCTACCCCGCTGAGAGCTGTGCCCTGTCGGATTTACAAAGCCAAGGGCTTTTAGTCAAATAGTCATGTCGTTGCAGAATCAATCCGTTAAGGGAAGAGAACTACCAGACTACCAGACTACAGGACTACAAGACCATCACATTACGGATACGGACAAGCCTGTTTGCCGAAATGCACTGGGACGTGCAGGCACGAGATACCGTTTGACATATTTTATTGAGTGTGATATCGCTAACCAAAAATGAGAATTGAATTTATAAAAATCACTTCCCTATTTTTTCTCGGAATATTTCTCTCTGGGTTACAACCCCTTGCTGCTTTCGGGGCCAAGATTACGGATGTAAGATTATGGTCTGCCCCAGACCACACCCGAATTGTGATCGACCTCACTGACCCCATTCAATATGAAACTTTTTCGCAAGAAAAACCTCCCCAATTCCATCTGGAGTTGAAAGGAGTAACTCTCCATACGGCCAAAAAGGAAATGGAGGTCAAGGACCCGTTTATTACTAAAATTAGCCTGATCGAACTCGGAAAAGACAGGGTGAAATTGGTTCTTCATCAAAAAAAGGCCTTGGACATCAATGCCTTCACACTGAAGCCTTACCAAGACAAATCCCATCGCCTTGTGATTGACCTAATTGACGTCGTTCAGGAAAAAAAGGAAAAAGAGGAGAGACTAAAACAAAAAGAAATTAAACCCAAGGGCACAAAGATTGTGGTGATTGACCCCGGCCATGGTGGGGAAGATCCTGGAGCCATTGGCCCCAAAAAGACAATGGAGAAGGATATCGTATTAAAGGTAGGGGAGAAGCTGGTTCATCTCCTCAATCAAAATAAGGAGATTCAGGCCTTTCTCACCCGAAGGGGGGATTATTTCATTCCCCTGGAAGAAAGAATTAAGATAGCCAGAGAGTATGGCGCGGATCTCTTTATGAGCCTCCATGCCGATGGAAGTTTTAATCCACAGGCCCGAGGTTCCTCTGTTTACTGCCTTTCCCTTTCTGGAGCCACAGATGAAGCCGCCAAGATTTTAGCTGACAAAGAAAATACATCGAACATCTTAGGAGGGGCTTTCTTAAGACCTGCCGCTTTTGCTAAAGATCCTCATCTGAATCAAATTCTTTTGGATCTCATGCAAAACAATTCGATGAAAGAGAGTTTTCGTTTTGCTGAAACCCTGCTCGGAGAGATGAAGACGGTGAACCTTTTAAAATACCCTTCCTATCGGCAGGCCAATTTCATTGTTTTAAAAGCCCCTGACATCCCTTCCGTGCTGGTGGAAATGGCTTTCATCACCAATAAGGAAGATGAAAGTTTGCTCAATCGTAAAGACTTTCAGGAAAAAATAGCTAAAACCCTTAGCCTTTCCATAAAAAAATATTTCGCACCTTAAAAAATTAAAGAGAACTCTGAAAAACTGCTTTACACTCCCCTGATTACACAGATTTCAAAAGATGGTGGCATGAATTTTTTTTGTTTTTAATTCTTTTCTAATCTGTGTAATCCTTATAGAATCAGAGTAATCAGAAATTTCTGACTTCTTTCAAGAAATTTCTTAACTATTGACAAAACAAGCCGTTGCTGTTTAAATAGTATTAGCCACGAAGGTGATGCTCCGATCCGAAATGGGGAGCCAAAAGTGGCTTTTTTTATTATTGCGGAGAGGGATGGAAAAAAGAAAAAAGTCTATTGGTGTGATCGACGGCCAAGGCGGTGGGATTGGAAGCGCCATCATCAAACGTCTCAGGGAGACGCTTGCTGAAGAGGTGGAGATTATTGGTTTAGGAACCAATGCCATGGCAACAGGAGCCATGTTAAAGGGCGGCGCCAATAAGGGTGCCTCGGGAGAGAATGCCATTGTTCAAACGGTAAAGGCAGTCGATATCGTTGTAGGGACAATGGGAATTGTAATGGCCAACTCGATGATGGGGGAACTCACCCCTCGCATGGCAGAAGCCATCGCTTCATCCCCTGCCCTGAAATGCCTCCTACCTCTAAAAATCCCTGAGGTAGACGTCATCGGAGTCACCAAAGAGCCCTTTCCGCATCTGATCGATCAACTGATCAAACGAATCCAGGAAATGATTCGTGAATAACGGAGGAAACCATGTGTGAGGCCAATGCCTATTTAGTCAAAGAAGGAAAGGAAGAACTCCTTTTGGAAGACATCTCCATTCTCCGGCCTGAAAAGGATGAACTCTACCTTCAAAATATCTTTGGAGAACAAAAACGGATCAAGGCTCGAATTAAAGAGATGAACTTGATCGACCACCGGATTGTTTTGGAAGAATCTTAAATCCAGGCTTTCTAAAAATACCATGAAGGTGTTTTGAGTTTTTGATTTTAACCTCCGAACTCATCACTGAAATAGGTCAGGAAAGGTTTTTTCCCGCAGGGAATGGGAAAGGTTTTCATGGCTTTTTAATTTAATGAGTGTTGGTATCTATAGGCCCTTATTCCCCCTCGCTTGTTCCTGCAGTATTGTTTTTTAAATTTTGCTCCGCCATGAATCCTTTCAGGTCTAAATCGATTAATAAAAGGGGCAAATGGTTAGTGCCTATATAAAGGTAGATATTCATCTCATAACCATTTAGGGAAAAAAGAGTTGAAGGAATATATAAAATGTTAAGCAGATCACCGCATACGGTTTTTTTGAAGGGATAAAGGTAATTCCAGGTTATTTTCTTCAAGGAGAGATTGATTCGTTAAAATTTCTGAAACCGTACCATCAGCCACAATGAGTCCATTCTTTATGACAAGGCATCTCTCGCAGACCTCCAAAATGAAATCGAGATCATGAGAAGCAATGATCTTGGTGTGCTTAAATTCATTAAGAAGCCCTATCAGATCGCGCCTGGATTTTGGATCAAGATTAGAGGAGGGTTCATCCATGGCTAAAATATCGGGCTCCATGGCTAGTACGGTCGCAATGGAGACCGCCCTTTTCTGACCGCCGGAAAGATGATGAGGTGGTTTGCTTGCCAAATCAAGACATCCGATGGTCTGAAGCGCAAAGTTTACCCGATCGGTGACCTTTTCGGTACTCATCCCGAGATTCAGGGGGCCAAATGCAACATCGTCATAGACAGTAGGCATGAAGAGTTGATCGTCCGGATTTTGAAAAACAACTCCAACCTTTCTCCGTATCTCCTGCCGGGTTTTTTTAGTCAGTTCCAAGTCTCCAATGCTGATGAGGCCCGACGAAGGAAGCAGGTACCCATTCACCTGCAGAAGAAGTGTCGATTTGCCTGCCCCATTGGCTCCAACGATGCCGACTGACTCTCCGTGAGTGATCCTGAAAGAAACACCCTTGAGGGCCTTTGTCCCATCAGGGTATTGGAAGACAACGTCTTTGAAATCAATAATGTGATGGCTCATCTCTCAGTTCAGAATATCCTTTCCGTCTGTTTACCAATAAAACTGACAAGGTCATATGTCCTAAAAAGGATAAGAACCATCCCTGTTAAGAAAAGACACACGAAATCTGCTTTTCGAAGGCGATCTCTTTTAACATAATAGATGGTGCCACTGAATCCCCTTGAAAGCATGGCGTGATAGATTCTGTCTGCCCGTTCAATCGTTCTTATAAAGAGTGTTCCAATGAGGTTAACGAAAATGCTTATTCCTCTCCCTTTCTTTCCAAAAGACCTTAAGTCCCTTGCCCTGACCATCCGCAGGGTTTCTTCAACGAGGACAAAGATATAACGATAAAGAAAGAGAAGCTGGGAAATAAAGATCTCGGGAATCCTCAGCTTCTGCAGGGCATGACAGATCCCCGGGAAAGAGGTGGTCGAGATCAAAAGTAACGCAGAGCACATGGTCAGAAAAAACTTCATAAGTATGGAAAAGAATGAAACCCATCCTCCGGAAACAGGAATGCCAAAAAGATCGAGCCTAACATGGGTATCAAACAACGGATTAAAAATGCCAATAAAGACTGCAAAAACTGAGACAACCATAACCTTCTTGAGGATAAACCAAACAGGGATATCTCCGAGAGAAAAAATCATAGCGGGAAAAAGAAAAAATGGGATCAGTCCAGTAATTTCATACTTGGGGAAGGAGACAACCGTGATGATCAACGCAAAGGTGGCGATCACTTTGGTTCGTGGGTCAAGACGATGAATCACCGTGTCCTTATAGGAGAGGGTATCGAGAAATCCCAGATTGAAGTATTCCTTGTCAAAGTCCATACTCGTCCCAACCATCAAGATGGAATGATCTATTTTGCCTTTTCCCTATCCTTTCAGCAAGCCTTTTACCCATATCCCCTCACACTTGCCCGATGAAGCCCCAAAACTCTAACAAACGAATAGAAAAGCGAATCAACATTCAATACGTCTGCTATGTTCCTTTCTTCTTGATGGCTTTAATACCAAACCCGACCAAGAGAATAAGACCAATCATCATGATTGAGCCGAGAATTCCAGAAATAGTTGTGCCGGCTTCGACGTTAGGCCATGCATTCTCATCACCACCTGGGATCTTCTGTTCTTTAGGAACCTCTTTCTTTTTGAACGTGTAGCCAGGGAGAAAAGCTGTTCTCTCCTGTACGGCTTTCAGTAGAGCCGTGATACCTGTTTCCTGCTCAGGAAGCTCTGGTTTCCCGTATACTCTTTCAATCGCCCATTCCAGGCCATCGGGATTGGTTGAAGCAAACCATGACACGATCCCGCCGGTGATGATTACGATAACCAGCAAAACGAGAACGATTTTTTTCGTTTTAATTTCCGGAGATAACGGCCTCGAATCGACAATACTTTCAAGAAGTTCTGGCCTTGCCGCTCTCATATAATTGATGACTCCTGCGGTAATAAAGCCCTCCACAACCCCTATGGCGAAATGGATAGGTTGCATCAGCGCGACGAAGGTAATAAATGGGAGTTCACTCCTACCGGAAAGCAGTGTTTGCAGTACTACCGAAAAGGCACCTAATTGCAGCCCTACGAATACGCTGATCAGAGAGGCGATGAGGATCCTTTTCGGAGTCATTCCTTTCTGAACGATGGGTTTATAAATCAGCGGATAGGCGATGAAACATGGATAGATGCCCAGATTCCATATATTGCATCCCAGGGCAAGGAGTCCTCCGTCTGCAAAGAAAAGAGCTTGTATCGTCAGGACCGATGCCATGACGATAAAGGCAGCATATGGACCGAGAATGATCGCAAGGATCATCCCTCCCCCAAGGTGTCCACTTGACCCAGTCCCCGGTATTGTAAAGTTGACCATCTGAGCCGCAAAGATGAACGCTCCGGTAACACCCATCAAGGGTATCATCTTCTCATCCAGATTCTCTTTTATTTTTTTCGAACAGTAAGCGATCGTTCCTAATGTCCCTGCCCACAAGGTTGCACCCACGACTGGTGAAAGCAAAGCATCTGACATATGCATGGTCGTTCCTCCTTATTATGGGTATGTAACACCCAACAAAACTGTTAATTCCCTCTGTAAGTCCACAAAGGTTAGGTTTGCCTCCAAGCTTACCTTCCCCCTCAAAGAGAGAGGAGAGGGAGAAAAAACCGATTTCCAGTCCTCTGAAGAACAATGCATGGCCCAGTCGAAGGGTCAAGGTTTAAATAAGAATGTCAGTCCCAGAGTCAATCGAAAATCAGGAGCAGCCTTGTTCATCCCAATCTCAACTCCAGCATCCAAGATAAAGAGGTCGCTTAACATATACTGAATCCCGAAGAGGCCTGAAAAAGGATCGTCACTCTTATGGCCATTAAAGTTATTCACTCCACCTATCTCTCCTACTAGTGACCATGTGTCCGAAAAGGCAAATTGTCCTGCAAGAGAATAATTGAATTCGTTGCGTACCCCATGTTCTCCGATGAAGGTATATCCCAGGTTGAGATGAAGAGCCCACCTCTTGCTGAGGTTCTTCGTAAAGATGGTATTGATACCAAAGTCTGTCTTTCCTGAACCTAACCCCTTGGATTCACTTGCAGTGGGTATTTTGAGCAGGCCAGAAATAGCAAAAGCCGGTACCCAATCTTTGTCATCCAATAAACGATATTTGATCTTTAGTTCTGTATCAGCAAAGCCATTCTCCTTTTCCCCTTCAGCAGGATTTATGAACAGGTATGCACTCCCAACTCCGATATCCATCCTTTCAAATAGACCGTAAGTGAATGTGAGGGAAGGACTCAGTTCTTTATCATGATTGTCTTGGCGTGTAAAATCAAAACCAGTCTCTACCTGAAATGTTCCCTTCTCCACGGTCCAGGCATCGTCTGTTGTAAGAGGCCGGGCGGCAAAAGCAACCCCTGAAAAAAGAACCATGCAAAAAATGAGGCCAACAATAAACATTAACCCTTTCGTAATAGAATTCATGATCAATTTCCTCCTCCCAAAAGAAATTAAGAAATAGGGACAGACTCCAGACGAAATAGCAAATGGATTAACATTGATACTGTGACTCAAAAACCATCAGGGATATGGATGAGACTTCTCCTTTCTTTTCGTTGATGGGGTCACTCTCTAAGAACAAAAAAAGCCACGAAAATCTCCACTTCTGTGGAAGCAAAAACCTTCGTGGCTTCTAAATCCTCAGCTTGGGGGACTATGCCCCAATCTTATTTAAAAGAGATTGCATGATCAAGTTTTTCGATTTACAAATAAAAAGCCACCATGGCTTTCTCTTTTCGTAAAGAGGACTTAGCCTTTGTGACTGCCAGTTAATATAAATGAGAAAAATTTGATTGTCAATATAAAAAAATACAACACAAATGACCTTGACAGACGCTTGCATGTCGATTATAGTACCGTTATTCTCGGAGCAGAATAACGTTTAGGAATGAAACAATGAAAGTGGGTTATAAAGTCTGGTTGGATAATGGTGGCAAAGCCTTTGGGGATGGTCCCTGTGAGCTTCTAAGGCACGCTGAACAAACCCATTCCCTTCATCAATCGGCCAGACAAATGGGAATGGCCTATAGCAAGGCGTGGCACCTAATCCGGACTCTTGAGGAAAGGCTTGGGTTTGTTCTCCTGGAAAGGAAAGCAGGAGGACGATATGGAGGAGGCTCCCAAATTACCCCGATGGCAAAGGACCTCATGAAACAGTATGAACTATTTCAGAAGGATGTAAAGATTGCCCTCGAAAAAATTTATAAAAAACATTTTGGATCTTCCCTCTCTTTTCCCCTTTCATCCAAGGGAAGGGGGAAAACGTAAAGGGAAAAAGGGGACAGAAATGAAAAGGATCACCTTTTTTACCGCAATATTTTTAACATTCCTTTTTATTCAAAAGGTGCATTCCTCAACAACGAGGATGTTAATCTTTGCAGGGGCTGCAAGCAAACCGGCAACAGAAGAAGCAGTGAGACTTTTCCAGGAAAAGTCAAAGATACCCGTTGATGTCATCTTTGGAGGATCAGGATTTGTGTTGTCTCAGATGAAGCTTTCCAAGAAAGGTGACCTTTATTTCCCAGGATCTTCCGATTTCATGGAGGTCGCCAAAAGAGAAAGCCTCGTCTTCCCAGATTCTGAAAAAATCGTGGTCTATCTCGTCCCTGCCATCAATGTCCAGAAAGGAAATCCCAAAAGGATTCATCATCTCAAGGATTTGACCAGTGAAGGAGTTCGCCTCGCCATTGCGAATCCTGAAACGGTCTGTGTTGGAACTTATGCGGTGGAAATCATCGAGAAAAATCTTACTCTTGATGAAAAAGCTAAAGTGAGAAAGAATATCATTAATTACACAGAAAGCTGTGAAAAAACGGCAAACGCGATCTCTTTGAGGGCTGCCGATGCTGTCCTTGGCTGGAGAGTTTTTCATTTTTGGGATCCTGAACGGATCGAGACAATCTATTTTAGCCCCGAAGAGATCCCACGCATCGGTTACATCCCCATCGCCATTTCAAAGTTCACCCAGAACAAAGCTTTCGCTCAAAAATTAATTGATTTCCTTCTTTCCCCTGACGGAAAGGCTATTTTCCGGAAATACCACTACTTGATGGATCTTCAAGAGGCACGGCCTTTCACCAGACCTGATACGCCTGTTGGAGGCGAGTATATCCTTCCCAAGGAATGGAGGACCATAAAGAAATGAGTTTTCGTTATACGATGATCGGGGCTGCCGTATGTATTTTTATTTTCTATTTCGGCCTCATCCTCTCCCTTTTCTATTTTGTAGGTGGAAAGGGATTTTGGGAGGCCTTATCACACCCTAACACTCTCTTTTCTATCCGATTGAGCTTGATCGCCGCTACCCTCGCAACATTGCTTGCGGTGCTTATTGGACTTCCTTCGGCCTACGCTCTATCCCGATTCGAATTTGTGGGAAAGGGAATCTTGGATACCTTTTTAGAAATTCCGTTGATCGTTTCACCCATCGCTCTTGGCGCTTCTTTTCTCGTTTTTTTCAATACACCATTAGGAGAATTAATTCAAACTAAAGGGGTCTTTTTTGTTTTCGAAGTTCCAGGCATTATCTTAGCTCAATTTGCTACGATTGCAGGATTGGCTACACGATTGATGAAGGCCTCTCTGGATGAAATCTCTCCGAGGTATGAAGCCGTGGCTCGGTCCCTCGGATCATCTCCATGGCAGGCCTTTTACCGGGTTACCCTCCCCCTTTCATTTCGGGGGCTCCTCGCTTCTGTGATTCTTTCCTGGGCAAAGGCATTTGGAGAATTTGGAGCGACGGTGACCCTTGCAGGGGCAATGCCAGGAAAGACAGAAACAATGCCTATTGCCATTTTTACGGCCTTAGCCTCTGCCGATATTGACAAGGCCATCGTCCTGATCCTCATCTTAGTGGGCTTTGGGCTTTTGACCCTTTACGGTGTCCGATTGACCGGGAAAAAATATCGCTATGATTAGGATTGAAGGCTTAACCATCCTTTTTGATACATTTAAGATCATCGATCTTAATATTCAAATTGAGGAGGAAGGATTCCATTTCCTTCTTGGCCCAACAGGGAGCGGTAAAACCCTGATTCTTGAATCCATCATGGGGCTCCGTAAACCCGAGATGGGGAGGATTTGGATCGGAGATAGGGAAGTGCAAGATTTACCACCCGAGCGAAGAGGTGTCTCTTACGTCCCTCAGGATTTGGCTCTCTTTCCCCATCTAAAGGTGAAAGAAAATATCCTTTATGGAATCAAGGCAAGAGAGCTGGACATGAAAATCTATGAAGAATATGTTTACGCCCTGGTAGAAGTCATGAAGATCGACCCTCTTCTTGAACGATACCCAGCGAACCTCAGTGGGGGTGAAAAAAAGCGAGTTGCCCTCCTCAGGGCGTTGGCGCCCAAACCAAAACTCCTCCTTCTCGATGAACCCCTTTCTGGGCTTGATCCCTCCATTAAAGTTGATATTCAGCATCTTTTAAAAAATCTTCATTCCTCTTTTCACCCCACCACCCTCTGTGTCACCCATGATTTCGAAGAAGCATATTTTTTAGGGGATGGGATGACCATCTTCATGGATGGGAAGGTAGAGCAGGTTGGAAAACGAGACGATATTTTTTTAAGGCCCAAGTCTAAAAAAGTAGCTCAATTTTTAGGAGCAAAAAATCTTTACCGGGCAAAATTTCTAAAGAATGAGGGATCGTCTCAACGATGGATCCTCGGAGTGAACGGTCTCCAATTTTCTATCCCAACAAGTTTGGTTCAAGAAAAAGTGGAGGTGGAAAAAGAGGTCGATCTCTTCATTCGGCCAGAAGAGGTCATGATTATCCGCGAAGCCAAACCTGTGAAGGACTCCTTGAAACGAAATATTTTCGAAGGGGAAATCCTTGATATCACCGACAAAGGAAAATACCATTGGGTTTACTTTCAAACTAAAGAAGGTCAGATCCCTTTTGAAATCTCTATCCCCAATTATGCTTTTCGGAACCTCAACCTTTCAATCGGTAAATCAGTGAAAATAGCCCTCAGAGAAGAATCCCTCTGGGTAATGACTTAAATTCATCCCCAAATCCTTACCTTCTCAGCGAAAAAATATTGGAATTAAACCCTTTACGGGAACATTGTTTTAGGATATACTGCGCAATTGAATATCAGTAGGACCAATTTTACAAGAAAAGACCCCTCGTTCTGAGGAGAAAGGAGAAGAAGATGGTAGAAGAGAAAACCGATGATTGGGATGCCACGCAATGGCATGAGGTGAAGAAAGGTGAATCGCTCTGGAAGATTGCTGAAACCTACTATGGCGACGGCTCTCTTTATACAAAAATCTTCGAAGCAAACCGGGATACGTTGAAGGACCCCAACTTGATCAAAGTGGGGCAAAAACTTAGAATCCCATGATTGGAGGAGGAAAAAGAATGAAGAAGTGGCTAAAACCGATGGTGTTGGTGATTCTTGTTCTGTTTGCCGCTGCTTGTGCCAGCGACAAAAAGCCCGCAGAAGAGGCGATCAAAGCAGCAGAAGCCGCGATCAATGCCGCAAAAGGCGAGGCGATGAAGTACATTCCTGATCAAGTCAAGGCCCTGGAAGATGGGCTCAAGACTGCCAAGGATGCTCTCGAAAAGAAAGACTACAAGGCTGCTCTCAATATGGCGAAAGACCTGCCCGGCAAAGCGAAAGACCTGGCTGCCGTTGCCGCAACGAAGAAAGAAGAATTGACTAAAGCCTGGAAGGAAATGAGCGGTGGTCTTCCTAAAATGGTCGAGGCCATCAAGAGCAGGGTCGACGTCCTCTCGCAAAGCAAGAAACTCCCTGCCAACCTGGACAAGGCTAAGTTTGAGGGAGTTAAGGCAGGACTTCCCGAAGTCACCCAGATGTGGGAAGACGCTCAGAAGGCCTTTTCCGGTGGGAACCTTGCTGAGGCTGTTTCCAAGGCAAAGACCATCAAAGACAAGGCAGTGGAAATGATGACCACCCTGGGTATGCAGGTTCCAGCGGGGGCCAAGAGCTAACAGAAATGACTTGGATGGCGACGGATACTGTTCTTGTTTACCATCGCCACCTCCTGTATAGAATTCCTTGATAATGATGCAACGTTTTCCCGGCTTGCTTTGGCAAGGGATCTTTGGAGGTCTTCGCGTACGGTTGTCTTGATTTTATCATTGATAGGATGACCTGTCGCCATCCAGGTAACAGGTATACGCTTACTCCTTTTTTTAACTCGTTTCAGATGTCTCTCTGAAGCTTTATAGACTTGTTGCTTTAAAGAGGACGCGGCTTAGTATATATCGAGTGGGTAATCTGTTCGAGTTGAGTTCTCTGGAAAAAGACATCCAAGGCACCCTCGCCATAAGGGTGCTCTTTGAGCCCTGTCAACTTGTTATCTTCCGCCCAGCACCTTTTTCACGAGCATGGCAGCAATACCGGCTAAGGCGGCCTTTGCAAGCGGGCTGCTGAAGATGCCTCCGGCACTGCTCGTTTCCCTATTCCCCCCAGTGAGCCCACCTAAGAGGTCCCGCAGCAGTCCCGGTTGCTGGTGAATTTGACTGGTAATATTTGAAAGCCAGTCCACATCTCCAAAACCCCGGTCCTGATCCTGGGCAAGCCTCGGAAGGTCAAGCCTCTTACTTTGCGCCTGACCCGCCAGCATTCGGCCGAATTCTTCCCGATCTGCCTGGGAAAGGTGTCCAAAGGCATCACGGGCTGCCTGCTGATAGTCCGAGGGAGATACCTTGTGGGCCACTTCTCCGTAACGGTCCAGAACTTCCTGATCACCATAGCCTTCCCAGGGAGGACCCTCTTCGAACCGATTAAGGAAATCTTTGAATCCCTCTTTGGTCTGACTGCTTCCCATCAACGTTTCTAACAGGTTCATAAATTACCTCCTTTCGCATGATGCTGCACCCTATTATACTCCCCAAGACTACCGCTGGAGGAGGGTGATCCCCTTTCAAGGGGTCCAACGCCATGAAATTGTGTTGTATCGATATGCTATTCTAAATCGACTCTTCGTCTTAAGCAGACGCTCCGTGAAAGAAAAAACTTTCCCCAGAGCAGAGAGATCTCACAGCCGATCAGCATTGAAGGTGTCACAGGCCTGGAAATTGCCGGATTCAAATCCAAGCTTGAACCAACGCACCCGCTGGGCCGCACTCCCATGGGTAAATGCATCTGGGACCACGTAACCCTGGGTCTTCCGCTGGATGCGATCATCCCCAACCGCGCTGGCAGCGTTCATTCCTTCCTCGATGTCTCCGGCCTCAAGGATCTGGCGCTTTTTATCGGCCTGGTGGGCCCAAACCCCTGCGAAGCAGTCAGCCTGCAATTCCATCCTCACGGATAATTTGTTTCTTTCGGATGGGTTGACTCGTGACTGGAGTTCATTCACCTTTTTGGAAATACCCAGAAGGGTTTGCACATGATGGCCCACCTCATGGGCAATGACGTAGGCCTGTGCAAAATCCCCTGAAGCGCCCAACCGCGTCCGTAGGTCTTCGAAAAAGCTTAAGTCCAGGTAAACCTTATGGTCGTACGGACAATAAAACGGCCCCATTGCCGAACCCGCCATTCCGCACGCCGACTCAACAGCCCCTGAAAAAAGAACCAGTGTTGGTGCCTGATAGGTCCGCCCCATCTTCCGGAAGGCCTCATGCCAGACATCTTCGGTCTCGGCCAGCACCACAGCGACAAAATCGCGTAGATCATCGTTTGCACCTGGACGGCCGCTTCGCTGAACAGAGACAGAAGGAGTCTGTACTTCCGGTCCTCCCTGCAATAGAACAGTCGGATCAATACCCATCACCAGACTGATCAATACGACCGCCAATAAACCAAGGCCGCTTATACCACCAATCTTGGCCCCCCGAGGGATCGACATTCCTCGGCGGTCTTCAATGTTATCGCTCTGTCGACCATCCCTCCATCGCATTTTAGCTCTCCTTTCAATTTAATGTCGAAAAAAACTACTCCTTGAGCTTGATCAAAATATGTCCTTCTTGTACCTTAATATCTGCCACGCCATCGGAGAACAATTTCCAGAAACCGCCCTCAGCCCTGAATAAGGCCAAACCGGAATCTTTTACCCGCGGGCTTAGGGGTGTTTTCAATCTCATTATTCATGCGATTAAAATACACCATTTTCATTCAAGAGTAAAGGGTTTGTTAACGGTCCTGATATTACAAAGCTTTGACCTGACTGGGTGACCTATGCTATTATCCTGGCATGTCTGGGTAAGGATCAATTCCAAGCAAGGGGAGTTCAACAAGATCAAGGACTTGATTACCGTTAAATAAAAAATAAAGTCCAGCATGATACTTTGAGAGCTGACTTTTTTTCTTTGCTGGAGAAAAAACTGAAACTGATATGGAAACATTACTCGGAATAGCTGTTGGCATCGGTTTGAGCGCTGCCTGTGGTTTCAGAGTTTTTGTCCCTCTGCTTGTAATGAATCTTGCGTCCCTGGGCGGGCAGCTTCATTTGTCCTCGGGGTTTGCATGGATTGGGAGCTACTATGCAACGGTAGCCTTCGGCACGGCAACGATCGTTGAAGTCCTTGGTTATTACATTTCTTGGCTTGATCATATTCTGGATATTGTCGCGACACCCGCTGCAATCATTGCAGGGACCATTACCACGGCTTCATTGGTCACCGATATGTCTCCGTTTCTGAAATGGACACTGGCACTTATAGCCGGCGGTGGGATGGCAGGATTAGTGCAGGGGACAACTGTTGCACTCCGCGCAAAATCGTCAGTCTCTACGGCAGGGATAGGAAATCCTATAGTTTCAACCTTGGAATTAGTCGGATCAATTGTTACAGCTCTGCTTGCGATCCTTGCCCCCCTTCTCTGTCTCGCTCTCATCGCATTTGTCTTCAATTTTGTCATCCGGAAAGCAGTTCGTTTAGTATCTGGGAAAAGGTCATCGGTGAACAATATGGCGCGCCAAGGGCTTCGGAAACCCTGAGCACCAGCTAACGTATTTGTTTCACATCCAACCTTAGGGAGGTAAGAGTATGGGCATCATTTGGACTATTGTGCTGGGACTTATCATTGGTCTCATCGCCAAGCTGGTCGTCCCGGGCAAAGAAAACATGGGTATTATCATGACTATCCTGCTCGGTATCGCGGGCTCGTTCCTGGCTGGGATCATCGGACAGGCCATTGGCTGGTACAAAGCTGGCGAAGGGGCGGGCTTTATCGCCTCGGTCATAGTTGCGATCATCCTCGTAGTGATTTACGGCAAGATTAAGGGCAAGACCTCGTCGTAGCCTTTAGTGGAATCGTCTACCGTTTTTTAGGGAAAGCAGCGAATGGTTCCTAATGGCAACAAATTACTCGGGTTAACGTCGATGGAACGGCACACCTGAGTCGGATTTTGGACTATTCTTTTAACCAAAAGCATTAAGAGCCCGTTAAAAAGGAGAAACCAATGAAACAATATGGTGCTGAATTCTTTGGTACATTCTGGCTGGTTCTTGGGGGATGTGGCAGTGCTGTTTTAGCGGCCGCATTTCCAAATGTTGGCATCGGACTATTAGGGGTTTCCCTTGCATTTGGTCTGACCGTCTTGACAATGGCCTATGCCATTGGACACATATCTGGCTGCCATCTCAATCCGGCAGTCTCTGTTGGGCTTTGGGCGGGCGGTCGTTTCCCGGCTAATAAACTCTTACCATACATCGTCGCCCAGGTGCTTGGGGGCATTGTTGCGGGTGGCATCCTTTACATTATTGCCAGCGGTAAAGCTGGCTTTGATGTATCCGCCGGTTTCGCTTCCAATGGCTATGGTGCCCATTCACCTGGGGGTTATTCATTGTTAGCGGCACTGGTCACTGAAGTGGTCATGACCATGATGTTCTTGCTCATCATTCTTGGGGCAACCGACAAGCGGGCACCGCAAGGCTTTGCTCCGGTTGCCATTGGCTTGTGCTTAACCCTGATTCACTTGATCAGCATTCCTGTTACAAACACGTCGGTAAACCCTGCAAGGAGTACCGGAGTAGCCGTGTTCGTGGGTGATTGGGCCATCGCTCAATTGTGGCTCTTCTGGATCGCTCCGATCATTGGCGCACTATTGGGAGCGGCTATTTATCGTTTCCTTGGTGGAAAGGACTTATAATCTTGTCAATCAATTTCATCGTCCTAAAGGAAGAAGAAAGGGGACTTCTACGGTACGGATCCCTGACAGCTGCCACGGTCGCAGGAACGACATCATAATCACTAAATCTTTAAATAAAAGGAGAGTTTTATGAAATTAAATGTTCTATGGGTCTTTGTCTTAGTTTTGATCACAGCAGGTGCCTTGGGGATTTCTGGGTGTGCCGTAACCGTTCAACCCACCTCAGAGCAAGGTCGTTATTATCAGCCTCCCCCAAGTCAAGTGCAAGGGGACGTGAGTTTTTTCTATGATCAACTGGCTCCCTACGGGGAGTGGTTTGAGCTCCGAGGTTATGGCTGGGTTTGGACCCCCTATGATGTTCCAGACGGATGGCGGCCTTATACCCATGGAAGATGGATCTACACCAATTATGGATGGACTTGGGTTTCGGATTGGGAATGGGGTTGGGCTCCCTTCCATTACGGACGGTGGCTATCGGATCCCTATCATGGCTGGGTTTGGATTCCAGGCAGGGAGTGGGCACCGGCTTGGGTTGCTTGGCATTACGGCAATGGTTGGGTTGGCTGGGCATCTCTTCCTCCAGGTGTTGACTGGAGGACAGGAGTGAACACCAGTGCTTATATCAAACCGCATTGGTGGTGTTTCACGGAGGAAAGGTTCTTGTTTGAACCGAATCTCAGAAGAAATATCGTTCTTTCAGCTCGTAATGTAACCTTTCTCAATATTACCCGGAATGTAACCAATTATACTATTATCCAGAATCAAGTGGTCAATCGTAGCCTAAGTGTAGAGCAGATTGAAAAATCCGTCCAGCGCTCTATCCCTCGGTATCGCGTTGTAGACCATGAAAAAGCTCCGGCAGTACGTGATCAAATGAGAGGAAATGAAATCAAAATGTATCGTCGTCCACTTGCTGAGGCAGCACCCACCCGAACTCCTCCCAGAGTAGAATCCTCTAAACCCGTAGAGAAAACAGATCAAAGACCAGGAGTGGGTCCTCCTTCGGGTCAGCGAGCCTCCCAACAGGAAATCTTTCAACGTCAGGAATCTGAGCGTCACCAATTGAATACTCGACATCAGGAGGAGCGGTCTAAATTGGAAGAAACTCACCGTAGAGAGAAAGAACGTCCTCCTAATTGGTTATCCCCTCGGGAAACAAGGAAACAGCATGAGGCTGAACGACGTTCCATTGATGAACAGCAGGACCAGGAAAGGAAGTCCTTACAGCAGAGGCACGAACGGGAGCAGAAGGGAGAAGGTCGCCGTAGGTAGTTCCACTCTATTATAAAGAGAAAAAATAGAAAGGAGATAGCACATGGTTAAGAAAGCACGTCGTACAACGCACCGAAGTGTGTCTGGAACGAAGCTCTATGCCGTAAGGGACAGCAAGGGCCGTTTCAAAGACATTCAGACTTACAAACGTGCACACGACCAGGATCTCAAGCGGAAGAGCAGGAAGGAAAAATAACTGTTTAGCTAATTCATCCGAACTGCAGCGATGAGGGAAGCACTCCCTCCATCGGGTTAAGAGATGAGATTTCCAAACCCCTCTTCCGTTGCTGAGTTGTCGTAGATCTCTTCAATGGTAAAGAGGTATGCGGGACGATTAACCCAATGCTCAACGTGAGGTTGATGATAGACATCATGCTGGGCATTGATCAAGCGATGATACACACTTCCCTCTTCGTGAATTTCTGCCCTGCCTCGTATTTCATAGCTGATCTCAGGCGGTTGGTAGAATAACAACGTCACGGCTGGATTGGTTTGCAAGTTTCTCCATGTATGCCCGAGTGCCAATTCCAAAGAGCCAAAGCGTGTGAAATCGATACGTTCTTTACATCCCTTCCCATAAATCAGGCGCATCAGTAATTTTAGTCCCTCTATAAAATACGTATCCCGCCATCCCCGTTGAATGTGCTCCATATAAGCGTCTAAAGTCTCCTGCAAGTATTCAGGTTTAGGAATATACCCTACCCCTTTGATGGACGCATTGAGCCCTCCCGGGCCGAATGAGACAATCGCTGGGTTGTGTCGCGTAAAACCAAGGAAGATTTCATGACTCGGTACATTCTCCTCCATCGCTTGTCGCTGGATCAATTCCCCACGGTCATGGTACGCCCAATGAATAAACGATTCAGGTATCATTAAACCCTCCCTTTCTACTATCCTTTTCTGATATAAACCACCTTATCTTTAATCAAAGTCTTGATGCTCTACCCATCCTTTGATAAAAATCCAATTCTCAAATAACGACTATTTTAAGTTTAATCATTATACTATAATGATAGGATGTTTTGAAGTCATTTCAATGTCCGTATTATCCTAAAGAATATATAAACCGGTATTCCGTTGTGAAAGAACAAAGCCGTGATAGAAAGAGTCCTGCCTTTATTGCTTTTAAAGAGTCCTTTCTCTTGATTCACTCAATTGACCCCACGATCCAACCTTTCAATCAAAAATTCCTAAAAAGGTAATTTTAATAACATTATTTTTCTGACCGTCGACCACTTTTAAAAACAGATGGACAGGTTGAAAAAACTTTAGAGCGGGAACCGCTGTTTGAATTTAATATATGCGCTTAGAACCATTTAAGAATTTTTTTTGCCTGACCAGGACAGTGACCTCACCCATCAAAGACCGCATTCTAAAGTTTTGGAAGCCTGTCCATCCGTTTAAGCAACTTCCCCAACGACATGGAACGATCTTTTATAAGTTGAATTGCCTATTTTCATGAAAATGATCGACGGCCAAATTATTTTTCAATTGACGAATTCAAAATTCTTTGATATGAAAAATATAATTAAATTGGCTCTCCCGATAAAGCAAAACTCTTCGTAAAAAGAAGGCGGAGTGCAGCAGGTTCCACTTCCATATCTCCTTTGTTTCAACAATCATTCTGGAATTGAAGTATCCGTTCTGTATTCAGTGCATTCCCTCTGAGGACTTTGGGGAAATTTCATCATGTGGAATTATTTGAGATTTCTAAAAAGCCCGGAAATTTCTGATCATAAGAGCGAAAAGTAGTTTCTCGGAGCTCTCTATTTTAAGAAATGGAGGTTGTCATATGATAACGAGAAAAGAATTTCTTGAGGAAGTAATGAAGATGGCTAACCTAAAGGATTTAAAACAAGCTGATGAGGCAACCCGGGCTGTAATTTCGCTTACAAAACTACTCATTGGAACCAAATTGTCCCAAAAGATTGCGAAAGTCTCACCGCCTGATATCCGTGAAGGATGGGAATCTATCAGGACTGCTTTTCCGAATAAACCGAT
>DCVM01000012.1 GCA_002327985.1 Syntrophaceae bacterium UBA2188 | reverse complement strand
GTTAGGAGCCCTTTGTGCCACGGAGGTGTTGCCCATCCATCGTCAGGGGTTTGAACGGGTCATCAAAGAACTGCTTCCTTCCAGAGCGTTGGATGAAAACATGAGGGCCTTTGACAGAGGGAGGGAGGCGGTCCAAGAAATGTCAAATAAGAGATAGGAGATGAAAAGTGTAAGATGAAGTGATTTTTTTAAGGAAAATTTAAAAGGTGGTTAGTTCAGCCGTCCCTTTATTAAAACCATAATTCTTCACCACTCCATCCTTATCGAAGAGAATGACCAGTCCATCCTTTTTCTGTTGAATCCGTGTATACTGGAAAATAACGAAGTTGGTAAAATAGGGTTCTTCGACTGTAAATTTTGAGGAATTTTTCCGGAGATAAGCATAGACAAAGATGTCCCCATCGTACTGTTTTTGGATCCGATCCGGAGGTCCAAAGGTTTCAAGGATTTCTCCCTTGGTTGTCGAACCGATTTTGATTTTTTCATTTGGGTCGTTTCTGATCCCAGAGCCCATATAGACCCTCCCAATGCTGCAACCCCATGTTAAAATCATCAGGAGGGCTATAACGATGAGAGCCTTACTGTAAGTCGCCTGTCCCTTTATGGAAGCCATAATATTTTACCTTCTCATTATCATCGAGGAAGATGACCAGATGGTCCGACTTCACCTTCGCATCAACATAATTGAATAGAATCAAAACAATGGCTCGAATATTACCTCGGTTATACTGATAAGAGAGAATGTTGGCAAAAGGATAGTTGGTGAGGGGTTCCCTCGTTACATCCATTTCCCGGAGGATTTCATTAAAAATAGTCGGACTGATATAATTCTGGGGAGGTCCAAACCAGTTAATGATTTCGGCTTTAGTCGTGACCCCTGGCTTGATCTCTCTAATCTTTTCTTCAGAAATTTGTGGACCTTCATAATAGCGTCCAATAACGCAGCTTGTAAGGAGGAAGGCGAAACAAACTCCCCCCATGATTTGAAAAAAGGACCCGAGAGGCTTCTTCATGAGTCCACTCCTTTTTGGTAGAAAAATGAATACATCAAACTTGACATAAGAAAATTTGATTTTCAAGGGAACGCTTCAAAATGGCGATGAGTCAACCAAGACAAACAGAGGTCCTTCTTAAGAGGACAGGTTTGTATCAGACCTCCTAACGGATGGTATGAGAGAAAAGATGAACGGTCAATGAATCATTGGGAAGGGATCATGGATCAATGGTCACTCTTCTTTAAACTCTGTATTTTTCTGCCACCTCTTTAAACCCAGGGAGGGATCCTTCAATCACCTTTTTGTCAACAGCGTAGGCAATTCTGAAATGACCCGGTTTTCCAAACCCCCTACCTGGAACGGTCAGGATCCGTTTTGATTGAAGTTCTTTGACCAAGGCCACATCATCTTCAATGGGAGCTTTCGGGAAGAGATAAAAAGCCCCCTGGGGTTTAACCACTTCGTAACCAAAAGACGTTAAGGCATGGTAAAAAAGATCCCGCTTTTCCTCATATTCTCTGACGTTTACAGAATTCCGTTGAAGGGGAGCGACCAACCTCTGCATCAATGCCGGGGCATTGACAAAACCAAGCGTTCGGTTGGCAAACACAATAGCCGCCATCATCTCATCCACATCTTCACAGAGAGGGCTTACTGCCACATAGCCGATTCGCTCTCCGGGAAGAGAGAGGTCCTTGGAGTGGGAGGTCACACGGATCGTATGAGGATAGAAACGAAAAACAATAGGGAGATGGATCTGGTCGAAAACAATTCGCCGGTAGGCTTCGTCAGTGATGAGATGGAGATTTTTCCCCAACTCCTTACTTTTCTTTTTTAACAGGTCACCTAATTTTTCAATACAGGCATGATCATAGACAACTCCCGTTGGGTTATTGGGCGAGTTGATCAGAATGGCTTTGGTCTTGGCTTGGATCGCCTTCTCAATTTCAGACAGGTTGAGGGAGAAGTCGTGGTTGGTTTCGACCAATCGAATTTCACCGCCAAAATTCTCGATGTAAGATTTGAATTCCATAAAGTAGGGGTAAGGGACGATGACCTCATCTCCTTCATCCAATAATGCCTTCAAGATCACATTGAGGCCGCCGGCAGCGCCCACCGTCATCACGACATGCTTTTCATTGAAAGGAAGACCGGATTCTTCTTTCAGATATTCAGCAATTGCCTTTCTGGTTTCACTATAACCATTGTTGGGCATATATCGATGCATTCCTGTAATGGGATGTTCGGCCAGGTCCTTGAGCGCCTTCTTCAATGAAGAAGGAGGTTCGAGATTTGGGTTTCCGAGGGAAAAATCATAAACGTTCTCCTCTCCGTAAATTCTTTTTAATTCCTCCCCCTCTTCGAACATCCGCCTCACCCAGGAGGCCCCGTTCAATGCATTCTTTACTTTCCTCGAAATAGCCATGTAAGAAATCTCCTTTCTTAATTCCCCTAACCGCAAAAAAAAGCCATAGAGTTGCCCCTATGGCTCCAAAAAATGAAAAAGCCATGGGGCCTTAATGGTCACCCATGGCTTCCATCCCGGCATCGGGACAGGATTTATGGGTGACTCCGGCCAAAATAAAAATAAAAAAAGTAAAATCTACAAAATCCCATCATAACCAACCCCTTAAAATCAATATAGAACATATCCTGCCCCATTTGTCAAGCGGGAATTTGACTTTTTATAAAAATCCCTTTAATATTGCCAAGATATATTTTTTTCCTAATGAGAGAAAGAGATGGCTGGAGAAAAACGGCTCGCCCGAACCAGGAATGTTGGGTTCATGGCCCACATTGATGCAGGGAAGACCACCGTTACAGAAAGGGTCCTTTTCTATACCAAAAAAACCCACCGCATGGGAGAGGTGGATGATGGGACAGCTACCATGGATTGGATGCAACAGGAACAGGAAAGGGGAATTACCATCACTTCTGCAGTGACGGCAGTCGAATGGAAGGGAAGCATCATTCATATTATTGATACGCCCGGTCATGTGGACTTCACCATGGAAGTAGAACGTTCGTTACGTGTGTTAGATGGAACCGTTTCCATCTTCAGTGCGGTGGAAGGAGTGGAGCCTCAATCCGAAACGGTATGGCACCAGGCAGATAAATATCGGGTTCCGAAAATGGCGTTTATCAACAAGATGGATCGAATCGGCTCAGATTTCTTTGGAACCGTAAAAATGATGATTGAACGCCTGGGTGCAAATCCTTTGATGATCCAGATCCCTATGGGGGTGGAAGACCGGTTTATTGGAGTGATCGATCTAATCCGATCCAAGGGAATGGTTTGGGATGAGCACAGCCTGGGGGTTGATTTTAAAGAAGTTTCCATCCCAAGAGAAATGGAACAAGAAACCTTCCTTTATCGTTCCAGATTGATCGAATCCCTTGCTGAACTGGACGACCACTTGATGGAGAAATATCTTACTGGAGAGGAAATCTCAGAATCTGAGATCAAAACGGCCCTGAGAAAAGCCACCCTCTCTATGCAAGCGGTGCCTGTGCTTTGTGGGGCAGCATTGAGAAATCAGGGGATTCAGCCTCTCATCGATGCCATGGTGGACTATCTCCCTTCTCCACTCGATATCTCATCGGTTGAAGGGACGAATCCGGTGACAGGAAAACGGGAGATCAGGATGGCTAAGGATGAAGAATCCTTAGCCGCCATCGCCTTCAAGGTCATGATGGACGAGGGCAGGAAATTGGTCTATGTCCGGATTTACGCGGGTGTGCTCAAGGTGGGAGCAGAGGTTTATAACCCCCGGTTGAAAAGGGGGGAGAAGATATCAAGAATCTTTCAGATGCATGCCCATCAACGTACTCGGGTGGAAGAAGCGAAGGCAGGAGAGATTGTGGCGGTCATGGGATTGAAGGAGACCACCACAGGAGATACCCTTTGCGACCGGATTCGCCCGATTCTCCTTGAGCCGATCGATTTTTATAAACCGGTCATGTCCATAGCCGTGGAACCCAGAACAAGTCGGGATCAAGAAAAACTGGCTGAATCTCTTGAAAAGTTGAGTGAAGAGGACCCTACTTTTCATGTCAAGGTCGATGAGGATACCGGTCAGACCATTATCTCTGGGATGGGAGAATTACACCTGGATGTGTTGGTGAATCGCCTCTTCACGGAGTATCACTTGGAAGTGAATGTGGGAAGGCCCCAGGTAGTCTATCGAGAGACCATAGAAAAAGAAGTGGAGGCTTCAGCCAAGTTCATCAAGGAGATGGAGGAGATCAAGCACTTTGCAGAGGTCTTTTTAAGGATTTCACCCAATGGACGGGGAAAGGGAATTGAGTTTTGTTCTGAAGCACCTGAGGGAACTCTACCTACCGAAGGCCTTCTTTCTGTTGAGGAGGGAATTCGAGAATCTTCTACGGTGGGAGTGATTTTGGGTTACCCCATGACAGATTTGCGAGTGATTTTGTTAAAAGCTAATATAGACCCAAATCATCCTTCCCTTCTTGCTCTCAAGATTGCCTCCTCCAATGCCTTGCGAGAAGGGTGTCGCAAAGCCCAACCCGTTCTTATGGAACCGATGATGGAGGTCAATATTATTATTCCAGAAGAGTTTATGGGTGAAGTGGTTGGGGATTTGAAGGCAAGAAAGAGCTCTGTCGAGGCCATTATCCCAAAGGGAAAGGTGACGATGATCAAAGCCATCTCTTCCCTGACCCGAATGTTCGGTTACTCAACGGATTTACGATCCCTGACCCAGGGGAGAGGAACCTTTTCGATGCAATTCTCCCGGTACGATAAAGTGATTGCATAGAAAATAAGGGTTTCGTCTAACGGTAACGGTAGGCAGGGGCTTCGTAACCTTACCCACAGACGATTTTCACCAAAGAATCCCTATGATGGATGATGAGATTCTCAAACTCTTGAGGGAATCCCCTTCAGCCTTTCTTTCTGGTGAGGAGATCAGCCGTCGTTTAAAGGTGAGTCGAACGGCCGTGTGGAAGAGAATACAGAGGCTCAAAGGGCAGGGCTATGGGATTAAGGCCTCAACCCGATCTGGATACCGTTTGATTCAATCACCAGATCTTCTCACCCCATCGGAAATCAAACCCATTCTGAAGACCCAATGGATAGGAAAAACGATCCACCATTTCCATGAACTCGATTCAACGAACTCAAAGGCCTATCAATTGGCCCTTAATGGGGCTAAAGAAGGAGAGGTGGTGATCGCTGAATTCCAGGAAAAAGGCAGGGGGAGGTTGGGAAGAAAATGGTCCTCCCCTCCTTTTTTAAATCTTTACCTTTCTGTGATCCTCCGGCCCAACATTTCTCCCCATCGGGCTTCCTTCATCACCTTGATGGCGGCCATCGCTGCAGCAGATGCCATCCAGAAGTTTTCTGGGCTTCTTCCATTGATCAAATGGCCCAATGATATCCTCCTCCGTGATCGAAAAATAGCAGGGCTCCTCAACGAGATCCATTCGGAAATGGACCGAATTCATTTTGTCATCCTCGGGATTGGTGTGAACCTCAATATGGACCATCAGATATTTTCAAAAGAGATTCGGGCTGTTTCCACTTCATTAAAGATTGAGATGGGCCAGCCGATTTCAAGAAAGATGTTTCTCCGATCCCTTTTACTGGAATTGGAAAAGTGGTATTCGATATTTTTAAAAGAAGACAGTGAGGTTATTCTGAAGGCATGGAGAGATCGGGCTCGTATCCAGGGGAGACAGGTCAAGGTCACCTCTTTTGGGAAAGTGTTGACCGGCACGGCAGTGGAAATAGATTCTGACGGAGCCTTGATTTTGGAAACGGAAGATGGGAAACGAACAAGAGTGGTTGCAGGAGATGTAGAATATAAGACGAAAACAGAAGTCTTGTAGTCTCATCGTCAAATAGCCTCACCGTTCCATATTTTTTCACTACACGGCTATAAGACTGGGGACTATTTGGCGTCATCCGTAGGAGGGATTTTATGCTGCTAGTCATTGATGTGGGGAATACGAATACCGTCTTGGGGGTGTACGATCGGGAGGTATTAGTGGATCATTGGCGGATTGCAACAGAAAGGGGAAAGACGGCCGATGAATGGGGCATTCTGTTTCGGGATCTCTTCTTATTTGATCATCTCAACATGGAAGATTTTCGAGGGTTAATCATCTCTTCGGTCGTCCCTCCGGTGTTGGACATGCTGCAGGGAATGGCAGAAAAATACTTTCATGTCAAACCCCTTATTGTTGGACCTGACATTGATACAGGAATAGTCATTGCCTACGAGAATCCTGCGGAGGTGGGAGCAGACCGGATTGTCAATGCCGTGGCTGCCTACAAGCGATACAAAAAGAGTTTAATCGTGGTCGATTTCGGAACTGCCACAACCTTCGACTACGTCACTGCGCGAGGTGAATATATGGGAGGTGCCATAGCGCCAGGAATTGGGATTTCGGCAGAGGCCTTGTTCCAGAGAACTTCAAAGTTGCCCCGGGTTGAGATTGTCAAACCGAAACAGGTCATCGGAAAGGATACTGTCCACAGTATGCAGTCTGGCATTTTTTTTGGTTATGTCGGATTGGTCGATGAGATCGTCAGAAGAATGAAGAAAGAGGTGCGATCGAATCCTAAGGTGATTGCCACAGGAGGTCTGGCCAAACTCATTGCGGATGAATCTGAAATGATTGAAGAGGTCAATGAATTTTTAACCTTGGAAGGGCTGAGAATCATCTATGACACGAACCAGAAGAAAAAAGGATATGCCAAAGCAGGGCAGGGTGCAGATTCTCTCTGATCCAAGGGAAGCACCCGCCATGGCCCCCTTCGCTCATCCAACCCCATCGCTTTTTTTGATAAATGCATTCTGAATAAGAGCCTTATCCCGTTATAAAATTTTCATTGTGAACCAGGAGTTCTTTTGCTTACCACCTTTTAACGGGGCGAGCCGCGGGGATGATGGCTCCTCCCTTTTTGCTCCTTTCTTATTTTTCAAACAGGGGTCAGTGAAATATTTTTATAGACAGGGTTGATAAATTTCTGTTATATAAAAGGAAATCCAAATTTTATTTTTGGAGCCATGCGCATGTTCCATACGGCGGACCCAAAGGAAATCAAGGAAGGCAGATTGACCGATATCTATTTTGTCAGGACGATGCAAGTCCTCAAAGCAAAAAAGATTGATAAATGGGTGAAGGCTGAATTCATTGCCAAACGGTTTCCTGAGGATTACGCATGGGGGGTCTTAGCCGGGATCGAGGAAGCAGCTTATCTTCTGAAAGATTTGAAAATCAGTGTCCGATCGATGAAAGAGGGGACGATCTTTCGGGCTTTTGAATCCGTGATGGAGATCGAGGGGATGTACACAGATTTTGGCCTCTATGAGACGTCTCTCTTGGGACTTCTCTGTCAGGCCTCAGGCGTGGCGACGAAGGCTGCTCGCTGCAAAAAAGCAGCCGGGGAACGAAAAGTGATCAGCTTTGGTGCGAGGCGAATCCACCCCGTCGTGGCGCCCATGGTAGAGCGAAATGCTTTCATCGGTGGCTGTGATGGGATATCGGTGGTAAAGAACGCCGAGTTGATCGGCGAGGAACCCTCGGGAACCATGCCCCATGCATTGATCCTGATCATGGGGGATACCGTGGAGGCGACCAAGGCTTTTGATGAAGTGATCCAGCCGAAAGTGAGACGGGTTTCTCTGGTTGACACTTTTAATGATGAAAAGATAGAATCCATTCGAGTGGCTGAGGCACTTGGGAAGAAACTTTTTGGGATCCGGCTGGATACCCCCAGTTCGAGGCGAGGTGATTTTCAGAAGATCATTGAGGAGATTCGTTGGGAACTGAATTTAAGGGGATTCGGTCATGTTCAAATTTATGTCAGCGGTGGGTTAGATGAGAAGCGAATCCTTGCCCTGAATCCTCTGGTGGATGCCTACGGGGTGGGGACATCCATCACCAATGCACGGGTGATCGACTTTGCAATGGACATCGTCGAAATCGATGGAAAACCTCTGGCAAAGAGGGGGAAGATGTCAGGATCAAAAAGTGTCCTCCGTTGCTCGAAATGTTTTCAAGATAAAATAGTTCCTTTTAAGAAGAACCGAAGGCGGTCTACCCCGGATGCAGACCGATGTTCTTGTGGCGGTCGGTTTAAAGAGCTTCTCGTCCCTTTTGTCCAGAACAACAAGATCCTTGGAGGCTTTCCCAAGCCACAGGTCATCAGAGAATTCGTTCTTAAGCAACTTCCTCATTTCGATCTTTAGTGTTCGCCTCTTTTTTTAATCAGGACATGTCCTGTCCGGAGATTGGAAAGATGATATGAAAGAAGCGATGTTTTACAGTCCTCTTAAGGATGGAAAGGTGCAATGTGGACTCTGCCATCATCGATGTACCATCTCCCTTTCGAAAAGAGGACTCTGTGGCGTTCGAGAGAATCGGGAAGGAAAGCTTTATACACTCGTCTATGGCCGTGCCATCTCGCTGAATGTGGACCCCATTGAGAAGAAACCCCTCTTTCATCTTTTTCCAGGATCAAGTTCTTTCTCTATAGCCACTGTCGGTTGTAATTTCAGGTGCCTCCAGTGTCAAAATCATGAAATTTCTCAGATGCCGAGAGGTCGAGAGGGTCAGATTGAGGGATCTGACCTCTCTCCCCCTAAAATTATTTCTTTAACCAAACAATACGGATGCCAATCCATCTCCTACACCTATACAGAGCCGACCATCTATTTCGAATATGCCTACGAGACAGCACGTCTGGCCGCTCATGAGAAAATTAAAAATATTTTTGTTACTAATGGGTATATGACGGAGGAAGCCCTCCAAACCCTCCAGCCTTGCTTAGATGCAGCCAATGTCGATTTAAAAAGTTTCAGAGATAAATTTTATAGAGAGATCTGCGGGGCAACCTTGAATCCAGTTCTGGAGAACCTCAAACGGATGAAACAGATGGGGATTTGGGTGGAGATCACCACCCTTGTCATTCCTACCCTCAACGACTCAGATCAGGAGTTTGAGGAAATAGCTCAATTCATCGTCTCCTTGGGGATAGAGGTGCCATGGCATATCTCCGCTTTTTATCCCACCCACAAGATGCTGAATCTTCCAAGAACTCCTGCTTCGTCGTTGCAACGAGCCAGGAAGATTGGGATCAAGGCAGGGCTCCGATATGTCTATTGTGGAAATAATCCCGGAGAGGAAGGTGAAGATACCTTCTGCCCCCACTGTGGCCTTAGGTTGATTGAACGGACTGGATTTCGAGTGACAAAAAATGATGTCGTGAATGGGGCATGCCGTCATTGTCATGGAAAGATTGACGGCATATGGAATGAAATAGAAAATGGATCATCCCCGCAACCTCCCGTTTAGTCATGGGGGGGCGGGAGATGAAGAAGGGGTTCAGGGTGGGGTCGAATCAGTTTCGCAACCGGAAGATGATCTGGACCATCGGTGGTGGCAAGGGAGGAAGTGGAAAGAGTTTCATCACAGCCAATATGGGTATCTGTCTTTCGAAGCTTGGAATCCGTGTTGCTCTCATTGATGCCGACCTAGGTGGAGCCAATCTCCACACCTTTCTGGGTATTTCTCCTCCAGCCTTTACCCTCTCTGACTTTATTAAAAAGAGGGTTTCCCATCTTCGTGAAGTTCTTATCCCCACCCCCATTCCCAACGTTCAACTTCTGACCGGTGCACAAGACCTGCTCAATGCCGCAGATGCAAAGAGCGTTCAGAAACGAAAACTCATTCGCTCCATTCAAAATCTGGATAGCGATACGATCCTCGTGGATTTAGGAGCGGGCAACTCTTTGAGTGTTTTAGATTTCTTCTTGATGTCTGATGGAGGGATTCTGGTGGTTACCCCTGAACCCACTTCGATCGAAAATACATATCGGTTTCTCAAAAGTGCGTTCTATCGGAGACTGAAACAATCGGTTTCCTCCTCAGAGGTCAAGACCCTGATCGATGGTCTGATGGATCGTAAGAATGAAAGGGGAATTCAAAACCCTCATGAACTCATTAAAGCGGTGAAGCGAATCGATGAGGCGGATGCCCAACGGATCGTCGAAGAAGCCGAAACCTTTCACCCGAATCTCATTCTGAACCAAGCCCGTTCAAAGAAGGATATTGAGATTGGTTTTTCGATTCGAAGCGCTTGTCTGAAATATTTTGGCATTCATCTTCACTATTTGGGCTATATCGTCTACGACCAAGATGTGAGTCATTCCATCCGGCGAAGGAAGCCTCTGGTTTTAGAAAACTCGAGGTCCAGGGCGGCTCAATGTGTGATGGAGATCGCCTCCAAATTAGCAAATAGCTATGAGAAGGGGGTTTGATTTTACCGGATATGAGCATCAAGAGTATTAAAGACCAGACGTATTATGAGATCTTGGAAGTCAGTCCGACCGCTACGGCCAAAGAAATACAGAGGGCTTATGAACATGCCAAAGAGACGTTTCACAGCGAATCCATGGCTGTCTATTCCCTCTTTTCCGATGAGGAGGTGAAGGAAATACAAGAGGCTGTTGAAGAGGCTTTTCGGGTTCTCAATGACGAGGCATTACGGAAAAGTTACGACCAGTCCCATTTCCAGATGGTTGGGTACCCGCCACCCGAAAAGCCTCCTGAAACCCATGGGATGCCCCATGGAAAAAAGACCTCCCTTTCTTTCACCGGACTTTCGTTCAATGTAGAAGAGGGGGTTTATCACGGAAAGACCCTAATGCAGGTTCGGGAAAGGATGGGGATTGAACTCCAAAACATCTCTAAGGAGACAAAGATTAGTATAAAGGTTTTGGAGTGGATTGAGGAAGAGGCCTTTGACAAACTCCCAGCCTTGGTCTATCTCAAGGGGTTTTTAAGAAATTATGCTCAGTCCCTGGGATTAGACCCCCAGAAGGTCATCGAAGAATACCTCCACTCCATGGAAGAGGCCAAGAGAAAATAATCCTACTGGGGATGGCGTTCAGCGTAAAATCCGACGCCAAAGCTGATGAGGATTTCTTTTCTTTAGCACAATGAGTAAGAAGGAATACCCATGCCAGACACACAAAGAGAATGAAGGAGTCATTCAATATGAAACGTTTCTTATTAGAAATGAGCATTTGGCAATCGCTGGCAAAGGAACCGTCCGTTTAAAGAGCCTTTTCAATCAAGGCTTTTAAACGGGTTTTTGGCACCGCACCGACAATTTGATCGAGAACCTTCCCACCTTTGAAGAGAATCAGGGTTGGAATTCCCCTTACTCCATACTGACTGGGGGTTGCAGGGCTCTCATCCACATTAAGCTTGGTCACCTTCACCTTCCCTGAAAACTCCTTTGCCAACTCCTCAACAATAGGACTGATGCTTCGGCAGGGACCGCACCAGGTTGCCCAAAAGTCGACCAATACTGGAAGGTCTGAATGGAGTACTTCGGAGGCAAAATTCTTATCATTGACATGAAGCAAACTCGACTCATCGGCCATTTTCTACTCCTTATCGGTTTAATGGTTTTTTTTCATTATAATTGATTGAACATGCAAGTTGCCATATTGAAATCTCAAGCCCCGGGGAGTTAGGGCAAACCCTCCTATAACCTTCTTGCCAGAACATAATCGGCCAGGATATCCAAGGCCTCTTTTTCCTTAGAATTTGGAAAGAGACGGAGATAATCCTTCGCCTTTTCAATATACTCCTTTGCCTTTTCCCAGGTAGATTGAATCCCATGGTATCGTTCGATGATTTCCACCACTCGGAAAAAAGCGTCTTTCGTAATGGGATTGGACTCGACCGCCTTGCGAATAAAAGCCTTTTCTTCTTGATTGCAATGATGGAGGGTGATGATCAGGGGAAGGGTGATCTTACCGTCTTGTAAATCGATCCCAATCTTCTTTCCAAATTCCTCTTCGTTAGACGTGTAATCAAGATGGTCATCGATCAGTTGGAAGGCGATGCCGACATTCATGCCGAACTCGGATAAGGCCCTTTCTTTTTCTTCAGAGACGTTTCCAAGAATAGCACCAATCTGTGTGGCCGCAGAGATAAGGGAAGCGGTTTTACGAGTGATGATCGAAAGGTATCCCCCTTCCGTAAGAGTGAGATCGTTGGTCTTGATGAGTTCCTCTAATTCTCCCTCTGCCATGGTTGTGGTTGCTTTGGCGACGGTTTGGAGAATCTTCCAGTTTCCACTCTGCACCAGAAGAGAAAAACATTTGGTAAACAGGAAATCACCAACCAAAACACTCGCCTCGTTTCCCCATTTGGAATTGGCAGAGTCAATGCCCCTTCTGAGTTCGGCCCTGTCAACCACATCGTCATGGAGCAGGGTGGCGGTATGAATGAATTCAATCAGGCTTGCCATGGAAATATAAAGATCTCCCTGAACCCCACACAATTTGGATGAGAGGAGAAGGAGTTTGGCCCGGAACCGTTTTCCTCCGCTCAGAAGGAGATGTTCTCCGATTGCAGAAATGATGGGAACATCGGATCTCAGGTTCTTCCGAAACTCTTGATCCACTTTTTCTAAATCATCCCGAATGCATTCGAGGGCATTCTCCAGAGCAGAGGTCTTTTCTTTTGTAAACGGACGGAAGCGGTTGACGTGATTCATATTAAAAAATTATTATCCCATTCATCCCCCATTGTCAAAAAATATTTCTGCTCCGCTTCCCTGATTTATGATGTCTCATGGAGGAAGAGAGGGGGCATGAGCTTTAATTCCACCCCGCTGGTTTTAATCGATTCCACGAGGAGAAACTTTGCCTCTTCTCCCATACGGGGATAAACAAACTGCAATCGCTTTGGCTCCAATTTTTCACCTCTTAATTCCACGAATAAGTCAACCATTCTGATGGCCGGGAAGATGAGATAGCATCTCCCCTTGGGGGGAAGCAGATAGGAGGCAATGGAGATCAGTTCTTGGAGCGTTCCTTTAATTTCATGGCGTGCGATCGCCTTTTCCATGGAAGGGTTGATCCTACCGGTTCGATGTTTTCGATAGGGTGGATTGGAGAGGACGACATCGAAAGAACCCGCTGGCAATGTCTTTTTCAACTCTCTAAGATCCTGATGAAGAATAGATATCCGATTTTCAAGAGTGTTGAGGACTACATTTTTTTTGGCACATTCGGCCAATTCCTTCTGAATCTCAATGCCTAAAAAAGAATGGGCTTTGGTGGAGCATGACAATAACAGGGGTAGAATGCCACAGCCTGTTCCCAGGTCAATGACTCTCTCATTTCTACGGATTTTTATGAATTGGCTGAGTAGAATCGCATCCACAGAAAACCGATAACCCCTTTTTTTCTGAATAATTTGGAGTTTTCCCTCGAAGAAGGGATCCAATGTTTCATCGGATGATGGGAGAAGAATCATTTTTGCTAGTTTCAAGATAGAATAGAGGTGGACTCCTTCGACGTTACCAGGACTGCGGCTTGAATTCAGCGAGAAAAAGTTCCTGAATTGATTTTAGGGAGTCGAAGGGTCCAATTTAATAACATAGGGGAAGTTCATATGTCAATTACGTGGTTTTCCTGCCCATTGGCAAATCAGGTTAAAATTTGTTCAAGAATATGAAAAGTTTGGACAAAAACTATCCACTTTCAGTTGAAAAAACAAATCATCCATTTTTCTAATTTCTTAAGATTTCCAATATTTTTCAATAATTAAAAAAGATAGGATGAGGTTTGGTATGGATATTGCTATATATTTTCCTTGACAAAATATGGATAAGAGGGTAATTTTTAACAAAATTTTGTTTTTTAAATTTATAAACCCGTCTAATGAAAGGGAGGAGGTAATTATGAGAAGATTAATGGGCGTCTTTTTTAGCACGATTTTGATATTCTCCTTTTGTATTGTCCTTCCTGGATGGACACAAGAGAAGAAGGAGATGGAAGGGGTGTATACGATTAAAAAGGGAGACACGCTCTGGGATATCTCTTCTAAATTTTTAAAGGATCCCTTTCTTTGGCCAAAGTTGTGGGAGAGAAATCCTTACATTACTAATCCGCATTGGATTTATCCAGGAAACCCAATCCGTTTTTCTGCTGAGGAGCCTGTGAAGAAAGAAGAACCTAAGATGGTTTCAGAGGAGAAGCCAAAAGAGTCGGTGGCAGAACCAGTGGTAGCCAAGCCTGAGCCACCTCCTGTAGAAAAGAAACCAGAGGTGGTCGCAGAAGTGAAGCCTGTCCAGGAGGAGGAAAAGCCTTTCAATTTTCCTGATATCCGAAGTGCGGGGTTTATGAGCGATATGGACTACCGGGGAATTGGCCTTGTGTTGGAGAGCAAAGAAGGGAAAAACCTGATGTCTGGAGGCGATATTGTCTATCTGGCCTTCAAAACCTCCGAATCCATTTTGATCGGAAATAAATATACGGTTTTTCGTGTCTCCGATGAGATCAAACATCCCCTCACCGGGAGAACTATTGGAAGAAAGTATAATATTGTAGGGAATGTTCAAATCATTGACCAATCTGGTAAATTCTTTACGGCAAAGATTATTGAATCCTTTGATGCCGTGATGAGAGGGGATTATATTCAACCTTATTCAAAGGAAAAGATGGAGGGTCTCTTAATCAAATAATACCAACCCGTTCATGAGGTGTAAACAAAACTCCAAGCACCATCATCAAAATGCTGGGGAGGGGTCCTGCGAACTTCAAACCGTTATTTGAAATTTGGTGATTGGAATGTTTAACCGGGCTTTGGAGATTTCCTTTCATCTCCTCAGCCTTTTTTTATCACCTGAAACAGCTTCATCCGGCAAATTATTTTTCCCCCGAGAATCTTTATGGCTGAGGATATTTTTTATTGGTTAGCTTTAACCCTCACCCCTGGGGTTGGGAGTATAACCATCAAAAGACTTTTAGATCGATTCCAGACCCCGGAAGCCGTCTTCCATGCCCCGATGAAGGAATTATTGAAAATTGAAGGGTTAGGAGACAAGGTGGCTCATCAAATTCAAAAAGGTCCGTTGGAAAAAGAGGTAGCCAAGGAGTTAGCTCTTTTGAAAGGAGCGGGAGGGAGGGTTTTGACTATAAAGGATGAGGGTTATCCCATACGCCTGAAAGATATTTACGACCCCCCTGCCGTGCTTTATATGAGAGGAGAATGGCGAGGCGAAGATGAATTAGCCATTGCCATTGTGGGGAGCCGAAAGACCTCCCCTTATGGGAGAGGGGTCACCGAAAGGATCAGTCAGGATCTTGCCCGCCATGGAGTCACGGTCGTCAGTGGAATGGCGAGAGGGATAGATTCGGTGGCTCACATGGGAGCCCTTCAGGGAGGGGGGAGGACGGTTGCGGTGTTAGGAAGCGGTATAGATGTGATCTATCCTTCTGAGAATCGAAGTCTTTATCATCAAATTATCGGACAGGGAGCTGTTCTTTCCGAATTTCCAATGGGGTCGCCCCCCGAAGGAGGCCATTTTCCGAAGCGAAATCGAATCATCAGTGGTCTTTCCATAGGGGTCGTCATTGTCCAAGCCAGCGCAGGGAGTGGTTCCCTCATCACCGCCGGCTATGCATTGGAGCAAGGGAGGGAAGTCTTTGCTGTCCCCGGAAATGTCGGAGCCGAGGGTAGTCGGGGCACCAATCAGTTGATCAAGGAAGGGGCGAAGCTGGTCGAATCCACGGAAGACATCCTTGAAGAGATCTTGCCTCAGTGGAAAAGGGAGAAGGAGACAACTCAAAAAACCGGGATGTCCCTTTCTCCTCTCCCCGAGGAAGAAGAAGCCCTCTACCGTCTTTTAGGGGAGACTCCTTTGCATATCGATGCCATCATTCGGGAGAGTCAATGGGATCCGGGGAAGGTGTCCAGTCTCCTTTTGAATTTGGAATTGAAGGGTTGGATCTCTCAGTGGCCAGGTAAATGTTTTAGTAAAAAAATGTGATCGGGGTAGTGAATCATGAAGAGAAATGTTGTAACATTAACCTTTTCTGAACACTAATACGATCCACCAATACTTTATGATGGATTTTCGGAGCGAAGAAAAATGTTAAAAGGTTTGATCATTGTGGAGTCCCCTGCGAAGGTAAAGACCCTTCAAAAATTTTTAGGGGAGGACTATGTCATCAAGGCTTCCGTGGGTCATGTGAAGGACCTTCCAGAGGGTGAACTGGGAGTGGATCTTAAAAAAGATTTCCAACCCCATTATCTTCCCATCTCCGGGAAAGGGAAGGTCATCCGGGAATTGAAAAAGGCCAGTAAGGAAGTGAAAAATATTTACCTCGGCCCGGATCCGGATCGAGAAGGGGAAGCGATTGCCTGGCACATTGCCGAGGAGATTGGGGATGCGGATAAAAATATTTATCGGGTTCTCTTCAATGAGATCACGAAAAAGGCAGTCTTGGATGCCCTCCGCCACCCCGGAAAATTACAAGCCTCAAAATATGAAGCCCAGCAGGCCAGACGAATCTTGGATCGTTTGGTCGGCTATCAGGTCAGCCCCATTCTTTGGGAGAAGGTCCGAAGGGGATTGAGCGCCGGTCGGGTCCAATCCGTTGCTGTTCGGATTGTCTGTGAAAGAGAAAGAGAGATTGAAAATTTCGTCTCTGAAGAGTATTGGAGCCTCACGGCGACACTCAAGGGAAAAGGGTCGCCCATCTCCTTTGATGCAAGATTGGCAAAGTGGAAGGGAAAGAAAGTAAAAATGGCCAATGAGACAGAAGCTTTGGCCATTCAAAAAACCCTCGAGGCTGTTCCATATTCCGTCTCCAAAATTGCTCAACAGGAAAAGCAACGTCATCCATTCCCTCCCTTTATTACCAGCCGTCTTCAACAGGAGGCCTATCGGAAGCTTTCCTTCTACGCTCAAAAGACCATGCGAGTCGCACAGAAGTTATACGAAGGGGTGGACCTCGGTGAGATAGGGAGTGTGGGGTTGATCACTTACATGAGGACCGACTCGGTCCGGGTTTCTGCCGAAGCGATTCAACAGGTCAGGGAATGGATTAAGGTCCGCTTTGGAGATTCTTATCTCCCTGATAAACCCAATATCTATAAAAGCCGCAGAAACGCCCAGGAAGCCCATGAGGCTATTCGACCCACATCAATTGACTTGGACCCTGACAAGGTGAAGGCCTATTTAGACAAAGATCAAAGGGCCCTTTATAAATTGATTTGGGATCGATCTGTGTCCTCTCAAATGTCTTCAGCCGTTTTTCTCCAAACCACCATCGAGGTCAAAGCGGACGATGCCCTGTTTACCGCAACGGGGACTGTTCCAATCTTTCAGGGTTTTATGGCCCTCTACGTGGAGGGAGAGGATAATCAAGAGAATGGAAATGGAGAAAAGAAATTCCCCTTGTTATCGGAAGGGGAAATTTTGGAGCTATTGGGCCTCACGCCGAAACAGCATTTTACCCAGCCGCCTTACCGATTTTCGGAGGCGACGCTGATCAAGGAATTGGAAGAAAAGGGGATTGGAAGACCCTCTACCTATGCAACCATCTTGACCACGATCAAAGAAAAAGGGTATGTCCGGTTAGAAAAGGGGAAATTTTTCCCGACAGAGTTGGGGTGCATGGTGAATGATCTTCTGGTTGTCAATTTCCCCGACATCTTCGATATCGAATTCACGGCACAGATGGAAGAGAATTTAGATCAGATTGAAGAGGGTCAAAAAGATTGGGTCGATACATTGAAAGAATTTTATACCCCTTTCGAAAAGGATCTGGAAATGGCCAAGGTGTCCATGAGGGATGTCAAGCGGGAGATGATTCCTACGGATGCCATCTGCGAGCGATGTGGTTCAAAGATGGTGAAGCGATGGGGAAAAAGAGGTTATTTCTTAGCCTGCTCCAGTTATCCCAAATGCCGATATACAAGAGAGATAGAAGGAAACGGAGAAAATCAAGTGGAGACCGAGACCCGATGCGAAAAATGCGGAAACCCCATGGTCATCAAGAATGGAAAATTTGGAAGATTTCTGGCCTGTTCGAATTATCCCTCCTGTAAATTCACCCGGTCTTTGGATATGGGGGTACCATGTCCTCAAGAGGGATGTGGTGGAGCGATGGTTGAAAGAAGGACCCGGAAGGGCAGAACTTTTTACAGCTGTACCAATTATCCCACGTGTACCTATGCCTTATGGGATAAGCCCATTCCAGAAAAATGTCCCCAGTGCGGTTTTCCCTTTCTGGTTGAGAAGCAAGGAAAGGGAGGAATCAGCAAGCGATGTCCTCAAAAGGAGTGTGGGTATCGCAGTTCAGAGTGAACGGGTTCGATATCTTCGCCTGCCTTGGAGAATCTTTTTCTTTGTGAACCGATGATGCATCCATTGGAAAGGAAAGTAGACGAATCGGTTGATCAAGGTCGGTGAATAATTCCACTGGAATCGTTTCCATATCGAAGGGAAGGAATAAAACTCCCTCCAGGCTCTTTTCCAACCCTCCCGGAGAGTCTCACCGCTCATTTTCTTCGGAATGAAGTAGGGAGCCCACTCCTCAGGCTTTTCCAAAAGCCACCATTGATCCTGAACCAACCGCCCCTCATTTTTCACCCGATGATAAAAATCCGTTTTTGGGTAGGGAGTGAGAATCATAAAGACTGCTGAAAAGAGTTTGGTCTGGATGGAGAAAGAGACCGTTTCTTCAAATACCGAAGCGTCATCCTCGTCAAATCCAAAGACAAACGATCCGCAGATGGCAATGCCATACCGATGGAGGGTATCAATGATTTCTCGATACTCAGCCGGATCATTTTGAAATTTTTGGGACGCCACCAGATTTTTTTTGGAAAGGGATTCAAAACCGATGAAGAGGCTGTTACAGCCACTTTTGGCTAGTAACTCAACATGTTCGACCTTCTTTAATCCAGATAAGGAGACCTGGCCGAACCATTTTTTCTTGAGGGGGATCAGGGCCTTCAGCAATTCCTTTGAGTAGGAAGGGTTTCCGATGATATTGTCGTCGTTGAACATCATCCACCGGTGACGTAATTGGCGCACCTCTTCCACCACCGCCGAGATAGGCCTAAACCGATAAGTTTCTCCAAAAAAATTCTGAACGGAACAGAACTCGCAGCGAAAGGGACATCCCCGGGTGACCTGAACCACATCCAGAGGAAGATACCCCCTTTTGGGTAGAATGTCTCGTCGAGGGATTGGGATCGTTGATAATTCCGTGTAACCCTCCTGATGGTAAAAGGGCTGGAGGTTTCCTTTTCGGGCATCTTCAATCAGGAGGGGCCAGACTTCTTCAGCCTCTCCCAGGACGACCGAATCCGAATGACCTCTGGCCTCATCCGGAAGGGCTGTGGCATGAATTCCCCCTAAGACAACAGGGATCCCTTTTTTTCGGTAGGCATCAGCGATGTCGTAGGCCCTTAGTGCGGTTTTAGATAAAACCGTGATTCCGACGAGGTCAACCTTCTTCAATTCCTTCTCTAAACGGATGGGAGTCAGAAGGTCATCCGTGAAAGAAATTTCCACGTCAGGTGGAGAAAGGGCAGCGAGAATCGGAAGGGCAAGGTTCGGGATGGACGCATTTTCTTCAACGGCTGGAACGATCAGTTCAATCTTCATCGCTGGTCAAGGTCATCCCTTTTAAGGGGAAGGCCAGAAAGCCCTTTTCGTCACCCCATCGACTCTTATTTAACCACCTTTCTTGAGATTGTCAAAATTCAAATTTGCAAAGGAGAGATAGAATGCCTAAAATAAGGATACCATGGATCCGATCACCATTATTGGCGCAGGCCTGGCGGGATGCGAGGCGGCTTGGCAGATTGCTAAGAGAGGAGGGGAGGTGATTCTCTATGAGATGAAACCGGAGTTCTATTCTCCAGCTCATCGGTCCCCCTTCTTCGCAGAATTGGTTTGCAGTAATTCTTTCAAATCGGAATCCATCGAGAATGCGTCGGGGATTTTGAAAGAAGAGATGAGGCAATTGGAATCTCTCATTTTAAAAGTGGCGAAAGAGACAAAGGTTCCGGCGGGAGATTCTCTGGCCGTAGATCGGGAGATCTTTTCAAAGGAGATTACCCAAGTTCTGGAAAACCTAAAAAATGTAGAGGTGATCCGCCAGGAAGTGACCTCTATCCCTAAAGAGGGGATTACCATTATCGCCACCGGTCCCCTTACCTCAGAGGCTTTGAGCCAAGAGATCCAGAAACTGACAGGAACCTGTCACCTCTTTTTCTATGATGCCATTTCCCCCATCGTTACGGCTGATTCGATCAACTTTCAGAAAGCCTTCAAATTCTCTCGGTATGGAAAAGGGGGAGAAGACTATGTGAATTGTCCAATGGACAAAGAGAAATATTACCAATTTGTAGAGGCATTGAATGGGGCGGAGAAAGTGCCCACACGTCATTTTGAAAAGAGGCACCTCTTTGAAGGATGCCTCCCCATTGAGGAGATGGCAAGCCGGGGGAAGGATACCCTTGCGCATGGACCCCTCAAGCCCGTTGGCCTCATCGATCCAAAAACAGGAAGGCAACCTTTTGCTGTTGTCCAACTCAGGCAGGAGGATCGGTTTGAAACACTTTTCAACCTGGTCGGCTTTCAAACTCGGCTAAAGCATGAGGAACAGAAGAGGGTATTTCGAATGATTCCCGGACTTGAGCATGCAGAATTCGTGCGATTGGGATCAACCCATCGGAATACCTTCATCGATTCCCCTCGATGGTTGAGAGAATCCCTCCAGATGAAGGATCATCCAGACCTCTTCTTGGCTGGGCAGATTACAGGAGTCGAAGGGTATATGGAATCGACCGCTATGGGTCTGTTATCCGGGATCAATGCCCATCGCTATACGAAGGGAATGGCCCCTGTGGTTCCCCCTCGGACCACTGCCATGGGGGCATTGATCTATTATATCACCCATTCTATCACCCTTCCGTTTCAGCCGATGAACATTAACTTCGGTCTGTTTCCTCCTTTATCTGGGAAGAGCAGGGGGAGGGAAAAGCGGCTTCTCTTGGCAGAGCGGGCCCTGAAAGAGTTGGGATCATGGAAGGAAAGAAGTGAGGGATAAGACAACAAACATGGGAGGATAGCTGGGAACCGATGGAAGAAAGAAATTGCTGGAGGTGTGGAAAAGGGCTTTCGCCAGGAAGTTTATTCTATGTCATCCATATGAAGATTGTTTCAGGGTTTGATGGGATGCTTTCGGAATCCTCCGAAGGGGTGGATCAACAGCTCAAGGAGTTACTTGACCAAGTTCAACGCGTGGATCCGAAGGAATTAGAGAAAGAGGTTTACGAGGAGATTACGCTGATCCTTTGTAAGAGTTGTCGAGATCGGTTTGTGGAGGGGGTTCAGCACCCCTGGGAGGGTCCCTTTCGAATTCGGAAAGATCCGGACTCCATTCGCCATTGAAAGGATTCTTCCACCCGGTTTTTCATCGCTCTTTTAAACGGTCTTTAAAAAGGACTTGACATTCGATCCGATTTATGATTAGTTGATTCAACTGAATCAATTGAAGGGAAAGAATGGAAAAACGGACCCTGACCTTAAGGAAGCTTCCCCACACACTTTTGAAGAACGGATCGAGAGAGATGACAGGCCGGGCCCGGGGCGTGCGGATTCGAGAGGCCATTGAAAAGGTTTTAGGAGAGGAGAAGGGAGTGCTCCGAGTCGTCCTTGATTTTTCAGGAATGGGGCCTATCGATTTTTCCTGGGCTGATGAAGTCGTGGCCAAAATGATTTCCCGGTTGTGGAGCGGTGAATATGGAGAGAAATTTCTTGTCCTGAAAAACCTTAACCCCTCCCAAGCGGAAAACATCAGTGTTGCCTTGGAAAGAAAAAAATTGGCGGTACTGACCACGGGGGCGGATGGATGGCAAATCATTGGTTCTCTGAATAATTATTTGTCCCACACCTTAAACCAGGTGATGAAGAAAAGGCAGCTGACGCTGAGGGAACTTTCCGAGGAAGAGGGAATTGAAATGAACACAGGAGGCACCCGGCTTCTCAATCTTTATAAGAAGCGCCTGGTCGTTCGAATGGAAAGGCCGATGGTAGGGAAGGAAGAGTCTCATCGGGGAAGGCAATATATTTACCAATCCCTTCTTTCTTAAGGAGAGGGCCATGGCAGAACTGAGAAGAGAGCCGGTGACAAGGATGTGGGTGGTGGTGACCAATGATCACCCGAAAGGCCCCATGGATTACCTCCCTTTCAAACCCCCCTATCAACCTCAAGAGGCAAAAGACCCCTGCCCTTTCTGCCCAGGGAATGAGGGAATGACTCCCCCCCCTACTTTTTCTTTAAGCCGTCAAGAAAGAGATTGGTCTGTCCGAGTCATTCCCAATAAATTTCCCTTTTTCCATATCGAAGGGGACTTCGACCGAAGACCCAATGGGATGTACGATCTTATGGAAGCCATCGGGGCTCATGAGATTGTTGTGGAATCCCCTGAACACCATCAGGGTCTTGCGACGATGGAACCGAAGCAGATCGAAAAAATTCTTTTAGCCTATCAGGAAAGGCTCATCGACCTGGAGAAGGATCAGCGATTTGAGCAGTTTCTCATTCTGAAGAATCATCCGGGCATTTTTAACCGTCATCCCCATTCCCACATCATGGCCATGCCGGTCATCCCGAAGAGAATTGACGAAGAGATCTGGGGGACCTTAGATTACTATCAACGGAAAGAGCGATGCATTTTCTGTGACATTGTCAAAGAAGAAATCTCGATGAAGAAGAGGGTGATACTGGAAACCGTCCACTTCTTGATCTTTTCCCCCTTCGCTTCACGCTACCCGTTTGAAGCCTGGATTGTCCCAAAGGTTCACTCCCCTGATTTTCATCGCATCACCCAAGAAGAGATGGCCGATCTTTCTATTGGAATTCAGTCGTTGTTCCATAGTTTTTTAAAACTCCTTTCTGATCCACCCTATAGTTTGACCTTTCATACTTCTCCGATTCAGAGTCGATTCCATCGTCCAGAATACCACTGGCATATCGAGACTCGATTACGGATTGGGTTACGAGAAGGCTTTGAATGGGGAACGGGTTTCTTTGTTAATCCGACACCTCCTGAAGACGCTGCCCATTTTTTGAGGGAGAGTGGATGATCGGAAAGAATTCAGAGCTATGCGTTGAACGTTTGAAAAGATGAGTGCTGATTTGCAAAAACTAAATCCCAACAGGGGACGACCTTTTGAGGCCAAAAGAAAGAGGAGGAAACGGATTCTTCTTTCAGGGGCTTTTCTGGCGGGGTTTTTCCTTTTCATCTACTTTTTGATACTCCCTTACTTCTTTTCACCTCCCCCTGCGGTTCCTCCAGAGCCCAGCGCTCCAGTTTCCCGGGAGCCTCAACTCTGTACCATTGAAGGGGAGGTGAAGGAACGAGGCACTCTTTTTCAGTCCTTATCGAAGAAGAACATTCCACTCAAATGGATTGATTTGATCATTTCGACCTTGAAGCCTCATGTGGATTTTAAAAAGATCCAAAGCGGGGTTTCTTACCGTTTCATCACGGATGAGGAGGGTGAGATGGTAAAATTTATTTATGAAGCGAGCCCCGTAGAGATTTATAAGATTGAAAAAGGTTCCTACGGATATGTGGCTCAAAGGAAGGAAGTTCTCCTCGAAACACGGATGACGAAGGTGGTGGGAGAAATTCGTTCGTCCCTTTTTGAGGCGATGGATGCCGCCGGAGAACAGGACCCCTTGACCCTCGCCTTCGCTGAGCTCCTGGCCTGGGAGATTGATTTTTATAAGGATGTTCGTGAAGGGGATCGATTTAAAGTAGTGGTGGAAAAGATTTATAAAGGAGATCAGTTCATTCAGTATGGAACCATTCGAGCCGTCGAATATCAGAGTGGAGAAAGGGTGATCAGAGGGATCCGATATCAAGATGGTTATTATAATGAAAAAGGAATTTCTTCGAAAAAGGCATTTTTGAAGGCCCCTTTACGGTTTAACCGGATCAGTTCGAGATTCAGCCGGGCACGAAAACATCCAATTCTGGGAGGGGTGAGGCCTCATTATGGGGTGGATTATGCGGCTCCATCTGGGACACCCATATGGGCTGTGGCAGATGGAACCGTAACCTTCTGCGGGTGGAATGGTGGATACGGGAACCAGGTGATCCTCCGGCATACGAATGGGTATACCACTTCTTATGGCCATCTTTCTCGGTTCGGGTCTGGGACCAGAAAAGGAGTCAAGGTGAAACAGAAGCAGATCATCGGGTATGTCGGATCGACCGGTCTTTCCACCGGACCTCATCTGGACTATCGATTAGCCAAAGACGGTCAATTCCGGAATCCCTTGAAAGAAACCTTCATGCCCGGGACGCCGATCGAAAAGAAAGAGATGGCCATGTTTGAAAACAAAAGAGATGAAATGTTGACTTGGCTGGATGGGGATTCCCCTTATTGGAAGAGCATGGAAGAAGGGGAGAATAGGGATTGAACCTGTAGAATGAGGAAAATATGGGACAGAAAAAAAAGATTCTCGTTGTGGATGATGAGAGAGATATCGTTAAGGCACTGATGATTCGACTTCAAGGAGCTGGATATGAAGTGGTCACCGCCTTTGACGGGGCCCAGGGTGTTTTCGTCGCCCATAAAGAGAAGCCCGATCTCATCATTCTCGATATTCGAATGCCCGCCGGGGATGGGTTCAGTGTTGGGCAGAGATTAAAACGGTCCATCCACACCTTTACCATTCCCGTTATCTTCCTCACCGGGAGCCCAGAAAAGAATGCAGAGGACAAGGCCATGGCCTTGGGAGCCCGTTTCTATATTAAGAAACCTTACGATCCTGAAGAGTTGTTAGATGCGATCAAGAGAGCGTTGGAAGAAGGTCCTGATCCATCCTTAAAATTAGAAGACATTGATTAGAAGGTCGTGTTAAAAGAGGACTTTGTTATTCAATCTCATCTCCGGCGAGTATTAATCCGAACCAACATCGATTCTTCTCGAATGGATTTCGGAACGGTCAAGGGAGTGGTTTACATTCGAGGGATTTTTGAGGTCCCTCATTCTTCCAAAGACTGGGATGAAGAGAAACGAAAAAACTTAGTGATGAATACCCTTTTTTCCTTGGAAAAGAAGGTGAGGAGCATTCCAGGAGTGAGTGACGTTATTTTTCAGCTCCTCAATTGGAGAAAGGAAAGAGGCCAGTGGATTCCCGTTGAAGTCAAGAAGGATAAAGGCGGAAAGAAGGAAGAAAAGGATGAGCTTAAGATGGAATCCAACCTATAAGCGAATTTTGGGGGAGATCGAACAAGAGGTCCGAATGCATCCCCATTACGCAGACCTCCGAAATCAGTTAGCTCTCCTCCTCATGGCCCATGGACAGATGGAAAAAGCTGAGGTTCATTTGTTAGAGGCCCTCCGCCTCAACCCAAAGTATCGAGAGGCCCATCTCCATTTGGGTTTTTTGTACCAATTTCACAATTTCGTCGGTCTCTATCTTGCTCAAAGAGGAAAATTTGCACAGGCCATCAAAGAGCTCAGAAAGGCTGTTAGGTTAAAACCCGATACGTTTATTTTTCATATGAATCTTGGGACGGTCTATTATTATCAGGGAGCTTACCCAAAGGCCATTCAGGAATTCCAAAAAGCGTTAAAGATCGATGCCTCTGCGGGAATGGGATATGCCAATCTCAGTTATACTTATGGCCTCATGAGCCGAACCCAGGAGGCCCTTCGCTGCATGAAAAAGGCGGTCCACTTGAACCCCCGGTATGCCGATCTCCGTTATCATTTAGCTCTTCTTTACAGTGATCGGAAGCGATATGGAGAGGCTATCCTTGAATTGAAGAAGGCCCTTCGTATCAATCCCAACTATCTTTTTGCCAGGATCAATTTGGGTGTTCTGTATGAGGATCAGAAAAGATGGAAAGAGGCAAGAAGAGAATATCGAAAGATTCTTCAGATCACCCCCGATGATCATCACATTCGGAAGCGATTGGAAAACATCTCCTGACCAAAGAAAAAGAAAACGATGATTCCTTCCCATTCGAACCAGGCATCCGGGGTGTCATCCATTTTGGTGATTCACCAGGGTGCCTTGGGTGATTTCATCCTTGCTTTGCCTGCCCTCGAAACCCTTCGAAAGGCCTTTCCCTATGCCCGATCCGCCATGATGGGATACCCGAGAATTCTGGAGTTGGTTGAAAAGCGACATTATGCCGATGAAATTCTCTCTATCGATCAAAAGGGAATGGCGACTTTTTTTGTTCGAGATGGATTTTTAGACTTTCCTCTGTCTCAATTTTTCAAAACATTCGATCTGATTGTCATGTTTGGAAAAGATGGAGAAGGAGCGGTCATGGCGAACCTGAGAAGGGTTTGCCAGGGTCGGCTCCTTCACATCAATTCCTTTCCACCCTGGGATAAGCAGGTTCATGTAACAGATCATCTTCTCAAACAATTGGACCAGTTTGGGCTTCACAACTCGGAATCGAATCCCAGACTTCATTTGAAAGAGTCGGATCGACAATGGGCCAGGGATTACTGGAAAAGCAAAGGGGTGACTCAGGCAGAACGATCGAAAGGGGTCATCCTCCATCCTGGCAGTGGAAGCAAAAAAAAAGTTTGGCCTCTGGATCAATTTTTAAACCTGACTCGTACTCTACAAGATCGCCTCAACTCCAAAATTCTCATTGTTCTTGGTCCGGCTGAGGGGAGAGAAGTTGAGCAGGTCTTTGAAGAGGTGAGTTCCAATCAACTCATCATCGCAAAGGGGCTTACCCTTCTCCAACTGGCCTCCGTCATGGAAGGGAGCTGGTTTTATATCGGAAATGATTCTGGGATTTCTCATATGGCTGCGGCCTTAGGGATTCCGACGATTGCCATCTTCGGGCCATCGAATCACATGGTTTGGTCACCGAGGGGGGAAAAGACGGCTGTGGTTCGGAGGGGAATGCCCTGCTCTCCTTGCCCTCAAGAGCGATTTTTTCAGTGTAAGGACTTTGAATGCCTGAGAGCTATAGAGATGGATGAAGTTTTTGAAGCGATCAGGAGAATAGGAATTGACATGAACGCTTAAGAAAGGAGGAAAAAGATGGAAGAGAAGAAAGTGGGAGAAATCATCAAATATTTTGGAAAGATTAGTGTCGCGGCGATACGCTTATCAGAGGGTTCATTAAAGGTCGGGGATACCATCCATATTGTTGGACATACGACCGATGTCACACAAACCATCGATTCGATGCAGATTGAGAACATCAATGTTCAGGAAGCAGGGCCGGGGGCAGATATCGGGATCAAGGTGAAGGACAAAGTGAGGGAACACGACGTTGTTTATAAAGTCGTGGAGTAAACCCCATTTGTGAGGGAAGGAAATTAATTACCCATGATGGCCACGTGGTCACCCCTGCCTACCGGCAGACAGGCGCGGACCATGAAAATACTACAGTGGTTCGGGTTAAGGCAAAGGCTACGAAGCCCGTTTCGGTAATCGGTTAAGGTACCAGCCAAAGAATGAAGAGGACGTTAAACGTAACCTTTTATTAACGATACGGGCATCGTCACCGTTGAACGGAACCTTTAATTTCCAAGTAATTGTTCGGGGTTTCTTAACGGGGTAAAAGAGTGGTTTATAAAAAGGCTAAGGCCCAATGGGGAAAAGAGTGCCTCACTTGCGGGAAAGAGGTGAGCCTTCTTTCTGAAGCCCTCCCGGTCTGTATCCATTGCCTTCGATCAGGAAAGGAGAACATTAAACTTTTCATTGAGAATACGCATCGTTCCTCCCGGGAACCATTCTATTTGGTAACCACCCCTCCTCGAAATAGATCAGGACTCCTTTGGCAGGTCTGTGTCAATCAATGTCAAATTTTGGAAGGAGGGTGGGGCTATTGCGGGCTGAGAACTCAAAAAGAAGGAATGCTTCAGGGGGTTTCGTCAGAGAGGGGGAATATGAGCTGTATGATGGTAAAAGAATTAAAAGGACCCATTGAGTAAGTGGAGTTAGAGAATCGAGGAAAAAGGGAAGGCCATGAAATGTTTGTTCGACATTTGAGATGATTTCGTATTTCGGATTTCGTGCTTCGAATTTTAGGTGCATAGGGTATGCGGTTTATTGCTGATTTTCATCTTCATTCTAAGTTCAGTCGGGCCACAAGCAAGGAGATGGAGGTGGAGAACCTTGCTCGATGGGCAAAGAAAAAGGGAATCGCTCTTCTCGGCACAGGAGACTTTACCCATCCGACCTATTTCGCCGAGTTGCGGTCAAAATTGGAACCTTTGGGGAATGGTCTTCTTAAACTGATCAAGGGAGATGAGCGCGTCCAGTATATTTTGACGGCTGAAGTGAGCAACATTTACTCTCAGGAGGGCAAGGGTAGGCGGATCCACACCCTCATTTTTGCCCCCAGCTTCGAAGTGGTTGAGACGATTCGTTCTAAATTGGGAAACCTTGGGAAACTCTCGTCAGATGGGAGACCCATTTTTAGTTTTTCAGCAAAAGAATTGGCAAAGATGATTTTAGATATTTCGGCGGATTGCCTGATCATTCCTGCCCATGCCTGGACCCCCTGGTTTTCAATCTTTGGAGCCAATTCAGGATTCGATTCCATTCAAGAATGTTATGGAGAGATATCTCCTCATATCCATGCCATCGAGACAGGCCTCTCTTCAGATCCGGAGATGAACTGGAGATGGTCAGCCCTTGATTCCATTACCCTCCTCTCCAATTCCGATGCCCACTCCCCAAACCGGTTGGGAAGGGAAGCCAATGCCTTCGATTGTGCATTGGATTATCGAGAGATCGCGGAGGCCATTCGAAAGAAAGACCCAAGGAAACTACTCTTCACCATCGAATTCTTTCCAGAGGAGGGGAAATATCATTATGATGGTCATCGTCAATGTGGTGTGATCTTTTCTCCTTCTCAAACCAAGGCAAATCAGTATCTCTGCCCGAACTGTCATAAGAAGTTGACCGTTGGGGTGATGCATCGGGTGGAGGAATTGGCTGATCGTCCAGAAAGCTTTATTCCGAAGCATGCCATCCCCTCCATTCACCTTATTCCATTGGAGGAGATCGTCGCGGAGGCATTGGATGTTGGAGTGGGGACCAAGGCAGTGGAGTCTGAATATGAAAGATTGATTGATCGAGGAGGTCCGGAATTTAGGATCCTCCTCGATGCCACGCCTGACGAATTGGCTTCATTTGTTTCCCCCGCTATCTTAGAGGGAATTATCCGAATGAGGCAGGAAAAAGTTTCGATTGTTCCAGGCCATGACGGGGCTTATGGGAAAATCAATCTTTTCCCTGAGAAAAAAAGAGGGGACGCATCGAAGGATCAATTGAACCTGTTTTAGGTTTTAGGCTGTATGATCTAAATCAGGCTGTGGGGATCTTCCAGTTGCAGAAAGGGGAAGAAAGATGGACAAAGAGATCATGGAGAAGATGGTTCTGGTTTGTCAGGGTCTGATGAAGATGTTGGAATTGGCTTTCGAGGGATTTCGAGGACCTTCGGAGAAACCCTTTACAGAGGCAGAGATAGTGAAAGATAAGATTCATCAATATTCCTCAGAGTTGACCAGTTTCATTATTTCAAAGAGTCCGTCGAGCGAAAAAGGGAGGGAGTGGGCAAAGCCTTATCTCTCGATCGCCTCCAGTTTGGACCGTATGACTTACAATATTGAGGGGATTTTTGATCGACTCAAAGCCAAGTCTCAACATCATAACCTTTTTAGTGATCGGGCAGTCAAAGAAGTGAATGATGTATTTCAAGAAGCCATGAGACTTTTGGAAAACCTTCCGGATCTCATCACTACCCAGAACAAGCTTCTGGCTCAGCGAATTGGAGAGGAGGTGAGGTCCATATTTAAAATTGCGAATGGCTACTCCGAAGAACATGAGGAGAGGTTGATTCAAGGAATCTGCGTGCCCAAATCCTCACCCATTTATTTAGGTATCCTCGAAGCCTTAAAGGGGGTGATGGTCCATATTCTGGAGGTGAGCGGGAAGCTTGTTTCCCTACCACCCAAAGCCTAAGGCAGGACTTGAAATGAAAGAGGATGAAAGAAATTTAAGTAAAATTTAGCTTGACAGCACTTTTTTTTTATTTTAAAAATGAACTGTTGTTCAAAAAGTGAATAACTATTCTTGAGACTCGTTAAAAGGTTTATTAAAAATGGAGAGAGAGAAAATAAGCCGGAAGGAAAGGGAATATTTAGCCCATCGTGGAGAAATCCTTTCGGCAGCAGAAAAGGTGTTTGCCGCCAAAGGATTCTTCCCCACCACCATGAGTGATATTGCGCGGGAAGCAGAATTTGGAACGGGGACCCTCTATAAGTATTTCAAATCGAAAGAGGAACTTTATTTTACCCTCATTGATGATAAGGTCCAAGAGATCAATCGGCTGGTTAAAACCGAACTCTCTCAGAAGACCTCGGCCGTAGACCGAATCAAGAAGGTGCTGGCCCTTCAGTTCGAATTCTTCGAAAAGAATCGCGATTTCTTAAGGATCTACATCTCAGAACGAAATCGGTTTGAGTGGACGGTCAAAGAGGATTTAGGAAAAGGAATCCATAACAAGATGATTATTTATATCCACCTTCTCGCCGAGGTGATGAAACATGGGGTCAAGGAAGGGGAATTCAAATCCATGAATCCTCTGGATTTAGCTCATGCCCTGGTGGGAGTGGTCAATTCCTTTGTCTTTGAATGGCTGATCAGTCCAGAATACTATCCACTCATTTCAAAGTTGGATACGGTTTTAGAAATCTTTTTAGGTGGGGTACAGCAAATGGAAAGGAGGAGATAGATTAATGAGACTCAAATGGTTCGTCGGATTCATGTTAGGGACAATGGTTTTTACAGGTGTTGTCTTGGGTCAAGAACCTCAGAAACCTCTCACACTGGAAGAAAGCATAAAGATTGCAATGGAACGGAGCCTGACCCTTCATTCTGCTACCATAGGGGTTTTAGGTTCTGAGTTCCGAAGGAAGGAAGCCGTCACGAATTTTCTCCCGTGGTGGACAGGGCAATATGGCTATACTCGGTATGATTCACCTGTCACCGTAGGGTCTTATCAGGTCTCTGCTTCTGGTGTAGTCATTGGTACGAGCAGGGACGTTTATAATTTTAGTACCACTGTGAGTCAGCCGCTTTTTACAGGGGGGTTTAATTTAGCGAATTACCGAGCAGCCAAATTAGGGGTTGATCTTTCCAAGGAAAATGTAGAGACTGTGAAACGGGACTTGGTTCTCCAGGTGAGAGTGGGCTACTTCAATATCTTGAGGGCTGAAAAGTTTTGGGATGTGGCAAAACAAGCCGTCAAGCAATTCGAAGCTCAACTTGAAGTGACCAAAGCCTTTTTTGATGTTGGCATTGTTCCCAAGAATGATGTTCTTCAGGCCGAAGTGAGGCTGGCCAATACCAAACAAGCTGCGAAAAAGGTGGAGAATGATCTGGCAACAGCCAAGGCCTCATTCAATACATTGCTCAGGAGGGAGATCGACACACCTTTTGAGGTCGTTGACATTCTTGAGTACAAACGCTTTCCAATGAGTTTTGAAGCCTCTCTTGAGGAGAGCCTCCGCCTGAGGCCGGAGGTGAAGGCCGCCCAATTGAATATCGACCAGGCCAAGGAGGGGGTCAAGGCAGCCAGAAGTGGGTTTTTCCCGACGATCAGTCTCTTAGGGAACTATGGTCGTTTCTCTGAAGAATTGGGGCTAAACGGGGATTATAAAAACGAGAGATGGACGGTTCAGGCGTTAGCCACCCTTACTCTCTGGAATTGGGGCAATACCGCCCTCAAAGTGGGGGAGAACAAGGTGAAGGTCACTCAGGCAGAAGACTTGAAGACGCAACTCATTGACTCCATTACCCTCGAAGTCAAGAATGACTACCTCAATATGGCGCTGGCTGAGAAGAATCTCAGCGTTGCAGAAAAATCGATTGAACAGGCAGAAGAAAATTTAAGGATGAATGAAGAACGATACAAGTATCAGGTGGCCACACAAACAGATGTCCTCGATGCGGTCGTATTATTATCTCAGGCGAGGGTCAACTATTATGGTGCCTTAAGCGACTTCAATATTGCCAAGGCCCAATTGGAACGAGCCATGGGGAGGATGTATCCGTAAAGACGGTGAACGATGAACAATGAACGATCAACAATGAACCTTAAACAGACAAGCTTTTTAGAAGAGAGAGAATGAATATGCGGCAATTTATTTTATATGGTCTATGTGTAGTGCTCCTTTTTCTTGGGGGATGTGGTTCGAAGGAGTCTCATCCACCCAAAACGGGCTCCAATCCATCTGTTCTCATCGCTGAAGAAAAGAAAGTGGAAGTGATAGAGGTGATTCCAAGATTCATTTCCTATACCCTTTCAGCAATAGGGAGTCTCAAAGCCCTTGAAGATGTGACGATCAGTCCAAAGAGAGCGGGGATCATCAAACAGATCCATGTCAAAGAGGGCGATCGGGTGATAAAGGGGCAAACGGTGGTTCAACTGGATGATGTGGATGCCAGGCTCCAGGTGGAGAGGGCAGAAGCGAATGTCCAACAGGCAGAAGCCTCCTTAGAGACGAGCCGGGTGACCCTTGTTAGATATCAGAGGCTTCTCGAATCAAAAGTGATTCCTCAACAGACGTATGACGATCTCGCCCTTAAATTAAAGCTGGACGAGGCAAGGTTGACTTTGGCTAAAGCAGAATTAAGTCTGGCCAGGCAGAACCTTCTGGACCATCAAATCGTCTCTCCCATCCATGGCGTTGTCAATCTGAAGATCGCTGCCTTGGGAGAGCATGTGAATGTGGCTCCCAAAGATGAGATTTTAAAGATTGTTCAAATGGATCCTCTCGAGCTCGAATTCTATCTCCCGGAGAATTGGGCGACCATGGTCCGATTGGGAAGTAGGCTTGGGTTTACGGTAAAGGCTTTCTCTGGAGAAAGGTTTTCAGCCACCCTCCAATTCATCAGCCCGACAGCTGATCCTTCCACCCGGAATGTGAGGATGAAGGCACTGGTTCGGAATCCTCACCATCGACTCAAACCTGGCTTTTTCACGGAGGTCTCTATCCCAACAGGAACCAACCCCAATGCGCTCCTTATCCCAGAGGCGGCCCTTCTCAGCGAGAAGGGGAAGTTTTTTGTCTTTGTGATCCAGGACGGGGTTGCTCGTCGTCGGGAGGTCGAAACGGGCGTGAGAATGGAAGGCCGTGTTGAACTCGTTCAGGGCATTCAAAAAGGACAGCAAGTGGTCACAGCCGGACATGAACAGTTAAGCGATGGCATAACAGTTAAGATCGTCAAAAAATAATATAAGAGATAGAGTTCATGGATTGAAAGTTCCTTAGTCGCATAGTCAGATAGTCGTATGGTCTGTGAAAAGACGACGAGATAAGGGACTATATGACTAAAAGGCTAAGTGACTATTCGACTTAGTTTTTTGGGAGTTTTTTATGTTTCTCTCAGACACCGCTGTCAAACGACCCGTCGTAGCCACCATCATCACCCTGGCCCTCGTCTTTTTTGGAATCCTCGGATATCAGCGAATTGGGATCGACCTCTACCCCCAAGTCGATTTTCCTATGGTGACGATCACCACGACCCTTTTCGGCGCAGCGCCGGAGGTCATGGATACCGATGTCACAGACCCGATTGAAGAGCAGGTCAACACCATCGAAGGGGTGAAGCATATTGCCTCCACGAGCGGTTATGGGTTTTCGCAGGTTGTTGTGGAGTTTGAACTTTACCGCGATATTGATTCCGCTGTTCAGGATGTCAGAGCGAAAGTGGATGTGGCGAAGAAAAGATTGCCCATGGATATCGACCCTCCCATTATCGACAAGCTCGACATCAATGCAAGACCCATTCTCTGGCTCTCGGTGGCAGGAAATCAACCTTCTTCAAAACTGGGCATGTTGGCTGATGAGGTGTTGAGACCCCAAATTGAATCCATCAGAGGTGTTGGATCAATTATGTTAGGGGGCTTCGCGAAAAGGGAGATCAGGATATGGCTGGATGGAAAGAAACTGGAGGCCCATCGATTAACATCGGCCGATATATCGAGAGCGCTCCTTGCAAAAAATATTGAATTACCGGGCGGAATCATTGAAAGCGTTCGTCGTGAGTTCACGGTTAGAAATCTGGGTGAATTACGAAATATCGAAGAGTTCAATAACTTGATCATCACCTATCAGAATGGGGCTCCCATTCGTTTAAACGATGTGGGATGGGCAGAGGATGGAACCGAGCCCGTGAGAACCATTGCCCGGTATGATCGGATTCAGGCGATAGGAATGGGGGTGATCCCAAGATCGGGCGCCAATGTCGTAGAAGTGGCGGGAGCCGTTAAGGCAAAGCTTGCTGAAATCAAGAAGACTCTTCCCCCGGGAGTTGATATCCATATCTCCTTTGATTCCTCCAAATTCATTGAAGAGGCTATCGGGGGGGTCACAGAGGATGTTTTCATCGGAGGGCTCCTTGCCGCAGTGATTATGTTCATCTTCCTACTGAACGTTCGGAGCACTATCATCACGGCTGTCTCCATCCCTACATCTCTCATCACCAGTTTTGGCATCATGCATTTCATGGGATTTACCATGAACTATTTTACCATGCTTGCCCTTTCGATGATGGTCGGGGTGGTTTGCGACGATGCCATTATTGTCCTGGAGAATATCTATCGGCATATGGAGGAAGGGGCTGATCCAGTCGGGGCGGCGAAAAAGGGAACTTCAGAAATTGCCTTTGCGGCCATGGCCGCAACTTTTTCCATCGCAGCGGTGTTTCTTCCGGTAGCCTTCATGGGAGGAATCATCGGAAGATTCTTCTACCAGTTTGGCGTCACAGTAGCCGCTTCTGTAATCGCTTCTCTGGTTGTTGCCCTCATCCTTATCCCCATGCTCTGTTCAAAGTTCTTGAAGCTGGAATCGAAACACGGAAGGGTTTATCAATTTTTTGATCAATCTTATGGGAGACTTGAAGATCGCTACCGAAAGGCGTTGGCCTTCTCTCTAAGACACCGCTGGTTAGTCATCGTTATTGCAACCGGGATCTTCTTAGGAAGTATTGCGCTTTTAATAAATTTGAAGAGTGAATTCATCCCCAAGTCCGATGAAGGTCGTTTTATCATCCGTCTTGAGATGCCGACCGGTTCAACATTGTACGATACAGATGAAAGTCTGCAAAGGCTGGAAGATCTTACACTTTCCCTGCCAGAGGCTGAAGCAGTCTTTGCCGCCATTGGAATTGGAGAACGTAAAGAGGTCAATAAAGGGATTGTCGTTGTCAGTTTGAAAGACCGAAAAGAAAGGAAACGGTCCCAGCAGCAAATTATGGGTGATCTGCGAAAGAAGTTACAGGAAATGCCCGGGTTCAAAGCCTACGTAGAAGATATTTCGCCCGTTGGTTCAGGAGGCAAAAGAGGGGCGCCTTTGCAGTTGGATATTAAAGGAGCGGAAATGGAGACGATTGAGAAGATCTCCGGCCAAATTATGGAAGAAATGATGAGGAGTCCGGGCATGGTCGATATCAGCTCTGATCTTGAACTTACAAAGCCCGAGGTGAGGGTGCTGATCGACCGGAATAGGGCTGCTGATGTGGGACTGGATATTCGTGAGATTTCATCCGCCGTTCAGCAGTTGATAGGTGGTCAAGAGGTCTCAAAGTTTAAGGATGTGGAAAGGGCGAAACGCTATGATGTAAGAGTCCGGCTGATCAGAGATCAGAGAATGAATCCGCAAGACATTTCTCAGATCTCTATTAGAACCCCCAAAGGAGGTCTGATTAAACTTGCCCAGGTCGTGAAGGTCGAAGAAGGGATCGGTCCCAATCTCGTCAACCGGAAGGACCGGCAGAGGAGTGCAACGATCTACGCTGATACAGCAGGAGGCAAGGCCCTGGGAGAGGCCATTTTGGAGATGGAGGCTCTATCTAAGAAATATATTCCAGAAGGGTATTCTTACGCTTTCACTGGGCAAGCAGAGGTTTTCAAAGAATCCTTTCGATATATGATCATTGCCCTGATCCAGGCTGTCGTGATCATCTACATGGTCCTGGCCATGCAGTTCAACAGCTTCCTTCATCCCCTGTCAGTGATGTTGGCGTTGCCCTTAAGTACGGCAGGGGCTTTCGGTGCCCTCTATCTGACGGGCGATACCATTTCCATAATGAGTATGATCGGTATGATCACTCTGACCGCCCTGGTGGTGAAGAATTCCATCTTGTTGGTTGATTATACCAATACGTTAAGAGAACGTGGAACAGAAAGGGATCAGGCTGTCCTTCAGGCCTCTCCTGTCAGACTTCGGCCCATTTTAATGACGGCTGTGACGACCATGTTGGGAGTTCTTCCGGTGGCCTTGGGCTATAGTGCAGGGGGTGAGGCAAGAGCGGGGATGGGCAGAGCAACCTTTGGGGGGATGTTTGCCTCGACGCTGCTCACCCTCTTTGTCGTTCCAGTGGCCTACACGCTGCTCGATGATCTTCAGGAAAAAATGAAAGGTCTGTTGAAGAAAGAAAATAGCTCGACAAAAAGGTCTTCTCAGCCTTTTAAATAGCGATTCAAGCTAGATACCCATAAATTTATTCTGGAGACTTCTTTAAAAGATGAGGCAGAGGGTATTTCAGTATTCTAATCGATCAACCCTTTTTTCCTCAATTCAATTGATTCTTGTACCCTTTCAGCTTACTAAATAGGCCAAATTCTTTTATATCCCCCCTAAATTAATCCTTTAGTGCCTTAATTAAAACTATCCCGTACACTCTGGCAGGTACGTTTTTCATTGGTTAACACAGCCTAATTTTTTTCTTGACAAACTTTTTGAGATATGGTAGCAGATAAATCGAGCGCTTGCTCTAAATATATTTTTTAAGATTATGATAAACTAAATTCCCGGCAAACGTGGCATCTGATATAAGCAACATTCTTCTTTGAAGAGGAAAAGGGAAAAATGAAAAGGACAATTTATTATAGGGTTTTTTTTAAACGCTTTATATATGTATTCCATGTATTTCTGGGAATGAATTTTATATTTTGTTTTCTATTATTTGGAAACCTTAGAGGGCAGCCCAACAAATTATATGATGATCTTTTTTCGGTGAGTTTCCCAGATGAGAGAGAGGGGTGGGTTTGCGGGCGTTGGGGGACTATTCTTTATAGCAGGGATGGGGGGAAGACTTGGGAACGTCAGAGCAGCGGCACGCGTTTTGCGTTGAGCTCAATTCATTTTGTGGATTCAAAACAGGGTTGGGCTGTGGGGGATCAGGGGACGATCATACGTACGGTAGATGGGGGTAGAACATGGGAGAAGCAGAAATCTCCCATATCCGACTTTCTGATGGATGTATTTTTTGTAGATGTCTTAAAAGGATGGATTGTTACTGAGCGGACCACGATTTTATTTACGAATGATGGGGGTAAGAGCTGGAGCAAACAATTCAGTGGTGAGGACTATATCCTTAAGGCTATTTCATTCTGTGATGCCCTTCATGGATGGGCGGTTGGGGAGTATGGGTATATTTACCATACCAGTAATGGAGGGGTGACATGGGAGAAGCAGGCGGGGGAGTTTAGGATATCGAGGGAGACGGGGGAGATTATAGGGGGAACCTATCTTTTTGACGTTGTGGTTTTGGATCCGAAGACGGCGTGGGCGGTGGGGATAGATGGGTATGTGACCAAGACGTTGGATGGGGGGAAGACGTGGGAGCCTGTGGTGACAGGGGCACGGAGGACCCAGCTTTTTAGTATCACTTCTGACAAGAAAGATAAAATTTTCGTTGGGGGGAGTGGGACGTTTTTATCTTCTGAGGATAGTGGGAAGACCTGGCAGACTCCAGAATTTAGGCCATCTATTAAGTATGGTTGGATTTATGGACTTGCTCCGCGGGGTAATTCTGGATTTGTAGCAGTGGGGTGGAGAGGGGCTATCTACCTTAATTCTTCAACGACCTGGGAGCGGATTAAGTATTAAGCGTAAGGGAGATGTCGATGGTTGGCCACAATAAAACAAGACTGGACCGCATTTGTTGGTACTTGGTAAGTCGCAAATGGGTTGTTTTGATAACTATTTTGGTGATCACAGGGGTCTTTTTGTATGGGGTTTTCAAGATTCGGGGGGAGGTTCTTCTGCATGAGTTGTTTCCCTATGATCATCCTTATCTTAAACTTCATGCTCGGTTTTCAGAAGTGTTTGGGAGTGGGGGTTCGACGGTAGCCATCGCGATTAAGACGAAGAAGGGGGATATCTTTACCCGGGGGGTTCTGGACAAGATTTCGAAGATGACCGAGGAGGTGGTGCTGTGGGATGAAGTGTATCGGAGTTTGACCGTATCGATTGCAAGCCGGTCGACCAAAGTGGTGAGGACATTAGGAAAAGGTGAGATAAAAATTGAGCCCCTGATGTGGCCAGATCCTCCTAACAGCCCAGAAGAAATGGCCTTATTGAAGCAAAACATCTTTTCCAATCCTGCCTATAACGGCACCCTGGTGTCAAGCGATGGAACCGCTGCCCTGTTGTTGACCGATTTTAAGGAAAACATCTCTTATGGGAAAGCCTTCAGCCTTTTAAGAAAATTAGTCAAAGAATATACCGACGAGGAGACCTCCGTTCATATTGTTGGGTTTCCCATGTTGATGGGCTGGATTTACAGCCTGAAGTACCAGACCTACCTTGTTTTTGGTATCAGTATTGCGTTGATGATCTTGATCCTCTACATCATCTTTCGCAATGTAATGGGGATGATTGTTCCGATCATGGATGCGGCGATTCTTACTGTAATAGGGCTGGGATTTGTGGGTTTTACAGGAATCAACTTCAGTCCCCTCCTCTATGTTCTGGCCTTTTTTGTAGGGGCCCGATTCATTAGCAACTCCGTTCAGATCACCCATCGTTATTTTGAAGAACTTAATGCGAGTGGCGGGGATCGGCTCCGTGCCAGTTATGAGACCATGCGGACCATGCTCTTTCCCAACTGGACAGGGGTCTTTACGGATGCAGCTGGTTTCCTGGTATTGAGTTTTGCCAAGATTGTCCTGATGCAGCATCTGGCCATCATCATGGGGTTTTGGATATTCAGCACAGGGTTGACGGGCATTATGGTTCCCATTATTTGTAGTGTGCTCCCGCTAAAAGTGGCAAGCGATCGGTATGCAAAAGAAAAGTGTCAAATGGATTGGCAGGCTCGGGCCATTACCAAGGTGACCAGTTTTTCCATCGGGTCGGGCCGGTATGCCGTTGGGGGATTGATCGTTGGGGCGATGATCTTTTTTAGCTGGGCGATAAGCGGGCTAAAAATTGGAGATCCTACTCCTGGTTCCCCTCTTCTATGGCCAAGCCATCCTTATAATCAAGATCAGAAGCTCATCAACCATCTCTTTGATGCATCGTCGGAGAACTTGATGCTTTTCTACGAGGGAGAGAAAGAGTCGGTTTATAACCCGGCGGTGTTGACGACCTTTGATGCGTTTTCAAGGCACATGCAAGAGAGGCTGCCCGATATTTACAAGTCTTCGAATACTTTGGCCAACACCGTGAACATGGTGAATCTGATGCTACACGACGGGGATCAGCTTTGGTACCAGATGCCGCAAAATGCTTTGATGTTTAAAGGACTCATGGGCTATGTCCGTAAAGACATTGATCCGTTTGTCTTGCGTCGTTTTGTTGATGAAGATCTGGAGCGAGCTCAAGTCATTCTCTACTTTTCGGATCATACCTCGGAGAATCTGCTTCGTATTCGTGATGCTGCCTATGAGTTTTTTAAGGACCGTCCCATGAATATCGAGAAGGGAGAATTTAAGTTAGCGGGTGGGAGAATTGGGATGGAAATCGGCGTCAATGAGGAGATGAAACGAGCCCATGCCCTGATTGATTCAAGCGTCCTTGCCGCCATCTTTATCCTCATCTGTATTTCTTTTAGGTCTATTACGGGTGGTCTCATGGTGACCCTTCCCTTGATTTTTGCTAATAGTATGGCCTTTGCCTATATGGCCTTAATGGATATTGGTCTTTCAATCAATACGCTTCCTATTGCTGCAGTAGGAGTGGGGGTGGGAGACAATTTCTGTATCTACCTCTATAGCCGTTGCATGGAAGAATACACTCTTCAAGGGGGCGATTGGAAACAAGCCATTATCCAGTCCGTCTGTACGACCGGCAAGGCAGTGGTCTATACCGGGTTGACGATCATTTTACCAGTCCTGACGTGGTATGTATTTTCAGATATGAAGTTTCAAGGGGAGATGGGTTTTTTTCTTGCCATCATCTTAGGGGCAAACGTCCTTCTCACCTTAACCCTTCATCCTTTATTGATTTATATCATCAAGCCGAAGTTTATAAGAAAGGCTGCATTAACGGCAGACAATACAGCCGAGGCAGGAGTAGCCATTGCACAAACCTCTTCATAAACATTTCGTCTCTTTCCTCATTTCCTCACCCCTAACCCACTCCAGAGGGGGGAGAGGCCAAAGATCCCTCTCCCCCTTGATGGAGTGAGGATGAGGGTGGGGTGAAAGAAAGAGATTGAGGCTATAGAGGATTTACGGGCACGCTACACGGGCAAGTTTATTTTAGGAAAGGGGGTGAAGTGGAATTATTGAGGGTCGAATTGGGATAGGGAAGAGGAAGAGATTATTGTTTTTTTATCAAACCATGGAGAGAAAAAAGAAGGAGGGAGGGGTTATGAAAAAGAAAAGATTTTTAATTTTATTTTGGATAGTCGTACTGACCATGGCCTTATCAAGTTTTCCTGTTATGGCCGAGCAGTTTACAGTGCTCGGAAAGCCTCTCAACTTGTTTGGATATGCGACTCAGGGGGCATCCTTTAGTCTGCTCGATAGGGACAAATATGATACTGAAAAAGGTTTAAATTCTGCCCTGATGAACCTTTTTGTGGAAGGCGATTATACGCCTATGAAGAGTCTTAAATTCTATGCCTCAGGCATGCTCACCGTGGATTGGATTTACCAGTTGAAACATAAGGACAGTTCATGGAATGAAAAATTGTTTAACAAATCCTATAAGAACTTAAATGTGGATGATAAGTACTGGCAATTATTGAAAGAGGCCCATGTTACCTGGACCCCAGGAGATTTCATGTTCCGAATAGGAAAGCAAATTGTTAACTGGGGTGAGACAGACGGTTTCCGGCTCATGGATCAGATTAATCCTTGGGACCAGCGTCGAGGGTTTGCCGATGTAGAATTTGAGACAAATATCATTCCGATCTGGCTCATTAGAACTGAGTACAATTTGCCCATCAAGCCGACCTGGATCCAGAGTCTGAACCTCGAATTTGTCTATAACCCCAACCCAGATTTCATTCCTAATCAGGGGATCATGATTGGCAACGATGATGGAGGGATTTGGGCACCGGATATTCCGCTTTCTGGACCCCATATGGGTTCAATGATTAGAACAGGGATGATTGATAAGCCAAAGAGATGGAGAGAAGGGAATGAATTCGCATTCAGAATTAAAGGGGTCGTATACGACTCCGTCATTACATTGAATGCGTTTTATGGTCGGGATAATGACCCGGTGACAAATCTTATTCCTCCTTATCTTTCCCCGCTTCCGCCAGATATTTTTGCCTCCGATGGGAACTTGATCCTTCACCCCCTCATGGAAGGCAAGTATCCACTTTTTCGTTTTGTGGGGGCTACCTTTTCCAGGGATATTACCCCCTTGAGGGCCTCCTTCTTGGGAGGTGTTTCTCCGGTTGTGCGTTTGGAGACTTTGTACGCCTTTGATAGCACGTTTGCTTTTGGAACACCGGGAACACCCATCTCCAGATTTAAAAAATCAGATGAGTTTCGTGGGGCTATTGGGGTGGATTGGAAAGTGAGAATTCCCTTCTTGAACCCGAATACCTATTTCATGATCTCGCCACAATTCTACTATCGGAGAATAAATGATTATCCATCCATCGAAGAGATTTCGGGTTTAAAGAAAAACAACTACCAGACGACCTTGATGATCAATACATCCTACTTTCACAACAAATTGACCCCGTCGTTCTTCTGGCTACACGATGTCAACTCCAAGTCAGACTTCTTCCGTCTGCAATTGGTCTATGACTATAGTAACAAATGGCATTTCACTTTGGGATCATGTTTCCTGTATGGAAAGAAGGAAGGGCAAGGGTTCGAGTTGTTTGAAAACAAGGATTATATCTATTTCAAGGTCAGTTACAAGTGGGGCTAAAGGCTCCATCACAGGTTTAACCATAGATGAATCCAAGCTGAAAGAAAGGAGATAAAGATGGAAAAGACGAAGATGTTTTTCATCGTGACTTTGGTCCTCTTGTTAGGACTGTTTATCCTGGCACCCAGTGCATGGTGCCAAAAAATCACCGTCACCCACGATGGACTTAAAGGGGCAAAGGCCATTTTTGATGACCCGCGCCCACTTTACAAAGCTTTGCCCATGAATAAACTCATCCCACCTGAATACTATTCGAAGATGACCCATGACATAGAGGCGATGAAAAGAGCCTGGGCGGATGTGGTTGGGTTTAGGGCTCCGGATATGGTGGGCAAGATTGCCCCGGAGATTAAACCGGGCACCTACACCTATCAAGACAGGGACAAATACCCTGGCCTTAAGGAGCTAATGTTACCCCCATTATATGAGCGCTTTTTTAAACCTGGTGGACCGCCTCATGTTGGGAATTTTTCGGAGTTTAAGGTGATTCCCACGCGGCAGTATTTTTGGACCCTTCCTCTCGCTAAGGCGACGAAAGAGAATATGGGACGTACCAAGCTTGACGATAAGGGTTACATTATTGAAGATAGCTACATCAGCGGCTATCCATTTCCAAGGCCATCCGGAAAATTTGCAGCCCAGCAGATCATCTACAATTGGAAGAAACGTTACACCTATGCGGACGGTATGTATGGGTACACCATACCGATTGGATTTAACAAGAATCTGAAGATAGATAGCGATGGTACGGGACTGATGACGCAGATTAAGCTTAAAGGGCGGGTTTTTGTTGAACCTTATGGATGGTATGATAAACGAGCCAAGGATATGCGGGAGGATAAAGGTGCCATATATGCATATCTTGCTCCGAGAGATTTATATGGAAGTGCCATTGGACTCACCTATTACTTAGATGCCGACAAGATAGATGGTGCGATGCTATACGTTAGTGCGATCAGGCGTATTCGAAAGATGTCGGCAACAGATACCCAGGATGTGGTGGGAGGACAGGATGGCATCACGGATGATAATGAGGGCTTTGATCAAAAAATATCTCCCAACCATTACCCATACCAGTATGAGCTGGTTGGTGAAAGAGAATACCTGTTTATAGCCTCTGATATGGATGGGGCATACTATCTTAATTCGAAGAAAGGATATGAATGGGCGAACATGGAGTTCGAGCGACGGCCTGTCTATGTGGTTAAGTTAACTCAATTGGATAAAAACTATGTCTATAGCAAACGAATCCTCTATTTTGATAAAGAAACATTATTCCTCTTGTATGCTGAAAACTATGACAGGAAGGGGCGCTTGTACCGCGACAGTACCAATATACCAACTTTTCACCCCGATATCGGCCTTGTCTGTATGGCTTCGGGTGTTCAAAGAGACTACGTGGATCTTCATTCTACATTTAATAGGATGTTAGTCGTGCCGTCGCCAACAATGAAGCGCGATGACATTGACATCTATAGTTTCGCAAAAAAGGCGAAATAGAAAAACTTGAAAGGTTGCAGTGGTGAAGCATAAACGTGAGTGCTTATTCTGAGGAGGAATTATGACCCCAAGGTTCAAAGACAAAGTGGCTCTCATCACAGGTGCAGGCTCGGGAATAGGGAGAGCCACTGCGTTGCTGTTTGCCAGGGAAGGAGCAAGAGTGGTTGTGGCCGATGTTGTTGTAGAGGGTGGCGAAGAAACGGTCCACCAAATCAAAGAAGCTGGTGGAACAGCATTGTTTATTAAATGTGACGTCTCTAAAGCAAGAGATGTGGAAGAAATGATTAAACAAATCGTTGACACCTATGGACGTTTAGATTTTGCACACAATAATGCCGGACTGATACCTCCATCCCTTCAGGATATTGTTCCTACTGCTGATATCGCGGAGGAGTTTTGGGATCGCTCCATAGGTGTCAACTTGAAAGGTGTATGGCTATGCATGAAATATGAGATTCCATTGATGCTCCGGCAGAAATTTGGAGTCATTGTTAATACCACTTCAGGGGCTGCTGTAAAAGCTGGTATTGGAAATGCTCCGTACAATGCTGCAAAAGCAGGTGTATTGCAACTGACACGAACAGCAGCCCTGGAATATGCCAGGTTTGGCATCCGTGTTAATGCTGTTCAGCCAGGTGCTACTAAAACGCCAGGGGTAGAGCGTCTGGCAGCTTTGAATCCAGACCTCGAAAAAATGGCAATGGCAACACCGATCGGACGGATAGCCTTACCAGAAGAAATCGCTGAAGCAGTGGTGTGGTTGTGCTCCGATTCGGCTTCATTCGTTGTGGGTTGTCACTTGGCTGTAGACGGAGGTTTTACACTCTGCTGAGATAAGGAGAGTCTCGTTATGGAAAAGAACATTTTTGATCTTTCAGGAAGGGTTGCCCTGATTACAGCAGGAGGTCACGGGCTTGGCCGGGCATATTGCGAGGCCATGGCTGAGTTTGGGGCGGATGTTGCCTGTGCTGATATCAACAAAAAGTTTGCCGATGAAACCGTTGATGACATAAAGAGGTTTGGACATCGTGCCATAGCCATTGAGGCGGATGTATCCAAACCGGACCAGATCGAGCGCATGGTCAATCAGACGGTATCAGGATTCGGAACCATCGATATTTTGTTCAATAATGCCGGTTGGTGCCATTCCATTGAAAAAAGACTTCATGAACTTGTGATTGAAGATTGGGATGCATGCATTAACATTAATTTGAAGGGGACATTTCTCTGCATGCGCGCCGTTTTACCCGTGATGCTAAAGCAGAAAAGAGGGTCTATCATTAGCACGGCTTCTGTAGCCGGGCTGATGGCTGGGTGTTGGGAATGGTCTGCCCCCAATATATATGCTTATGGGGCGTCTAAGGCTGGTATTATTGCTCTCACAAGGCATGCGGCAGTTGCCTATGCTAAGGATGGGATTCGAATCAATGCGATTGCACCAGGGACTCATGATACCAAGTCCACGTTTATACCCCGAGAGGTAGCAGAACCTTACCTTCAAAGATTCGCTAAATTTACACCCATGGGACGGGTAGCTGAGCCAAATGAAATTAAGGGATTAGCTATTTGGTTAGCCTCTGATGCGTCGAGTTATGTGACAGGGCAAACATTTGTCCAGGATGGAGGCTTCATTGCCTAATTATTATTTCATCATTATAACATTGATTTAAACGTTAAATAAAGGAGAGCGAAAATGGGAGAAAAAGCGAAAAAAGATTTAGTTCTTATCCCACCATCCGAAGAAAGTATTTATACAATCATGGCGGAATGTTGGTTACAAATCAATCCCTATCCATCCATTCTTGAAGCTCCTGCATTCGACCGAGAAGGAAACCTCTTCATCACTTCGGTCGTTGAAGGCCGTGTCATTAAGATCACACCAGATAAAAAGATGAGTACAATCTTCAGCAACCCAGCCTACATGGCTGCTGGATGTGCTATCCATAAGGATGGAAGGTTGTATTTGGTTTGTCCTTCAGGGCAAGTGATGGCGATGAATCCGGATGGGAGTAATATGAGGGAAATAAAAGTAAGGTACGAAGGTAAACCCATAGCTCCGGATGATATTGTCTTTGACTATGATGGGAACTTCTACGTCACCGATCTCGGAGACTTTAAAAACGCCTTCAGTCTAACGGGTGGTGTTTACCGTTTTTCGGCAGATCTAAAGACAGTCCACCCGATTGTTACAAATCTTGTGACGGCCAATGGAATTTCTCTAGTCCCAAAAGGAGTTTCAATGCCAAGCATCATTCCCTTTGGGTATGAACTCTGGGTGGCTGAGTCAGCTTTGAATCGATTAATTCATATAAAAATACAGCAAGATGGAATATCGCTTGCTCACCCTCCGGCTACGGTTGCTTACAATTTTATGGGAGATGGAATGCCTGACTCGAACGCTGTCGATTCAGAGGGTAACGTCTATCAAACTCTTGCAGGGCATGGAAGAATTCTGGTCCTAAATAAAGCAGCTATTCCGGTGGCTCAGGTTTTAATACCAGGTCGAGATGAAGGAAAGAACCTTCTGACTACCAATTTAGCATTCAAGCCAGAAACAGATGAGGGCTATATAACCGTTGGCGGTTTAGACGGAGGTTGGATTTATAGATTCCATGGGTTGGCGAAGGGATTAAAACTCTTTTCACACACATGATTATAAATCGAAACTAATTTTTAGAGAAATGTGGTTAGGAGGTAGATATATGCTAACAAAGGAACAGAAAATGAAGCTCTATACGAATCTGGTGCGAGTCCGGAAGCTTGATGAAATAATGGTGAAAGGCGTTTTGTCTGGGAAGGTTTGCGGGCACTGGAGTAGCCAAAAAGGTCAAGAAGCGGTTGGTGTTGGAGCTACCACTTTTTTAAGAAAGGATGACTATATCTTTTTTTGTCATCGAGGGCACGGTATTACTACGGTAATCCCAAAAGGTATCTCACCCAGGGCCTTTATCGCAGAGCACTTCAGCAAAAATAGCGGTGCATGCCAGGGTATGGGCTGTCTTCATGTTGCGGATATGGAATATGGTGCCCCTGGTCTAAGCGGATCATTAGGAGGTGACTTTGTCCTGGCTGCCGGAATGGGTATTGCTGCCAAGATGCGAGCTAAAGGACAGGTGGTAGTTTGTATACAGGGAGACGGGACTTATGGTCGGGGGACTTTCCATGAAGCTGCACTGATGGCGGCAAATTGGAAGCTTCCTATTGTGTGGGGAGTTGAAAACAATCAGTATATGGTTTTCACCCCGACCAGCGATATTTTTCCAAAAGAGAACATGGCGGATTTAGCTTTTGGTTATGGAATGCCTGGAGTAGTGGTTGACGGACAGGATGTCGTTGCAGTCTTTGAAGCATTTCAAACTGCTATAGAGAGAGCGAGAGCTGGAGAAGGGCCGAGCTTGATAGAATGCAAGACTTATCGTATCGAACCCCATACCTATGGCATGGTGGATAAAAGATGTGCAGGACTCAGGTCTCCGGAGGAAATCGAACCTTGGGTGAAAAAGGATCCGGTAAACCTTTTTCAGGAGCGACTCCTCAAAGAGGGTGTCCTAACCCAGGCAGATGTAGACCGGATCGATCGAGAAGCAATAGAGGAGATGGAGGAGGCAGAGAGATTTGCGACTGAGAGTCCAGCACCCGATCCTCAGATATTGAAGCAGGTTCTCTATTGGAAATGAAAAGAAAGGGGGAGCCAAAATGAGAGAGGTTAGATTTATTCAGGCCATTAATGAGGCTCTTTTGGAAGAGATGAAAAGAGACGAGACTGTTTTTATCTTTGGAGAATGTGTGAGGGGAGGGACGTTTCCCCATACAAACGGTTTATTTGAGAAATTTGGTAAAGACAGAGTATTAGATACCTCAATAAGTGAAAATGCTATTGCAGGGGCAGCTGTAGGAGCAGCCTTAGCGGGGTATCGCCCCATTGCTGAGCTGATGTTTAGCGACTTCTTTCTCATCGCAGGAGATGAAATATGTAACAAGGCAGCCAAATGGCGGTTTACTCATGGTATGAAGTTGAAAATGCCCATTGTTTATATGGCATCCACCGGCGGGTATATACGGTCTGATTCGGAACATTCACAGTCCGTAGAATCCCTCATCATGCATACACCAGGATTGAGGATTGCTATTCCGACGACACCCTATGATGCGAAGGGCCTCTTAAAAACAGCCATTCGAGATGATGATCCTGTAGTTTACCTTTATCATAAGCTTTTATTAACTAAAAAAGGTGAGATCCCTGATGAAGAGTATACGATCCCGTTTGGTTTGGCGGATGTTAAAAAAGAAGGAAAAGATGTCACGGTGGTTGCAGTAGGATTTATGGTTGATTTGAGTCTTGGGGTGGCGAATAAACTCCAGGAGAGGGGAATTAGTGTAGAGGTCATTGACCCACGGACGCTTGAGCCATTTGATATTGACACGATCGTCACTTCTGTAAAAAAGACGAAGCGAGTGGTGATCGTCGATGAAGATACCTTGCGATGCGGTGTGACTGGGGAGATCGGCATGCAAATTATGGAGAAGGCTTTCGATTACCTTGACGCTCCGATCCAGAGGGTGGCTGCCGCCAATTGTCCCATTCCCGCAGGATGGTACTTAGAGGAACATGTTTTACCTCAACCCCCAGACATCGCTGCTGCTATTCTGAAAGTCTTGGGCAAAGATATGGATATTAGTGATATGAAGAAAGAAAAAGTTGGATTTGACGCTGTTAAAGCATTCGGTGATTTAGGGATCACAAAGGTAAAACAAAATTAGAGTACGGAGATAAAGCGGATGGGAGATATCATCCTCCGCATCCATGACTACAAGGACATTGCGGAAAAGGTGAACAAAGTTCCTTGATATTCAAGGTGTGGATTAAGATATTTCGTACAAAAGTTTATTTAAAATGATTAGGGACAAAAAACGCATAAAAGGAGGGGCTATGGATCTGACCAAGGAGCAAAAGATACGACTCTACACAAATCTGGTGCGGGTCCGGAAGCTGGATGAGACGATGGTGAAAGCCTTGCTGACGGGTAAAATTTCAACCTTTTTTCATAGTGGTGAGGGTCAGGAGGCTGTAGGAGTCGGTGCATGTAGTTTTCTAAGGGAGGATGACTATCTTTTTCCTTCTCACCGGGGGCACGCCATCAGTAAGACTCTGATTAAGGGCCTCCCTGCCAGGATCATCTTGGCAGAACATTATGGTAGAATTACCGGCTGCTGCGATGGTGTTAGTGGATTTCATACGTGTGATATGAAGCTGGGCATTCCGGGCATGAGCGGGACACTCGGTGGGCATTTTCCCCTTGCTGTCGGAATGGGGCTTGCGGCGCAATTGCGGGGAAAAAAGCAGGTAGTCATGGTGATCGAAGGAGAGGGGACCTATGCACGGGGGACTTTCCATGAATCAATGATCATGGCTGCAACGTGGAAGCTTCCTAATCTATTTATTGTCGAGAACAATCAAATTATGGGAAATACACCTGTTAAAATAATTCATCCAAAAGACGATTTTGCTGATTTAGGCTTTGGTTATGGTGTCCCTGCAAAAGTCGTGGATGGGCAGGATGTTTTTGCAGTCCACAAGGAAGTCCAGACCGCGATAGATCGGGCGAGAGCGGACGAAGGGCCTAGCCTGATTGAATGCAAGACCTATCGCATTCAGCCTCACGCCGTAGGCCTTCCCGATACCTTATTAGGAAGGCCTCGTACTCAAGAGGAAATCGAGGTTTGGAGAAAAAGGGATCCGATTAAACTGGCGCAAAAACGGTTACTGAAAGAAGGAGTTCTCACCCAGGTGGATATAGAAAAGATCGATGGTGGGGCAGCAAACGAGATGGAGGAGGCAGATCGTTTGGCTTGGGCAGATCCAATGCCGACCGATCCGAAGGAAATATTAAAGAAAGCTCTCTATGCTGAATAATAGAAAGGAAGATTGAAAAAATGCGAGAGATTAAATTCGTACAGGCCATTATTGAAGCTCTTGAAGAAGAAATGACGAGGGATGAAACAGTATTCATCATCGGCTTGAATGTCCAGGCTGATCCAATATTAACGCCCGTGCGTTTGGTAGAAAAGTTCGGTACGAAGAGGTTAAGAGAGGTGCCCATAGCCGAACCGGGAATCCTGGGTTGTGGTGTGGGGGCGGCGTTGGCTGGTTATCGACCGATCGTCCACTCCCGATTTGTTGATTTCTTCATGCCTGCTGCTGATGAACTGTTTCATAAAGCAGCCAAGTGGCGTTACATCCATGGGGGTAAGGTTACCATTCCTGTCACTTTCTTGGCCGGAATTGGGGGATATCTCGGAGGTGGTGGCCCAGAGCATTCCCAATGCCTTGAGGGCTATATCATGCATACCCCGGGATTGAAGCTTGCCATCCCCACCACTCCCTATGACCTCAAAGGACTTTTAAAGACGGCAATCAGAGATAATAACCCTACTGTCGTCCTTTATCATCGGATTCTTGTAGGCGCAGGGACATCGGGCCTTGTGCCTGAGGAGGAGTACACCATCCCCTTCGGACAGGCAGATATCAAGAGAGAGGGGAAAGATGTGACTGTTGTTGCCACAGGGCTAATGGTCTTTATGACACTGCAAGTGGCTGACCAATTACAGGAGAAAGGTCTGGATGTGGAGGTTCTTGACCCAAGAACGCTTGAACCCCTTGACATCGAGACCATCCTATCGTCTGTTAAAAAGACGCATCGATTGGTTATTGTTGACGAAGACACGCTGCGCTGTAGTGTGGGAGCTGAGATCGGAATGCAGTTTATGGAAAAAGGTTTCGATTACCTGGATGCGCCAATTAAAAGGGTTGGGGCTGCGAATTCCCCGATCCCCGGCGGTTTCATGGAGTGCTATGCTTTACCACAACCCCAGGATATAGCAGATGCTATCACAGAAGTCTTGGGGATAAAGGAGTCTTTTCAAGTGAAACCGTTAGAATTACTCAAACCAGGTCGGCACATGGGAGAAAGGCTTGGTTACGGCAAAAAGGAAAATTGATGATCCACCCTATTGTGCCTCGCAAGCATAGCGAGCCATTTTTTGTGTAAGTTTGGATTATGGACTGGTCCCCACTATCAAATCAGGAGGAATGAACGTGGCAGCTCAAATAGTGATACCTAAACTTGGGATGAATATGGTTTATGCAACAATGATTGAATGGAAGGCAAAAGAAGGGGATTGGGTGGAAAAAGGGAGTGTGGTTTTAGCGATTGAGACAGAGAAGACAGGTTGGGATGTTGTCGCTGAAGGTTCGGGATTTTTACACATTCTTGTGGAAGAAGGGATTCAAGTAGAAGTAGCCAGGATTGTTGGCCTAATCGTCGAAACAAAGGATGAATTTGAAAGGCTTCAGAAGGAGCCACCAAAAGAAATATACGCAAGCGGAGTGAAAGGGCAAGAAGCTCCCTCCGGTGAAGTCGCTCAATTTTCAACACAAATAGCTACTGGGGGAGCGTCCAAAGAGATGCCTAGCGAAGGAGAGCGTATTCGGATATCTCCAGTTGCCCGTAAAATGGCAGAGGAGCACATGATCGATATATCGAAAGTGCTGGGGACGGGTCCTGGGGGAAGGATTACAAGGGAGGATGTCGAGAAAGCAATAGAAGAAAAGAAAAAGGTGGAACCGATCCAATTACCTCCCGAGGTTTCTTTAGGTAAAAGAGTGAAAGCCACGATACCCCTGAAAGGGATGAGAAAATCGATTTCTGAGCATATGGTTCGGAGTTTATCCGTTTCCGCTCAACTTACAGTGATGGGTGAGTTTGATGCGACGGATTTTGTGAAACTTCGGGAGAATTTATTAAGCCAGGAGAGAACCGTTGGGGTGAGAATCACCTATACGGATTTACTGGTCTTTGCCATTGCCAAAGCCCTTAAAGATCATCCTTTGTTAAATAGCAGTCTGATTGATAACGAAATAAAGGTTTGGGAAGATATCAACATTGGGGTGGCTGTCAGCCTCGGTGAAAAAGGGGAGAAGGGGTTAATTGTGCCGGTGATCAAGAATGCCGATCAGAAGAGTCTTGTCGAGATATCGAAGATGATCAAAGAGATGGTTGAGAAGGCGCAAGCGGGTAAGCTTATGCCTGACGATGTGACAGGGGGGACATTTACACTGACGAGTATTGGGGGGAGGGGGGTTAGCTATTTTCAGACCCCAATCATCAATCAGCCAGAATCAGCGATTTTAGGAGCTGGTCCGATTATAGAGAGGCCTTTGGTGAGAGATGGGCAGATTGTGATCGCGCGGATGATACCTTTCAGTTTAACCTTTGATCATAGAGTGATTGATGGTGCTGTGGCGGAGAATTTCTTGTTTAGGCTTAAAGAACTCATAGCAACATCCGGTCTCCTGCTGGTTTAACATAAATAGGAATCAGAAGAAAATGGAAGGGAATTGAAGATGGAAGAAAGAGATGTCGTCATACTTGGTGGTGGATCCGCTGGATATCAGGCTGCGTTAAAAGTATCTCAGCTCGGTGGAAAGGCTACGCTTATAGAAAACGATGCTTTGGGGGGAACTTGTATAAACAGGGGCTGTATCCCTGTCAGGGCCCTATTAAGGATGGCGGAGATGGTTGATTTAACCAGATATGCCAAAGACTATGGGGTAAATTACAAAGAGACAGAAATTGACCTTTCGAAAATGATCTCACGCAAGAATATCATCATTAGGACCTTATTAACAGGGCTAAAACAAAGTTTTTCAGCCAATGGGGTGGAGGTCATTGAAGGTATTGGGAGACTTCTTTCACCATCAAAGCTTGAGGTGCAATTGAAGGATGGAGGTAGGAAGGAAATCACGGCCCGAAAGATTATCATTGCGACAGGGTCAGAATGGAAGAAACCTTCGATTCCCGGTGGAGAAAAAATCATCACTCCAAATGAATTGCTTGAATTTAAAGTGGTTCCTAAATCCATGATAATCATCGGGGGCGGCTTCATAGGGGCTTCTATTGCAACCATCTTCTCTAAATTGGGAACCCAAATCACCCTCCTTGAAGAGTCTCCAAAGATACTCCATCAACTTGATCGAGAGATAGTCTCTATTTTTGAGAAGGAGTTAGAGAATAGCAAGATTAAGACCTACACGGAAGCACATGTAGATAAAGTAGAAGATAAGGGATCAGAGGAAAAGAGTGTGGGAGTGAGCGTTAAAGGCAAAGAGATACAATTAGACACTCAACATCTGGCGGTTGCAGAAGAAAGGGTGTCCAACCTCAAAGAAATTGATTTGAATAAAGTGGGGATTACCCTAAATGACAAAAAAGGTATCGCTGTGAACAGACGCATGCAGACAAACGTTCCGACCATACTTGCCGCAGGTGATGTGACCATGCAGCAAATGTGGACCCATGTCGCTTATGTTGAAGGAATGGTGGCTGCAGAAAATGCTATGGGCAAATATACAGAAGTGGATTACAAAGCTATTCCATACGGGACCCATACCTTTCCCGAAATTTCGGGTGTGGGCTTGACAGAAGAGGAGGCCATTGTGCAAGGGCGCCAGGTAAAAGTCGAAAAGTATCCATTTGCTGGCAACAGCCTTGCGACGATCCTTGGGCAAAGAATTGGGATGGTTAAGATCATTACCGATACTAAATATGGGCAGATATTAGGGGTGCATATGATAGGACCCCAGGCGAATGAACTGATTGCAGAGGCAACGGTGGCAATGAAATTAGAGATGACCCTTGAGGACCTCAGTAGTGTCTTGCATCTTCATCCGACTTTATCAGAAATATTTTGGGAAGTGGCAAGAGGCGCTATTCCCTGAAGAAGAGGGGACAACGGAGTAATCGTCCATCTATGAAATGCATTGTTTATCAGCTCGGATTAATAGAGTATCAAGCCGCCACGTTCTTACAGAGAAAGCTTCATCGTGAAAGAATGGATGGAAAGATGTCAGATATGCTTCTCCTTTTGGAGCATCCACCGACCATTACCGTCGGTAAATCCGGCGACTTAGATCATGTCCTTGTCCCCCAAGAAGAACTTTCCAAAGAGCATATTTCTTTGTTTTTCACTGATAGAGGGGGCGATGTGACCTACCATGGTCCTGGGCAATTGGTGGGTTATCCGATTTTAAACCTGAAAGAAAGGAATAGAGATATTCATCAATACGTTCGAGATCTTGAGGAAGTCATCCTAAGAACCTTAAACAGTTTCTGTATCCCTGCCAACCGAAAAAACGACCATGCCGGGATCTGGGTAAATGAAGAACAGATAGCTTCCATCGGACTGAGCATAAGAAAATGGATTACGATGCATGGGTTTGCCCTCAACGTAAAACCTAAATTGGGACATTTCCTAAACATCAATCCCTGTGGCATTCTTGGGCAAAAAGCGACCTCTATTGTTGAGATTCTTGCAAAAAATATATCGATGGAAACAGTAACAAAGAAATTAATAAACTTTTTTTCGGAAGTTTTCGATGTCCAGGTGGAGCTTGTCGGAGAGAGAAGAGAATGGGCAGGGCCATATGAAACAACGATAGGAGATTTCTATGGAAACGTCTGGAGGAAAATCGGTCAGTAGCAAACACACTAAAGCGTCCCACCAAAGAGGTTTGGTTAAATTATCTGCTAAAAATGAAAAACTGATTGATATCAGACATGAGCAGATCATCGAAGGGGCCTGTAGATTATTTTTTAAGAAGGGATTTCATCCTACAACGATACGTGAAATAGCGCAAGAATGTGGGATGTCAATGGGGAAATTGTACCATTATATATCCTCAAAAGATGATGTCTTATTTCTGGTGAACAAATATATTGCAATGAAATGGTATGAAAATATCGAACGGTCTGGTGTTGAGAAAATCAAGGACCCTTTGAAATTATTGGAAATTGCCCTGCGTCGAACCATTGAGTTTATAACGAAGAACAAAAAATTATTGTTATTTGTTTACACCGAGAGCAAATATATGGAAAAGAGATATTTGCATGAGGTCCTGTCACTCGACGACAAGCTTATCGTTGGCTTTTGGCGCCAGGTATTGGAAAAGGCATATGAGAAGAAAAAAATCAAAACAGATAAAGATTTTTCAGCAAATCTTATTGCTTTTCTTTCAGTCTTCCTTGCCTTAAGGGGATGGAATCTTAAGAAAAGATCAAACAAGAAAAATATTGATTTTTTGATGGATTTTATCTTAAGGGGGTTGGGCATCGTTGGATAAAAATGATTTAGAGAAAGGGGAAGAGATCGGTAAAAATGGGAAAAAAGTAAAGAAATTTATTGATTTTAAAAAAATATGAAAGGGTTGAGGGGAGTTTATGAATTTCAATTTGACGTCGACACCGGAAGAAGAGAAGTTTCGACAGGAAGTGAGCGATTTCTTAGATAAAGAATTAACCGACGAAATTCGCCGGCAGTATGCAATCGATAAAGGCTTAGGGCCAGAAGGCCGAGCCTTTGCTCTTAAGTTAGGGGCGAAAGGTTGGTTGGGATTGGGCTGGCCTAAGGAGTACGGTGGGAGTGACGGCTCGATCATCCACGATTTCATTCTTGTACAGGAGTTTGCTCGGCATGAGGTCCATATACCCAATGAAGTGGCCCGGTTTATGTCTGGACCCACCATCCTTCACCATGGCTCTGAAGAGATGAAAAGAGAATTTCTACCTCGAATTGCAAGAGGGGAGATAGAATTTGGCTTAGGGTATACTGAACCTCCGGCTGGGTCTGATTTGTTAGCTATGCAAATGGTCGCTGTAGAAAAAGAGGATTGTTATCTAATCACCGGACAAAAAACATTTAATACAGAGTCTCATTACGCAGACTATCATTGGTTAGCAGCAAAAACTGATTTGAATGCACCTAAACATGAGTCCATCAGTCTATTTGTCGTGGATCAACGGAGTCCAGGTATCACCATTACACCAATATGGACACTGGGGGGTGAAAGAACCAATGAGGTATTCTATGACGATGTAAGAGTCCCTAAAAACCGATTAGTGGGTGAAAAGAACAGAGGATTTTACTACATGATAGAGGCGTTAAATTATGAACGTTTAATGATGTCTCAGACAGAAAGGCTCGTACCCATCTTAAATAGAATTATTGAATATACCAGGCAAACGCGAAGAAATGGAAAGTTGATGACTGAAGATCCCTTGGTGAGAAACAAGTTAGCTCAAATGGCGATTGAGATCGAAGTTTCAAAATGCCTTGAATATCGCGCATTCGCAATGTTGTTTGAAGGGCGATCTCCGGACTACGAGTCAGGAATCAGCAAGCTATTTATAAGTGAGTTGTACCAGCGTCTTGCATATACCGGCATGGAGATTTTGGGGTTCTTTGGTCGTTTAGATGAGGATTCTAAGTGGGTTCCACTGAGAGGTGAGATATCAAGATTATGCCGGATGTCTGTCGTCTATACCATCGGTGGAGGTACCAGTGAAATTATTAGAAATCTCACGGCTACACGAGGTCTTGGGTTGCCGAGGAATTAAATGTGGCTAATTTTTCAACTTATACAGTTTACATGAGGTGTTAAGAAATGGATATTAAATTTACCGAAGAGCAACAATTAATACGAAAAAGTGCTCGACAATTTTTAATGGATAAATGTCCTAGTTCCTTATTAAGGGAGATGGTTGAAGGCACGAAAGGTTATTCAGATGAGTTGTGGCGCCAAATGGCAGAGTTAGGTTGGATGGCACTCATCTTCCCAGAGGAGTTTGGTGGCACAGGTGGAAACTTCATGGAATTGATTTTGTTACTTGAGGAGATGGGGCGTGCCTGCCTTCCAGGTCCCTTTTTCTCAACAGTTGTTTTAGGAGGATTAACCATATTAGAAGCTGGTACCAAACAACAAAAGCAAGAGCTGTTGCCTAAAATAGCTAAAGGAGAATTAATCGCCACTTTGGCCATAACCGAATCCGAAAGTGATTATGATCCATCTTCAATTACAGTAACTGCCAAAGCCAAAGGAGAAAGCTTCATCGTTCATGGGACTAAATTGTTCGTTCCGAATGCCCATGTTGCGGATTACCTGTTATGTGTCGCCAGAACCGAAAAGGGAAAAGATCCGGAAGATGGAATTACACTTTTTGTCATAGATGGAAAAGCCGAAGGAATAAAATATACGCTTCTTAATACCATGGCAAAAGATAAACAATATGAAATTTTCTTTAACAAAGTAAGAGTACCCAAGGAAAATGTGCTTGGTGAATTAAATAAAGGTTGGGGACTCTTAAAAAAAATTCTGCAAAAAGCAGCCCTGGCCAAATGTGCTGAGATGGTTGGGGGAGGCCAACAGGTTCTGGATATGGCTGTTTCCTATGCAAAGAAAAGGGTTCAGTTTGGAAAGCCCATAGGTAGTTTTCAGGCCATCCAGCATCATTGTAGCAATATGTTGGTTGACCTTGATGGTTGTAGGTGGGTCACCTACAAGGGGGCTTGGATGATTGATGAGGACATCCCCTACGAAAAGGAAGTGTCGATTGCAAAGGCTTGGTGCAATGATGCATTTAGAAGAATTGTCGCTTTAGGGCATCAGGTCATCGGTGGAGTGGGATATTGCGAGGATCATGACATGCCCCTTTATTTCAGAATGGGTAGAATGGCTGAAATTACGTTTGGCGATAGTGATTTCCATCGGGAGATAGTAGCGAAACAACTTTTTTCTGCAGGATAAAAATGGTGAAGAGAGGTTCGATATGGGTGAAGTCAGCAATGAGAAGAAAAAGGAACTTTTTACACTCTTGTTGAAAACAAGGAGATTAGAGGAAAAGCTCATTGAGTTAATGACTACGGGTGAAGTTGCGGGTTGGTTTCACTCTAATCTCGGGCAAGAGGCCGTTGGTGTGGGCGTCACTGCATATCTTGAACCAGAAGACTACATCAATAACACTCACCGGGGGCGCGCAATAATCATTGGAAAAAGGGTCCCCCTAAAGCGATTTATGGCTGAGGCGTTAGGGAGAAAGAATGGCCCCTGTGAAGGGATATCTGGTGAGATGCACTATTTCGATTTGAAATATGGGATACTTGGACAAAGTGGAACTCTTGGGGGTCAAATTCCTGTTGCTGTTGGAGTAGCGCTTGCTTGCCAATACAGAAAGTCCGATCAGGTGGTTATCTGTATTTTCGGGGACGGTACTGTGGATGAAGGAAATTTCCACGAAAGCTTGAATATCGCTTCGCTATGGAAATTACCTATCGTCTTTGTCGTTGAAAATAATGGTTGGGCACAATTTACCCCCCAAAAAGCGACCGCGTCCCAAGTTGACATATGGCGGAAGGCCGAAGGATACAACATGTTAGGGAAAGTCGTGGATGGCACGGATATTTTGGAAGTTTATGAGGTAGCAAGAGAGGCAATAGCGAGGGCGAGAAAAGGGGATGGTCCAACATTAATAGAATGTAAGGTAAGGCGTTGGGAGGGACACTATATCGGCGATCCCCAAAAATATCGAGACCCAAAAGACATCGAAGAGGCACGTAGGGTCGATCCTTTGAGTAAGTTTCAAAAGCGACTCATGGATGAAAAAATTCTAACCCTTGAATCAATGAATGAGTTGGATGAATCCGTAAAGAGAGAGATCGAAGAGGCCATTCAATTTGCAAAAAGCAGTCCGGTGGCAAGTAGGGAGCAAGCATTTCAGAATGTGTATGTTTAATAACCTGGGGTATCTAAATGAAAGAAATTACATATGTTAAAGCGATCAATGAGGCATTAAGAGAGGAGTTGGCAAGAGACGATAGCGTTATCGTCATGGGTGAAGATGTTGGAATCTCAGGCGGAAGTTTTAACGCTACCAAGGGTTTGTTTGAAGCATTTGGCAGTAAAAGAATAATAGATACTCCTATTAGTGAGTCAGCTATCGCCGGTATCGCAGTTGGGGCAGCGATTTCTGGACTGAGACCGGTGGCAGAAATCATGTTTATGGATTTTACAGCCTTGGCTATGGATTCTATTGTAAATTCAGCGGCAAAAATGCGATACATGTCTGCCGGTCAGTGTAAAGCACCTGTTGTTTTCCGTACATTGGGGGGGGGTGGAGTAAGCGCTGGTCCTGGTCACTCGCAGAGTTTAGAATCCTGGTTTTGTCATGTTCCTGGTTTAAAAGTCGTATATCCAAGCACCCCATATGATGTGAAAGGCCTTCTCAAATCTTCCATTAGGGATGACAACCCGATCATTTTTATTGAACATAAGTTTTTACGGGCAAAAGGGGAAATTCCCGAAGAAGAATATACTCTTCCGTTAGGTCAAGCGGATGTCAAGAGAGAGGGGTCCGATGTCACTGTTGTTACATGGGGGCAGTTGTTTTTTAAAGTTGCAACGAGCGCTGAGAAACTTGCCAGGGAGGGAATCAACATTGAAATTATCGATCTTCGGACGTTAATTCCTTTAGATATGAAGACGATTGAAAGCTCTGTCAAAAAAACGGGGAAATTGGTAATTGCCCACGAGGCGGTGAAGATAAGTGGGTTTGGGGCTGAGATAGCGGCGAGCGTTGTGGAACATTTATTTGATTATTTAGATGCTCCGATAAGACGTATTGGAGCGGCATTTACGCCAATCCCCTGGGGGACAGTTGTGGAGAATGCTGTCCTACCACAGGAGGCTGACATCATTTCTGCTGTCAAAGATATCGTTAGATCAAGACAAGCTAAGAATTGATGGGGGATACTCAGATTCTTGAAAGGGAATCAAACAGAGGGAGGTTGAAATGAAGGCGTTACGTTATTATGGCGGCAAGGATATGAGATTAGAAAACATCCCAGAACCAGAACCAGGTCCAGGGGAGGTTAAGATAAAAGTGAAATGGTGCGGCATTTGCGGTGCTGATGTTCAAGAGTATCAGGGAGGAGCTGGCCTCTTGCCGGTCAAAAAGCCCCATCCTGGCACAGGGAAGATGGCTCCTATTACCGGAGGTCATGAATTCTCTGGCCAAGTGGTTAAAATTGGAGATAATGTCCATGGGGTCCAAGTCGGTGATAAAGCGACGGTAAGGCCTACGATTCCATGCTACAAGTGTTACTACTGCAAAAAAGGTCAACATATTCAATGTGCCATCCTTGGCAGTATCGGAGGGGCAGCAGATGGGGCGTTTGCTGAATTTATTGTCGTGTCCAATGACAATGTTTATAGATTGCCTAATGAGGTTACATATGAAATGGGGGCCTTTACCGAACCTCTGGCTTGCGCTGTCCGTGCTGTAAAAAGAAGCCGCATGGAACTCGGGGCTAACGTAGCGATCGTAGGTGCCGGGCCCATTGGTTTATTGACCATGCAGGTTGCAAACGCTTGCGGAGCGGGTAAGATCATTGTTTTTGAGATGCTTTCTAATAGAGGTCAAATGGCTAAAGAACTGGGTGCAACGGAAGTGATCAATCCAAAAGGGGTCGATCCAGGGAGAGCTATTGCTGAACTGACTGAAGGAAGGAGAGCTGATGTGGTGTTTGAATGTGCTGGCAAGAGTGATGCAATGTTGTTGTCTGAAACTGTTTCTGGAAAAGCTTCAACCATTGTGGAAGTAGGGACCATGCCAACTACCTGTGATTTCCCATTCTTCAATCTATTTTTCCGTGAGAAAACAATCATCGCAAGTCAAGGTTATGTGGATGAATTCCCTCCCGCGATCTCTCTCTTGACCAGTAAAAAAGTTAGGTGTGATCCTGAATTGATCAGTGCAAAGATAAAACTGGATGATATTTTGGAAAAAGGGATAAAAGAATTGATGGGAGAGCGTAAATTGGAGCATTGTAAGATTTTGGTCTCTCCAGAGTTATAAGGATCAATTCCTGAAAGGGGAAAAATGATGGCTTACGAAACTATTATTTATGAGAAGAAAGGTAAGGTGGGGTACATTCTATTTAACCGACCCGAAGTTCATAACGCCTTAAACGAGCAGATGATTCTTGAATTGGATAGTGTGTTGGCCAACATTGAAGGGGATGCGGAGTTAGGAGCCCTTATTCTCACCGGTTCAGGTAAATCTTTTATATCGGGCGGGGATATAAAGATGATTCACAAAGCATTAGAGACACCTTATGAATTTTTTCTGCTCCACGACAAGTTAACAAGGTTTAATTTCCGATTGGAGAGGCTTCGAATACCAGTCATCGCTGCCATCAATGGGATTGCCTTTGGTGGTGGGCTTGAGATTGCAACAGCCTGTGACTTCCGTATCGCATCGGAGAAAACAAAGCTGGGATTGCCAGAGGTGGGTTTGGGTATCATGCCAGGCGCTGGGGCAACGGCCAGGTTGGCCCGCTTAATCGGGAGAGAGATGGCGCTATATATAGAATTAACCGGAGACCCTATTGATGCCCAGGAAGCCTATAGGGTCGGTTTGGTGAGCAAAATCGTCCAGGATGGAGAAGTCTTGCAGGCGGCTGAGGAACTCGCCGGCCGAATTTTGAGAAACGCACCTGCATCAATAGCCCATATCAAACGTGCTATCCAGGTAGGGACAGACATGCCGCTTGAGGGGGCGATGGAGTACTGCCAATTGTCCGCGCTGATGCTTTCTGTGACGAAGGACTCCAAAGAGGGAATAAACGCTTTCCTTGAAAAGCGCAAGCCTCTTTGGCAAGGGAAATAATAGATAAGAACTGCTCTCCGTTTATCTCTTATGGAAACAAACAGGCCTCGAGGAAGTTAGAAAAGAGATCCTACGATTTAGGTCGGAACCATGAAAGGGGAGAATTGAACATGGAGGAGAAAAGAGTCTTCACAGAAGAAGAGTTAAGAATGATGGGAGAACGGACATTAGATCTCCTCCAAGCCGCTATCGAGGCTGGGGATAAGAAGACCGCTAAGAAGTTAAGTAAGAGGATGTACAATGAATTTTTAGGAATGCATGACTTATATCGAGATTGGATTACAGGCCTATTAACGTTTATTGGAAAAAATTATGGAGATGAGGTTTTGTATGAGGCGATGAAAGAAACAGTGGGTGACTTATCACTCCGATTAGGCAAGCGATATGCCAACAAGAGTACTCGAGAGAAAATTGAGATATTGGCAGCCGGATTGAGGGGGCACCTCCATCCGATTAAAATAGAAGAAGATGATGAAAAATTTGTTATTCATACTCAACCATGTTGTGGGAGCGGCGGTCGTCTTGTCTTAGAGGGTGCCTATGATCCACCTGGTAGCTTTTTGAGAATTAAGAAACCCCAGCCTATGACGTTTAATAGGCCAAATTTTCCAGTGTACTGCGCCCACTGTTATGTCATGGGAACCTGCCCCACTGAACCAGGAGGGAAAGCATTAATGATCACGGATCCCCCGGAGAAAATTGGGGAGGAACCTTGCCGCTGTTATGTTTATAAATGAAGAATGATTCTAATTTTATCTTAATAACTAAAATGAGAATAGAATGGGATAGGTTATGAAATTACAGATGTTTGATCTGACAGGGAAAGTGGCAGTGGTCACAGGAGGATATCGGGGGATAGGCCTGGGAATTTCTAAAGGGCTGGCTGAAGCAGGGGCAAATATTGTTCTTTGTGCTCGTCATTTAGACGCTTGTGAAGAGGTCGGCTTAGAGATAGAAAAGCTTGGTGTAAAAACGTTAGCCGTCCGTTGCGATGTCAGTCATCCTCAACAGGTTGAAGATTTGATCGCTATCACGGTTAAGAAGTTTGGGAAGGTGGATATATTGGTTAATAATGCGGGGATCACGGGAAGCGCAAAAGCTGTGACAGAGATGAGTATCGAAGAATGGGATGAGACCCAGGCCATCAATTTGAAAGGAATATTTTTATGTTCAAGAGCTGCTGCCAAGGAGATGATCAAAGAAAAGAAAGGAAAGATAATCAATGTTACCTCGATTGGGTCATTTAGGCCATTACCCCATAGTGGGGATTATTGTGCTAGCAAAGGGGGTGGCCTTATGCTAACAAGAGTGATGGCCTTAGAACTCATTCCATATAACATTCAAGTCAATGCGATATGTCCTGGCCTCTTTGATACCCAGCTAAACCCTAAAGGCCGAGAGAGATTCGAAAAAGAGGTGAAGAAACTCGTCCCGATCGGCAGGATAGCTAACCCAGAAGAAATAAAGGGATTAGCTGTTTTTCTTGCTTCAGCAGCCAGCGATTATATGGTAGGTTCTGCAATCGTGATAGATGGTGGGATCATGCTCCGATGAGCCGGCAAGGCCCCTATTTTAGATCAGTTACATCCGTCATTGTTTTACAGTTTTATCAAATTCAGGAAAAGTGCCAAAAGTATTATTAAAGGGTGACTTTTCTATGTAATATTTGGGAAGGATCGAATATGGATTTTCTCAATCCCCAAAACGCAACGGTGATTGGCAGAAAGATGAATATAAGGAAACTGCTTGAGATGAAAGTTCGGCAACATGCTGACAAACCGTTCATTATTTTTGTGGATGAAAATTTCAATGAAGAAATATTAACGTATAAGCAATTTAACGAAAAAGTAAATCGATTTGCCAATTGGCTCCTTAAGCAGGGTATTCAGAAGGGTGATTTCGTGCTGACCCATTTACCCAACTCGATAGGATTTCTTGTTTCCTTGCATGCTTGCACAAAAATCGGCGCAGTTATGATCCCTTCGATCATTTCCGATGTGGCCGAGGATCTAAAATACAAAATAAATTTCTCGGATGTCAAAATGGTCATTACAGACGGAAAATATTATCCGATATTTGATAAAATTCAGCCTGCATGTCCATCGGTAAAAGATATTGTCATTTATCGCTCCGAGGAGAAAATTCGTGGAGCCGAACGTTGGGAAGATCTCCTTGCAAATTCTTCTCCGGAGCTTCCATTTTTTGACATCGAACCACTGGATAATGCTGAAATGCTTTTTACGTCAGGGACAACCGCTCGCCCGAAAGGAGTTATTTTAACACACGCTAATTTTCTCTATATGGGGGAGATTTGCTCTAAGAGCTTTGCCGTCATCCCGGATGATCGTTTCCTTTTAATATTACCTTTTTTCCATGTGAATGCTCAGTGCATATCCTATTTTCCGTGTTTGACCGTTGGGGCAAGTATCGTCATTTGCGAACGATTCAGTGCGAGCCGGTTCAGCTCTTTACTCAGAAATTATAATTGTACAATATGTTCTACCGGAGCACCGATTGTACGTATGATTTTACCTCAACCTGAGCATCCTCTCGACAAAGAGAATAGGATGTGGAGAAGCCCTTACGGAATTGCTGTTTCAGACGAGGAATGGAATTCTTTTGAGAGGCGGTTCAATACTATTTTGATCGATGGATATGGTTTAACTGAGACATTAGGCCCGGCCACCATTATGCCGATTTGGGGTGAAAGGCGAAGAGGGTCTGTAGGATTCCCACATTTTGGTACCGAAGTAAAAATTGTGGATGATGACCGTAATGAAGTGCCCATTGGCGAAAAAGGGGAGATTGCGATTAAGGGCCAGCCTGGGATCTCGTTATTTAAGGAATATTATAAAAATCCTGGGGCGACAGCGGAGTTTCTTGTCGATGGATGGTTTTACTCTGAGGATTATGGAAGAATGGATGAAGATGGTTATGTCTATTTTGTAGATCGTAAAAAAGACATTATCAAGAGAGCGGGCGAGAACATCTCTTCTGCTGAAGTTGAACGTGTTCTAAATCTACATCCAGCGATTGAGGAGTCAGCAATCATCGGCGTTCCTGACCCCGTTAGGGACGAGGCGGTATGTGCGGTGATAAGATTAAAGGAAAGGGTGAACGAGCAGGAACTGACAGAATTTTGTAAGGAGAGAATGGCCAAATTTAAGGTACCGCAATTCTGGATTTTCAGAAAGGAAGATTTTCCAAAAAGCTCGGTTGGAAAGATCCAGAAGAATATTCTACGAAGAGATATTTTGGAATATTGGAAAGAACGTGAGGCAAAAAGGTAAACCCCCTTTATGTATAAAGGAAACGAAAGAAATCTTCATCGTCTGATGGCATGATAAGGTTGGCAAGCAGTATAGAGACTGACACAATACTTCGATAAGGCTGTTAAATAATCAATCCAAATAAGTTGTCTCCATGACCGGTTTACATATTGGGCGAATTCAAGGGAAGCGGCAACGCGATGGTCAGCCTTTCACTTTTCAATGGAGCCTTTGAGGAGGTTCAAATATGGATATGTTAAATTTCAACCATGCAACTGTTATGGGTAGAAAGATGAATATAAGGAAGCTGCTTGAAAGGAAGGTTCGTCAGCACCGTGACAAACCCTTTATTATTTTTTTGAGTGAAGATCAACAAGAGGAGATATTAACCTACAGGCAATTTGACGATAAAGTAAATCGATTCGCCAACTGGCTCCTTCAACGGGGTATTCAGAAGGGGGATTTCGTGCTGACCCATTTACCCAACTCGATAGGATTTCTTGTTTCTTTGCATGCTTGCACAAAAATCGGCGCCGTCATGATCCCATCCATTATTTTTGACGTTACTGAAGATTTGGAGTATAAACTCAACTTTTCGGAGGCCAAGTTGGTCATCACAGATGGGAAGTATTATCCGATTTTTAACAGCATTCACTCAAAATGTCCCTCTGTCAAGGATATTGTAATTTATCGGTCCGCAGAGAAAATCCCTGGGACCCATTGCTGGGAGGACATCCTTGCAGGCTCTTCCCCAGAGCTTGTTCCGGTGGACATCGATCCGATGGATAATGCTGAAATGCTTTTTACGTCAGGAACAACCGCTCGCCCGAAAGGGGTTATTTTGACAAACGCCAATTTTCTCTATATTGGAGAGATTTGTTGCAAACATTTTATCGTTACCCCAGATGATCGCTATCTGATTTACCTCCCCCTTTTTCATATTCACGCTCAATGCGTCCTGTATTTTGCATGTCTGACAGCCGGGGGAAGTCTTGTTCTCTGTGAGCGATTCAGTGCCAGTCGTTTCAGCTCATGGCTTAGAAACTACCATTGTACGATATGTACTACTGCTGCACCTATTGTCAGGATGGTTTTAGCCCAACTTGAAAATCCCTTGGACAAAGAAAATAAAATGTGGAGAGGTCCTTATGCCTTCCCTATTTCGGAGGAAGAATGGGATACCTTTGAGAGGCGTTTTAATACGATATTGGTCGAGGGATATGGATCCACGGAGACACTGGGTCCAGCAACGATGGTGCCCATTTGGGGCGAGAGACCAAGAAGATCTGTAGGATTGCCACACTTTGGTACTGAGGTAAAAATTGTGGACGATGATCGTAACGAAATGCCCATTGGCGAAAAAGGGGAAATTGCGATTAAGGGCCAGCCTGGAATATCCTTATTTAAGGAATATTATAAAAATCCTGGAGCTACGGCGGAATCCCTTGTCGATGGATGGTTTTACTCTGAGGACTATGGAAGAATGGATGAGGATGGTTACCTCTACATGTTGGATCGAAAAAAAGATATGATTAAAAGAGCAGGAGAAAATATTGCCTCCGCAGAAGTCGAGCGTGTTCTAAATACACATCCGGCTGTCGAAGAGTCAACCATCCTAGGCGTCCCCGACCCCATTAGAGACGAGGCTGTGCTGGCTATCATCAGGTTTAAGGAGGGTAAGACTGCCACGGAAGAAGAGCTGATAGAATTCTGTAACGAAAAAATGGCTAAGTTTAAGGTTCCCGGGTTTTGGGTTTTTAGAAAAGAAGATTTTCCAAAAACATCGGTTGGAAAAATCAAAAAGAATATCCTTCGAGAAGAGATATTGAAAGACTGGAAAATAAGAGAAACAAAAAAATAAACGGATGATGGTCAATTAATCGATGAAACTGTCCATGTAATAGAGTATCCTTATAAAAAAGCTCTGCGGGCAAATTTTTTAATCTCTTACTACTTCCTCACGATCTTATCTGTTTTGATTGCGAAGACCTGATGATCCAAGGAGAAGAAAGCGATAATTATACCAAGATTTTAACAACGGATTTGATCAAGGTCATAGTGCCAATGAGGTAGTGTTTCTATTTAAACAAGGAAATCAGAGTGGCAAAAAAACAGCGATTCCCTAAGTTGTTCCAGCCGGGACATATTGGGAGGTTAGCATTGAGAAACCGAATTGTTATGGCTCCCATGGCGACCTTATTGGCTGAGCCAGATGGACGTTATTCTGAGCGTCAGATCGATTATTTTGTTGCAAGGGCGAAGGGAGGCGTAGGCCTCATTCTGACAGAGGCGACAATGGTGGAGAGGGAGGTAAGCCCTCCATCTGACATCCCAACGGCTTTCATAGATTCCCCTTGGCATATCCCGAGAGCGGCTGAGTTGGTAGATGCCGTTCACGACTTTGGAGTTAAAATTGGCATACAACTTAGCCCTGGCCCTGGAAGATATATGGTTGGAGCTACACCCGGGAGGGTTCCTATATCGGCATCACCATTACCTTCCTTTGTAAATCCTAATATTTTGTGTCATGAGCTGACAGTGGATGAAATAAAAAGGATAGTTTATTCCTGTAGTGATGCTGCCCTGCGTGCAGCCATAGCTGGTTTTGACCTCATTGAGCTTCACGCTCATACTGGTTACCTTATCGATCAGTTTATGACTCCCCTCTGGAATAAACGCAACGACGAATACGGCGGAGGCATTGAGGGGAGAATGAGATTCCCCATAGAGATGATCGATACGATAAGAGCTAAGGTAGGACTGCAAATTCCTCTGAGTTTTCGGTATTCAGCAGAACATGGAATAGAAGGTGGACGTGCCCTGACAGAATCACAGGAGATTGCCAGACGTTTGGAGGCTGCAGGGCTAGACGTTCTTCATATCGATGCTGGATGCTATGAGGCCGATTCTTTGATCATACCACCAACTTATCTTCCGCAAGGTTGCTTGGTCGAATTTGCAAGGGCAATCAAAAGAGTGGTCAACATTCCTGTGATCACAGTGGGTAGCATTATGACCCCTGAACTTGCGGAGCAAATTCTCAATGAAGGGAGAGCAGACTTTATTTGTTTGGGGAGAGCGTTGTTTGCCGACCCCGATTGGCCTAACAAAGCAAGAGAGGGTCGGGTGGAAGACATACGGCCCTGCATAAGATGTAACGAACGTTGTATAGGAAACTTATTCCTCATGAAGTCTATTTCTTGCTCGGTCAATCCCACTGTTTGCAAAGAACGATATTATGCGATTCACCGTACTAAAAAACCAAAGAAAGTTATGGTAATTGGGGGAGGCCCGGCAGGGATGGAAGCAGCACGAGTAGCAGCACTGAAAGGGCATAAAGTTACCCTTTATGAGAAAGAAAATGAATTGGGGGGACAACTGAGGGCTGCATCACAACCTTCTTTCAAGGGTTCTCTTGGGGAGTTGTTGAAATTCCTCCGGGTTCAATTGGACAAATTTGGAGTGCGGGTCGAAAAGGGAAAAGAAGTCACTTCCCAATTAGTTGATCAGGTGAAACCCCAAGCGGTAATCGTAGCCACTGGAGCGAATCCACTGGTCTCTGTCATTCCAGGAATTAAACAAGAAAAAAAAGTCAGTGCAGTAGACCTCTTTTTGAGTAAGAAGAAATTAGGGAGTGAAATCATTGTAGTCGGTGCAGGGCTTATTGGCTGTGAAACTGCCCTTTACCTTGCTCAGAAGGGAAAGAAGGTTACTATTATTAAGGTGCGGCCCGGCACTAAGGTTGCCGAGGATTTGAATTCGATAAGTCGGCGGTCCATTCTAACAGAGCTTGCTAAAAATAGAGTCAGCTTCCTTTTTAACCATACTATCAAGGAGTTCAATGCCAAGGGTTTGGTGGTTTCAGACAAAGAGGGAATAGACCGAATCCTTAAGGCTGATACGATCGTCCTTGCCTTAGGTGCTAAACCTAAAAACAAACTTGCCGGAATATTAGAAAATAAAATTAATGAATTATATATAGTTGGGGACTGTGTGAGCCCCCGCAAGATTGGCGATGCCTTGCATGAAGGATATGTCGCCGGCTGGCAAATTTAGTCAGCAGATATAGTTTGAGTGAAGAAATATATTGGAGTGGGTATATAGAATTGACTTTTGTTAATAATAAACGAAAAGGATGGAGAAGAAAATATGAGATTGATGAATCGAGTTGCCCTCCTGACAGCCTCTGGTTCGGGTATAGGGCGGGCCATATCCAAACGCTTTGCCCGGGAGGGAGCCAAGGTAGTAGTCAATGATATTAATGTGGAAGGCGGGCAAAAGACAGTTGATCTAATCAAAGAGGAAGGAGGAGAAGGCCTGTTCTTCGAAGCCGATGTTTCCGATGCTACTAAAATGGAGGAAATGGTTCATTTTACATTGGCCAATTTTGGACGACTCGACATCCTCCTTAACAATGCTGCTTATCTTGATTTCCAGGGGGCCCGTCCCTTAACCGAAGTTTCTATTGAAATATGGGATCGAGCTATTGCCGTAGGTCTTCGGAGTTATTTCCTCGGTTACAAATTTGCAATTCCTGCCATGTTGAAGAACGGAGGAGGTGTAATCATCAACATCTCTTCTGTGGGTGGAATGGAAGGGGCCCATTGGTACAGCCATTATAACTGTGTTAAAGCCGCGATTATAAACCTTACTAAAAATGTTGCGCTTGATTATTCGAGACAAAATATAAGAACAGTTTGTATTTGCCCTGGGACCATTGAGACAGAGGCCATTGCCAAATTCTTTACTTCTGAACATCCTTTCAAAAAAATGCGCCAAAACATGATTCCTATTGGAAGAATAGGAAGGCCCGAAGAAGTGGCTAACCTTGCTCTCTTTTTAGCTTCGGATGAAGCAGCTTTTATCAATGGCGCAGCTATACCTATCGACGGAGGCATCATGTCAGGGAAATTCGTCTATAATTTTAAAGAAATTATTTCCTCCATTGGGAATAAATAATTATTTTCCGCTTTGGAAATAGGCTTAAGCCCCTATATACCTTCCTTCAATTCCCAATATCCCACCTAACCCAAGACTGGATAGGGTATATAGGGGCATCTCAAAAATTTGATATATAGCACCTTTTCCTAATTCTTTTCCTTCCAGGGGTTTAA